>JBOHUQ010000102.1:0-13591 GCA_050734495.1 Candidatus Dormibacteraceae bacterium
TCAACAATTCATGGCATCGCTTCGAGTCGCAGCTTGACGGACTCATCGCCGACGCTCAGATTGCCGCCTGAACATCTCGGCCAAAACTCGGCTCGTTTGTGTCAGTAATCGCGGCTAAGGCCGCTAACGCCGATCACCTACAGGCGTATGAAATATCGACCTTGACGGTTTCGCCTGCCCGGACGTCGACTGGCCATTCAGAAGCAACGACATTTGGGTGATACGGCGGGACTTGAGCCTGCAAAGCGTATCGGCCCGACTGCAAGGTGAAACGGTAAGTCGAGTTGACTGCAACCGCTTCAGTCGCGATGACGTTGGGCGGCAAACCGAGCCCTTCACTGGTCTGTCGAACTTGACCCCCCAAGACGGTGACGATCCCCGCTGCGTAATGTCGTGCGTTCGGCGCAGGCACACCTTCGCAGGCGACGATTCCTCCGGTCACGACACCGGTGTGGGCGGCGCTTGAGGTGCAACTGGCCTCGATGGCCAGCAGAATCGCGGCACCAAGAATGATCTGAACCCTCATCGGCGCAAAGCAGTCAGTTACCCGCTCTGCAACGAGCTGATGGCGAACATCACCGACACAACCAGAACGCTGTTGGCTCGCGAATAGATTCGCCGGGTGACTCGAAAACGAATCTCTCCCTCTCCGCCACACCGCCTCCGGAGCCGGCGCCTTCGCTACACCGGAATGATTCCGGCTTCGCTGACCTCCCTAGGCGGGGCATCACGCAATAAGTCAGCCGGCCCGCTCCCACGTGAGGGCTCGCTCGACGTGCGCGCCATCGGCCGTGGTGGTGGTCAGCCGGATGATCAGCGTCCCGTCCGCGATCTTCATGTTCCGGATCAGGGTCGCTCCAACGTGACTCGGCGAGAGCGCCGCGACCAGCCGAGTACGTACGTCGCCACTCGTCTCGTCCACTTCGTATGTGCCGAAGTAGGCGTCATAGCCACCGATTGCGGCGGTGTTGTTCTCGCCCGTAAAGCTCGGTGCCGCGGACGAGATGCTGCGGTCACGCTTCATGAATTGCGCGGCGAAATTCCCAGAAGCATCGAAAAACAGCAGCGCCAGGGGGTCGGAGCCTAAACCGGGTTCGTCAACCAGCTCGCCCGACTGAGCGCGATCAAGGCGTGAAACCAGGCGCCACGTCCCGACCAATTCTCGACGGAGGCTGGCCACGATGGTGAGCTTAGACTCAAGTGGGGGTTCGAAAGTGTCTACGATGCCCCGCCAGACTCTCTGAAAGCACCCGCTGCGGTGAGTGAGATGCTCGGGATGGCGGATCGCCGACGAGGGAGCTCGAACGCGACCAGGCCGAGAGCACGCCTTGACACTGGCCCGGCCCCGGAGCTTACTTTCCCCAATGGCTCCAGGTGGGGGGTGGGTCACTATAGTCGACGTCTTCCCCCGGGACGGGTTGCAGACGTTACTGCACGAATCAGGTTTGCGTTCGCCCTCCACCATGGAGAAGGTCGCCGTGATCGAGGAGCTGGACAAAGCAGGCGTTAGCGAGATAGAAATCACCGGCTTCGTTCATCCCAAGGTGATCCCGGCTCTCGCAGACGCGGAGGCGGTCGCCGAGGCGGCGCTCGCGCTCCACCTGCGCGCCAGATTGCGCGCCCTGGTTCCGAACTACAAGGGCGCCGCGCGCGCCCTGACGGTCAAGGTGCCAAAGCTCGCCTGCCTGATCGCGGCAAGCGAGACCTACCAACGCCTCAACTCCAACATGACAGTGGACGACAACGTCCGGGAAATCGAGCGCATCGCTGAACTGGGCGCCCGCCAGGGCGCTGTGGTGTCCGTCGGGATCGCCACCAGCTTTGTCTGTCCTTATGAAGGTCTCATCCCGGAAGATCACGTCATGGCGCTGGTGGAACGGTTCGTGGGTTTCGGAATCACCGAGATCAGTCTGGCCGACAGCATCGGTCTCGCCTGGCCGACGCTGGTCGCCGATCGCTGCCGAAGGATCCTCGAGCGCTGGCCGGATGTGACTGTCGGATTGCACCTGCACACGCTGGCCGGCCTGGCACTGGCCAACGCATTCGCCGGCTACCAGGCTGGGGCCAGGAGCTTCGACGGGTCTGTTGGCGGAATCGGGGGCGGCATCGCGATGCCGATCCATACGACCGGCATGGGCAACGTCGCGACCGAGGACCTCGTGTACTTGTTCGAGTCGTGTGGTATCGGAACGGGCATCGACCAGGACGCGATAGCGTCCGTGGGCCGGAAGACCCAGGAAATGATCGGCACCGGAGGAGGCCACGTCACATCCTTCGGGACGATGGAAGTGTTTTTGACCCAGAGTCGTCGCCAGCTTGCCCGCGTCGCGGCGGCTCCGCCGGGGGACTCGGCGAGGCGGGAACCGAGGTTGAGTTGAGCGCAAGCGGCAGTAAATGTCACAAGCACAATGAAGTTCATCGGCTCCGCTGAAGGTAATTTGTTGTGACCCCTCAAGTGTTGGCCGGCAAGCGCGTAATCGACATCGCGACCCTCGCGGCTGGACCGTGGATCGCTTGTTATCTCGGTGAGTTCGGTGCCGACGTGATCAAGGTCGAGCAGCCAGGGATTGGCGATCACCAGCGTCGATGGGGCTCCAAGAAGAGCGGCGAGCCAATTTTCTGGAAGTCGCTCGCACGCAACAAGCGTTCCATCACGCTCGACCTCCGCAAGCCTCGGGGGGCCGCCGTCCTGAGGCGGCTCCTCGCGACGGCCGATGTTCTGGTCGAGAATTTCCGCCCGGGGACCCTCGAGCGCTGGGGCCTTGGGCCGGACACCCTCCGCAAAGTCAACCCCGGGCTGATCATCGTTCGCGTGACGGGTTTCGGGCAGACTGGCCCGTACCGAGATCGTCCCGGCTTCGGCACCCTGGCCGAGGCCATGTCGGGGTTCAGCCACATGACCGGCGCAGCGGACGGACCTCCTACCCTGCCCGGTTTACCACTCGCCGACGGGGTGGCCGGGCTCACCGGTGCGTTCGCCGTGATGCTTGCGCTCTACCATCGAGACGCCGGAGGCGGGGAGGGGCAGGTGATCGACCTCTCGCTGTACGAGCCGCTCCTGAGGCTGATGGAGCCATCGCTCCTCGACTGGGATCAGCTCCAGCACAACCTGACCCGAACAGGAAACAGCATTCCTCACGTCGCCCCGCGGAACTGCTATGTCTGCGCAGACGGCCAGTGGGTCGCCCTCTCAGCCAGCGCCCAATCGATCTTCGAACGCCTGATGCAAGCGATAGGCCGGCCCGAGCTGCTGCACGACGCACGATTCGCCACCAACGACGTGCGTGTCGCCAACATCGAGGCTCTCGACGAGATCATCGCCGGATGGATGGTCGAGCACGCCCGTCCGGAAGTGCTTTCGCTCATGGAAGAGGCCGAGGTCGCGCTCGCGCCGGTCTACGACCTGCCGTCTGTGTACGCCGATCCCCATTTCCGTGCCCGGCAAAGTTTTGTCGAGGTTCATGATCCTGTCCTGGGACCCATGCATATGGTCGATGTGGCGCCCAAGCTCAGCGCCACGCCTGGACGGGTGCGTCACACCGGCCCGACGCTAGGCCAGCACAATGCGGAGGTATTGACCGAGTTGGGGCTCACCCCCGAAGAGGTTGAGCAGGTGGTAGTGGAGGGTCTCGCTGGATCTTCCGCAGCATGTTGAGACCGCGCGCCGATGTGAGGAGGTAGCCCCATGAGTCTTCTCTTCCTGTCGTTCGGATTCGGGCTCATCACGGCGTCGGTCCTGGCGCTGGCGGCCGTCGGCCTGTCGCTCCAGTTCGGTGTCACCAACTACATCAACTTCGCTTATGGAGAGTTCCTGACCGTCGGGGCCTACCTCGCCTGGACCCTGAACCATTGGCTTCACTTGAACGTGTGGCTCTCGATGCTGATCGCCACGCTTCTGACGGGTGTATTCGGGCTCGTGACCAACCAGTTCCTTCTGCGGCCGTTCACCAAGAAGGGCAAACCTCTCCTCTTCCTGTTGATCGTGACGTTCGGCCTGTCACTCTTCCTCAGCAACCTCGTGCTGGCGATCTGGGGGCCGGATTTCGTGAGCCTCGACGTTCCTCGCCAGCAACCGTTCTCGGTCGGCCCGATGCTGTTCACCGCCAACCAGCTCACGATCATCGGGATTGCGGTGGTCGTGATGCTCGCCCTCCACCTGCTGCTGACCAGGACCGAGATCGGCAAGGCTATGCGCGCCATGTCCGACAGCGTCGATCTCGCGCAGGTCAGCGGGATCGACACCGACCGAATCACCAGCTTCACCTGGCTGGTCAGCGGCTGCCTCGCCGGCTTGGCCGGGATCGTGCTCGCCATCAACCTGACCAGCTTCCAGCCTTCGTTCGGCGGCGAGTTCCTGTTCGTCATCTTCGCGGCGGTGATCCTGGGCGGCGTCGGCTCGCCTTACGGCGCCATCCTTGGTGCACTGGTGATCGGGCTGGCGACCGAGATGTCGGGTGTTTTTCTCAACTCTGCGTACAAGAACGACGTCGCCTTCGCGCTGCTGGTGCTCATGCTGCTCCTCCGGCCGCAGGGACTGATCCGCATGGCTGGGAAGGCTTCCTAGCCATGGGACCCCTCGTTTACTACCTCGCCACGCTCACGGTGTACTTCTTCATCTTCGCCATCCTCACCTGGGGCCTCAACATCCAGTTCGGCTCCGCCGGCATCCTCAACTTCACCTACATCACGTTTTTCGCGATCGGGGCCTACTTCACTGGTGTCGCCATGATGGGCAGGCCGACCTCGGACTCCAATATGCGCTACGTCCTCGGCCTGAATTGGCCCTTCATCCCTTCGCTGCTCCTCGGTGCGCTCGCCGCCGGCGTGCTCGGCCTGCTGGTCGGCCTGGTCGCCCTCCGCCGGCTTCGCAGCGACTACCTCGCGATCGTCACCGTGTCGGTCGGGGCGATCGTCTACGACTTTGTCAACGTCAACACATCCGTTTTCAACGGCGGGGACGGGATCGCCGGTGTGCCCTATCCGTTCAACGACCTGCTCAACCTCGACCCCAACACATACATCCTCTTTTATGTGGGGCTGAGCGGGCTCGTGATGCTGGTGCTGGGGCTCGTGGCGTTTCGCCTTTACAATTCGCCGCTGGGCCGAACGCTGCGGGCGATCCGGGAGGACAGCGATGTGGCCGCCGCCTTCGGCAAGGACACCTACCGCTTTCGGATGATTGCGATGGTGATCGGCTCCCTGTATGCCGGGATCGCCGGCGGGCTGCTGATCGGCTTCATCAGCGCACTCAATCCTGGTGGCTGGACGGCGGGCGAGACGTTCGTCATCTGGGCCGCGCTCCTCGTCGGAGGCCGCGGCAACAACTGGGGTGCGCTCCTTGGCGCATTCCTGGTCCCGGTGCTGTTTGTGGAGGCAACCCGCTTCCTACCCGAGATCCCCGACCATCCGGTCCTCATCTCTGCGATCCGGAATATGATCGTCGGCGCCCTTCTCATTGCCGTCCTCTGGTTCAGGCCTGAGGGCATTCTTCCCGAAATCAAGGCCCGCTTCAGGTGGCCCGCCAAACCGACCGGGAAGGAAGTACAGCTTGACGCCTGAGATCATGCTCGAAGTCACCAACGTCTCGTGCGCATTTGGTGGAGTCAAGGCGGTGGACGGAAGCACCTTCACGCTGGAGCGAGGCCTGATCGGGGCGCTCATCGGTCCCAACGGAGCCGGCAAGACGACGCTCATCAACGTGGTCTCAGGTGCCCTCGGCGCCCAGGGCGGACGTATCGCCTTCAATGGCGTCGACATCACCGGCTGGCCGAGCCACAGGGTCGCCCGGTCGGGAATCATCCGGACCTTCCAGATCTCGCGAGAGCTCGGGGGCATGACCGTCCTGGAGAACATGCTCGTGCCCCCGCCGGACCAGGCTGGTGAACGGCTCTTCAACGCCGTATTCAGGCCCTCCGTTGGCAGGAAGCAGGATCGCACTCTCGTCGAGTTGGCGCTGACGCAGCTGGAGAACTTCGGGCTTTACGCCTCGCGCGACCAGTACGCACGCAATCTCAGTGGCGGCCAGAAGCGGCTCCTCGAACTGGCGAGAGCGGTGATGGGCAAACCCAAGCTCATGGTGCTCGACGAACCGTTCGCAGGCGTCAATCCCGCGCTGATCGTGCGGCTGGAGGAGCACATCCAGGAACTCCGCCGTGCCGGGATCACCTTCCTCATGGTCGAGCACAACCTGAACGTGGTCGAACGGATCTGCGACCACGTCGTCGTCATGGCGGAGGGCCGGACCCTCGCCACCGGCCGCATGGCCGATCTTCGCCGGAATGAGGAGGTGATCACGGCTTACCTCGGAGGTGCCCTTACCAAACCGGCTCAACCGGCGCCACAGGCACAGGCCACCACCACGGGAGAGCGATCGGAACGAGGCCCAGCCGTGCTGGTGGCCGAGGGCATCACGGCGGGCTACGGCAAAGTTCCTGTCATCCGTGACGTGACGCTGCAGGCGGAGCCGGGCAAGGTCGTGGCCATGGTCGGTCCGAACGGCGCCGGCAAGTCCACCATGCTGAAGGCGGTGTTCGGGCTGCTTCGGAACCGGTCGGGACGCGTGCTCCTGGCCGGCGAGGACATCAGCGGCTGGCCGGCTTTCAGGATCGCGCGAAACGGCATGGCCTATGTTCCGCAGGTGATCAACGTCTTTGCCTCGTTGACCATCCTGGAGAACCTGGACATGGGCGGCTACACCCTGAAGAAAGGAGTGCGGGCTCGGGCCAATGAGGTCCTGGAGATATTCCCGGACCTCAAAACGGCGAGGTCGAAGAAAGCTGGCAACCTGAGTGGTGGCCAGCGCAACATGCTGGGGATGGCTCGCGCGCTGATGCTCGAACCGAAGGTCGTACTGCTCGACGAGCCTACAGCCGGCCTATCTCCCGCCTATACCGGGATCGTCTGGGACCAGATCCGCCGGGTCGCGGCCCTCGGCACAGCTGTTGTGGTCGTGGAGCAGAACGTGGACCTGGCGGTCACCCACGCAGACTGGGTCTACGTGCTTGTGGCGGGAGAGAACCGGTTGGACGGAACAGCTCACGAGGTCGGGCTTGTGGACCTGCCCGGCATTTTCCTCGGAGGGCAGGGGCCGACCAAGGCCGAAATCGCGGGCTGAGAGTAAAGTCAACGAGGGCGAGTAGCGACGGACTGGGAAACGAGTCGGTTTAGGGGAGAAGTGCAGATGATCAACAGGGGAACGGCAACGGTAGCGCTCGGGGCCCTGGTTCTGGCGATGGCGGCGGCCTGTAGCACGGGAGGCAGCTCCAATGGTTCGACGAACACGTCGCCGATCGTGATGGCGGAGCTCTTCCCGATATCGGGCCGCGAGGCGTTCGTGGGCCAGTGGTTCCAGCACGGAGCCGCCGCCGCCGTCCATGACATCAACGATCATGGCGGCGTCATGGGCAGGCCGCTCCAGGAGACCCTGGCCGACACAGGTGGAGACCCCGTCGACGCCGTAACGGCCTGGCACAAGCTCCTGCTCCAGAACCCCACTTTCATGGCGGGACCGTCCTCGCTCGAGATCCAGGGCGTCGTCAAGCTCTATGACCCGGCCCACCTTGTCGACTTCATGGAAGGCGGGACCTCCCAGATGGACCACATGCAGTACAAGTACGTGTTCCGGACGAGCGCTTCGGACACCACGCTGACCGCCGCGATGGCCTACTACGCGATCCAAAAGGGCTACAAGAAGGCGGTCATGTTCTTCGAGACCACTTCTGACGCGGCCGACGAGCGCGACCACGTGACGAAGTTCTACACCGCCAACGGCGGCACCATCCTCGACACCGAGAACCTGGCTCTGCACCAGAGCTCGTACCGCACCGAGGTGGCCAAGGCCTTCGCCACCAACCCCGATGTCGTCTTTGTCAAGACCGATCCCCAGACCGGGTCAACGCTGTTCGCCAACATGAAGGAGCTGGGCCACCTGAACATCCCGATGGTCAGCGACGACACGGGCAATACCGTCGACTACGCGAAGGCGATGGGCCTCGATCTCGCCAGCAAGTACCTGGTCGGCGTGGCGGGCGCCCCGCCCAGCGGTCCCGCGTGGGGTCACTACGTGGATGAGTACAACGCCGCCTGGAACACCACCAGCCCGCTCCCGCTCTCGCAGAACACCTATGACGCCATCATCATCGCGGCGCTCGCTATGACCGAAGCCAAGACGACAGACGGCAAGGTCTGGGTGGACCACATCACCAAGGTCAGCAACCCGCCGGGCACAAAGTGCTACGTCTACGCGGACTGCGTAAGGCTCCTCAACGCTGGGACGAAGATCAATTTCGAAGGGGCTTCCGGACCGGAGGACTTCGACCAGTACCACAACACTTTCGGTGATTGGGACATGGTGCAGTTCAACGCGGATGCCAGCGCCAGCACGGTCCTGTTGCACGTTCCCGCTGACGCCATCGCGAAGTACATGGCGAGCTAACCGACTCGAAACTGAGGCTGTGGCGGCCGGGCCGCCACAGCTGTTCTGCTCAGCGCCACGCCGAGGACGACCCACCGACTGGACTGGCTCGGTCTCTTCGTGTCGGTGGGTGAGGCGAGTGGGGTTCGCGAGGACGACGTGCTCAGGTGGGGAGATGTCCCGGCCGGGTATCGCTTTGCCGCACACTGGTGGTGTTCTCAGTCGATTGGCCTTCGCGGGCGGATGGTTGCGCCACGCCGATCACGCCTTGGGAAACCAGCGCAGCGATCTCCTCTGCTGACAATCCAAGCTGTTCGCGCAGAACTTTCTCAGTGTGCTGTCCTACTCGCGGGCCGAGCCATCTCAGCTCTCCGGGCTCCTCTTCGAACTTCGGTACGAATCCAGGGATCAGCAGCTTGCCGGTGTCGCGTGGGCCTTCAACTTCGAGGAGCATCGCGCGGGCTTGGAACTGTGGGTCCTTGGCGATGTCGGCGATGCTGTATACGGGCGCGGCGGGGACTTCGGCCCGGTTGAGGATCTCCCACACATCCTCCACGCTGCGCTCACGCGTCCACGTCTCGATGATGGCGTCCAGCTCGCTGGCATGGGCCCGCCGGGCCTGGTTGTCAGCGTAGCTGGGATCCTGGATAAGCTCTGGTCGCCCGATGGCGGCGCAGAACCGCGCGAAGATGGAATCTCCATTGGCTCCGATCGTGATGTACCGCCCATCCCGCGTCGAGTAGCTGTTCGATGGCGCTGAGCCGGGGAGCGAGTTGCCATGACGCTCGCGCACCGCGCCGCTATACGCGTACTCGGGCAGGATCGCCTCGAGCAGGCTGAAAACCGACTCGTTGAGAGCGACGTCAACCACCTCGCCCCGCCCGGTTTCGGCCCGTCGTCGGAGCGCGGCCAAGGCGCCGATCGTGGCGTATAGGGATGCGATGGCGTCGCCGATGCTGATGCCCAACTTCAAAGGTGGCCGATCAGGGAAGCCTGTGACGAACCGCAGCCCGCCCATTGACTCGGCCGTGCTGCCATACCCCGGCCGGTCCCGATATGGTCCGCTCTGGCCAAAACCCGAAATCCTGACCAGGATCAGCTTTGGGTTTGCCTCCCGGAGCTGTTCCGGACCGAGGTTCCATGACTCCAAGCGGCCCGCCCGGAAGTTCTCGACCACCACGTCGACGCCTGCGGCGAGTCGCCGTACCAGGTCCTGGCCGGCGGGCCGGCGCAGGTCGATCGCGACCGATTCCTTGTTTCGAGATTGAACCATGGCCCAGAGCGATCCTTCCTCGGTCACCACGCTCCAGTTCCGCAGAGGATCTCCAGCCCCGGGCGGCTCGACCTTGATGACGCCGGCGCCCATGTCGGCCAGCAGCCTGGTGCAGAAAGGCCCGGCGATAAGAGAGCCGAGTTCCAGTACGCGTAGGCCAATGAGCTGGCCTTTTGGTTCCGCAGACACCGGCGCCGTGATAGTACAGGTCGATGCAATTGACGGCAGTGCAGCAGCTGGCCGAGTTTGCTTCTGGAGCCCGTTGGGAGGATGTTTCCGCCGGCTCGCAGGAGGCCCTGAAGAAGCGCGTGTTCGACGCACTGGGCTGTGCGTACGGCGCTCTCGCTGCCCCTCCCGTTCGGGCCATCCGCGAGCATGTGAATGACTTCGGCGGTCGCCCCCTAGCAACCCTCATTGGCGGCGGCCGGACCGCCCCCGACCGGGCAACATTCCACAACGGCGCGGCTGTTCGCTACCTGGACTTCAACGACTGCTTCCTCGGACGCGGGGAGGCATGCCACCCAAGTGACAATCTGGCGCCGGTTCTTGCGGCGGCAGAGTATGTCGGTGCGCACGGCTCCGAGCTTCTTACAGCCCTCGCCGTCGCCTATCAGGTCCAGATACGGCTGAGCCAGGTCGCGCCCGTGCGAGGCCGCGGCTTCGATCACGCGACTCAGGGTGCATATGCCGCTGCAGCCGGCGCGGCACGTGCACTGGGGCTGGACGCTGAGCGAACCGCGAACGCAATCGCCATCTCGGGGACCGCGTTCAATTCGCTGCGGGTGACCCGAACTGGTTCGTTGTCAAACTGGAAAGGCCTGGCATACCCCAACACGGCCTTCGGCGCAGTCCATTCCGCTTTCCTCGCGTATCGCGGCGTGACCGGCCCGATGGAGGTATTCGAGGGCAGTAAAGGATTCATGGAAAGCATCTCGGGCCGGTTCAATATAAATTGGGCGGCGGAGGATCTCGAGGCGGTCCGGTTCACGATCATGAAGCGGTTCAACGCCGAGGGCCATTCGCAGTCGGTTGTGGAGGCCGTCCTCGAGTTGCGGGAAGCCGGGCTTCGAGCCGCGGACGTCGAGCGGATCGACGCGTACGTGTTCGACGCGTCTTACGAGATTATTGGGCCCGGCGCCGGCGACAAGAAGCGTGTCCACACGAAGGAAGAGGCGGATCACTCGCTTCCTTATCTCATCGCAGCAGCCTTGATCGACGGAGAGATGACCCCCGCTCAGTACGCGACCGAGCGTGTCAACGCTGGTGACGTGCAGGCCCTGCTGCAGTTGATCGAGGTCCACTCTGATCCAGTCCTCTCGAGCGAATTCCCCGAGCACCAGGGCTGCCGGCTCGAGGCGCATCTTCGTGATGGCAGCATCCGAACTCTGGCCAAGCCTGACTACGACGGTCCGGTGAGTTGGGATGCGATTGAGGAGAAGTACCTTGCGCTGGGCGGACCCTCTGCATTGGTTGACGTGGTGAAGCGTCTCGACGAGGTCCCGGTTGCGGACCTGGCGGCACTGCTGTGAAAGCTCATGTTGGTGGACTACTTTCGGGCAACCACCTCAACGTTGACAACCGCAAAGAAGCCGTCAGGTGCGGTTGCCCACCTGCGCCAAGCGGCCGCGAGAGACGCCAATTCGGCCGTGTCGCTGAGCCCATACGCAAGCGCTTGTTTGCCATACTCGGAGAGCAGGACACGGTCCGCCCAGAGGCCACCCCACCAGCTTCGATTCTCTGGATCCGCGAAGGTCCACGTCGAACTGCTCGCGCGAGCGTCGCTGAACCCAGCCGCCTGAACCCACCCTAATAAGTGGCGACCGGCGTCGGCCTCAACACCGTTGCGTGCCGTCAACTCGTGGTAGAGATGGTTCCAGCGTTCGAGTTGAGGATCAGCTGGTGACCAGATGAATCCTGCGTAGTCGGCGTCCCGAACGGCGAGAGTGCCGCCCGGGCGCAAGACCCGCCGCATTTCAGTGAGTGCTGCGACCGGGTCCTTCAGATGCTGAAGCAATTGGTGTGCGTGCACAACATCAAAAGAATCCACCGGAAACTGGAGGGCGTAGACATCGCCCTGGACGAAGCTGACATCGTTACCAGAGGGATCACTGCGGCGGAGCGCCTCCGCCTCGACGATTGCTTCGCTTGCCGCGTCGATGCCAACTACCCTTCCGGGAGCAACCCTGCGGGCAAGGTCGAGCGTCAGTGTCCCCGGGCCGCAACCGACATCGAGCAGGTCCTGACCCGGCAATAACGAGTCAAGGAGGTAGCCTGCTGAGTTCTCCGCCGTGCGCCACCTATGGCTCCTGAGTACCGACTCGTGGTGCCCGTGGGTGTATTTCTCGCTTATGGGTCTATTCTGACGGGCGACTGGCCGGCCAACGACTCCCGCAGGTTGGCACAGGCGACTCGGTGAATCTAGGCCGCGGCGCGGAGCATCGGTCGCCGAGACGCGCGATGATCTAGTCGTGGCAAGGCTTCTGCGCGGAAAGGGCGGGTCTGGGCCAAGCCTGCGCGAGTTGATCGACCGTCGCCCGCCGGTCCTCGCCCCGGGCTGCTACGACGCGCTCAGCGCCCGCCTGGTCGAGGAGGCAGGCTTCCCGGCGGTCTACATGACCGGCTTCGGCTCCGCGGCCGGGCACTTGGGCCGGCCCGACGTCGGATTGATGACCATGCCCGAGATGGTCGACAACGCCCGCCGCATAGTCAGTGCCGTTGGTGTCCCGGTGATCGCCGACGCCGACACCGGGTACGGCAACCCGATCAACGTCATCCGGACCGTGCAGGAGTTCGAGCGGGCGGGGGTGGCGGCGATCCACATGGAGGACCAGGTCGCGCCGAAGAAGTGCGGGCACATGGAGGGCAAGCAGGTCATCCCGGCGGAGGAGATGGTCGCCAAGCTTCGCGCCGCCGCGGACGCCCGCCGCTCGCCCGACTTCCTGCTTATCGCCCGCACCGACGCGCGCGCCGTTGAAGGCATTGAAGCGGCTATAGATCGGGCCCGCCTCTACCGCGAGGCAGGGGCGGACGTCCTGTTCGTCGAGGCGCCCCACTCGGAGGCGGAGATCCGAGCCGTGGCGGCCGCCTTCCCGGATGTCCCGCTTCTCTTCAACTACGCCGAGGGCGGCAAGACACCCGCGGTCGATTACGGCCTGCTTGCCGAGCTGGGTTTCGCGATTGTGATCTTCCCGATCAGCACGTTACTGGCAGCGACCCAAGCCATGCGCGATGTGCTCGCCCGGATCAAACTGGACGGATCGCCGATCGGCGTCATCGACGACCTGCCCGGATTTGGGGACTTCTTGGACTTCATCGGACTGCCTGAGATACGTGAACTCGAGCAGCAGTACCACGTCCGTGATATGGAGGGAGAGTCATGAGCGACACATTCCAGAGACCTAGCATCAGCTCGGATTTGGCGCAACGCGTGATCGCCGCCGCCGAAGCCAAAGCTAAGCAGATGGGCCATCCCTTCGTGATCGCGGTCTGCGATGAAAGCGGTGTGCTCAAGGCCTACAGCCGGATGGACGGCGCGGCTCTGCTGAGCGTGCAGGTTGCCCAGGACAAGGCATACACCGCCGTCGGATTCGGCCTCTCCACCGACGGTTGGCACGAGTTCATCAAGAACGACCCGCCGCTGGCCGCCGGCGCCGTTGGGGGCATCGATCGGTTGGTCGTCTTCGGCGGTGGCTACCCGATCAAGATCGGCGACGCCGTGGTCGGCGCCGTCGGGGTGAGCGGTGGCCACTACTCCCAGGACATGGAGGTCGCGAAGGCGGGGCTCGCTGCTGCCGGCTGAGCCGTCACTGGAGCGGGCTCCAGCCGCCACGGCGTCGCCGCAGATGATGCAGGAATAATTCCTGGGTCGTCGCTCAGGCTCTTGAATTCATCGAACCCTCGTATTC
>JBOHUQ010000103.1:0-1860 GCA_050734495.1 Candidatus Dormibacteraceae bacterium
CATTTCCTCGCGCGCAGCAAATAAAATCAGGATCTGGCGCTAGAGCTGTATGCGGCTGAATCCGGGACGGGATCAATAGCTCGATACAAACAAGACCTCTCGCAGTTCGTAGCCGAATGGGGCAGCGCGACGTTTGCATCATCGAACGGGCTGACGCCGCAGACCCTGGGCAAGCCCGCGTCGCAAACCTTGAATATGAGCCAGTATGCGGAGTTGAGCCCGTCGCAGTATTGCGTATCCGGAGTGCTTACTTGCTACTGCGGGCCGTCCGCAGCAGAGTCGATATTGGAGTATCTCCAGCCGACGAGCTACAACTTCCCGACCTACGGCCGGTTCACGCTGATTGGGAGTAACAACAATTGGCAACAGGGCCAGTACGGCCTAGCTGGAACCTTCGGCCCCCGGGGAATCCCAGAAGCAACTGGTTCCTAGTGTCCTGAGACCGAGGTTCGTTGACAAAATCTAGCGACGCTCGCGAGGATGTCGTCGGCGGTCTTGGTCCAGGTGAATGGCCTCGGAGATTCGTTGCAGGTTGCCAAGTAAAGACGGATCGCGTCCTCCAATTGCCGAGGACTCTTGTGGGTCCCGCGTCGGAGCTGCTTTTCGGTGAGGAGCGAAAACCAGCGCTCGACCTGGTTGATCCAGGAGCTATAGGTGGGCGTGAAATGGACCTGGAAGCGTCGGTGTCGGAGCAACCATCGCTTGATGAGCGGAGTCTTGTGCGTGCTGCTGTTGTCGAGGACGATGTGGACGTCGAGATCGTCCGGGACCTCGACGTCGATGCGGTCCAAAAAGCTCTTGAACTCGATGGAACGATTACGTCGATGAGTCTCCCCAATGACCTTGCCGGTGGCCACGTCGAGAGCAGCGAATAGTGAAGTAGTGCCGTGGCGCTTGTAGTCATGGGTTTGCCGCTCGGGAATGCCCGGCGCCAGCGGCAGGATGGGCTGGGTGCGGTCGAGAGCCTGGATCTGAGCCTTCTCATCCACGCAAAGAACGAGGGCTCGGTCTGGCGGATTCAAATACAAACCGACGATGTCGCGGACCTTTTCGATGAACTGCGGATCGTTGGAGAGCTTGAAGGTCTCGACGCGATGCGGCTGTAGACCATAGGCATGCCAGATGCGGCGAACCGATGCGTAACTGATGTTCGTCTGAGCTGCCAGCGAGCGGGTGCTCCAGTGGGTGGCGTCCCTGGGCATCGTCTCCAAGGTGGCCGTCAGCACCTCTTCGACTTTCTCGTCACTGATAGAGCGGGGTGCTCCAACACGCGGCTCGTCAAGAAGTCCGGCGAGGCCGCGTTGGATAAAGCGGTTGCGCCACTTGCAGACGGTCTGATTTGTGGTGCGCAACTCGCGTGCGACCTTGGCGCTGGGGTCGCCGTCCGCACAGCGCAGAACGATGCTGGCGCGTTGAGCCAGCCCATTGCTCGACTTGCGGCGTTTGGTCCATCGAAGGAGCTCCACCCGGTCCTGATCGGAAACCGACAGAATGGCTTTGTGGGGACGGCCGCGTGGCATGGCGTAGACCTCATTGTGCGACCCGCCGGCGACCCCTCTATTATTACATGCACTTCTGTCTCAGGACACTAGCAGCACGCCAACAGTCGTGTTGGAAAGCGCGACCCATTTGTAGCGGTCCGGCTCGGGTGCACCTCCGACTTGCACCGAGCTCACGTTAAAGCGGCTGGCGCAACGGTCGTGCTAACGCGTTCAAGTTTCGTGGGCGGGCGCCATTTGTTTGAAAGCCGCCTCGATGCACTTCACTAGCGCGCGCGCCGAATCGGGGCTCAACTCGACCGCCACGCGAGCCTCGGGCCCTGCTCCCTCGCTGATGAAATCGATGTTCACGGTGTGCTCT
>JBOHUQ010000104.1:0-1912 GCA_050734495.1 Candidatus Dormibacteraceae bacterium
TGTCACGACCGTCCGGTTTTCACAAGCCGCTCTGGCGATGACACATGGGTCGGCGACCTTGCCGCCGCGAAGCAGCTTCCTCTGCTCGATGTTTTGCTGAAACCGAGGAACTGCATAGATGCGGGCCACGAATGCGCCTTCCTCGGCTGTCGGCGTAGCGAACAGCCCACGATTTCTTTTCGCCCAATCGACCAGGCTTTCACTCGGCCCGTCCTCGATCTCGCGGAACACCTCACGCGTGGACACTAGAGCAATATCACCCTGACTGGAATCGCCAGATGCCAGTCAGGGTGATGAAATTGCTCGAGAAAACGAACATAGAGCGTGTTCAGCCAGCCTGAACGCGCACTAGCCCAACTTCGACACCCTTGATCTGATTTTGCGGCGGTCCGGCGGGTAGCGGGCGCGGAAGTGCTTGAGATTACTTGAGTGGGTTGGCGATCAGCGGCGCGACGGCCGTTGTAGTGACTAATTAGCGGCGATTTATACTTGTGCTGGTGGAGGCTTCGTGATTCAAAGTGGGGTATGTACATCCGCGAGTCGCGGCGCACCTACAAGGACAAGACCTATACGAATTACGTCTTGGTCGAGTCCGTCCAAACCGCGAAGGGACCGCGGCAGAAGACCGTCTGTTCGCTCGGTGATCTCGGCCCCCGCCCGCGCGAAGGTTGGCTCAAGCTCGCGCACAAGATCGCCGACGCGCTGGTCGGCCAAGGAGACCTGATCGAGACGGCGGATGCCGAACTGGCCGAGGCCGCGAAGCGGGCCCGCGAGGGGCGCCGGAAGCGGACGTCACCGAACGCTGCTGCGGCGCGGCCAGGCCGCGCTCCCTGGATCGCAGTCGACCCGTCGCGGGTGACCACCGAACAGCATCGCGAAGCCGGCCCGGTCCATCTCGGCCATCAGTTCTGGCGGCGGCTCGGATTGGACGACATCCTGCGCGCGTGCGGGCTGTCCGAGGTGGTGCGGCAATTGGTCTGTGTGATGGTGCTCAACCGGCTGATCGCGCCCGCTTCGGAGCACGCTATGCCCGATTGGGCTCGGCGCACCGCACTGGCCGACATCCTCGGCGCCGACTTTGCCGACCTCGACGAACAGCCGCTCTATCGCGTGCTCGACAAGCTCCATCCGCATCGCAGCGCCATCGAGGAGGCGCTGGTGGCGCGCGAGCGTGGCTTGTTCAATCTCGATTCCACGATCTACCTGTACGATCTCACATCAACCTACTTCGAGGGCCTCGCGGCGCGGAACGCCAAGGCACAGCGCGGCTATTCACGTGACCACCGGCCGGACTGCAAACAGGTGGTGGTCGGGCTGGTCGTCAATCGCGACGGCTTCCCGATCACCCATGAGGTGTTTGCCGGCAACACACAGGATCGCACGACCCTGCCGGCCATGCTCGACCGCCTCACCGCGCGCGCCGGCCTGCAGGCGGGCGCTACCGTCGTCGTCGACCGCGGCATGGCCTATGCCGAGAACCTCGCCGAGATCCAGCGGCGCGGCTTCCATTATGTCGTCGCCACCCGCCAGCCCGAGCGCGATCGCTGGCTCGCCGAGTTCGAAGACACCGCGGGCTTCACCCCGGTGCTGCGCACGCCTTCTCCGCGCAACCCCGCTCAGAAGAAGACCGCGATCGAGATCAAGACCTGCGCCGCCGGAGCGCTCACCTACGTGCTCTGCCGCAGCGAGCAGCGCATCGCCAAGGATCAGGCCATCCGCAGCAAACAGGAAGGCCGGCTCAAGGCCGACCTCGACAGGCTCTCGCAACGTCTCAGCGCCGGCACGCTGGTCAAGCCGGAGAAGGTCAACCAGGCCATCGGGCGCCTCCAGGAGCGCTATCCCCGCGTCGCTCGCTACTTCCGGATCTCCCACCAGCCACAGACCGCAACCCTCTGCTGTGACTTCGACGCCG
>JBOHUQ010000105.1:0-7292 GCA_050734495.1 Candidatus Dormibacteraceae bacterium
GTTGCGAGCGCGCCGGCGCCGCTAGGTCTCGAGGCGACCAGCCGCTCGATTACGTGGCGGACACTTGCCGGCGTTTACCACAGTCTGCCGCAGGCAGCCGTGTGGGTGCTGCGGTCAGCTGCTTGAGCTTTCGCATCGTGTTCGCGCTTCGGACGGTGATCTTCTTGTACAGGGGCGTGCCGACGATTCTGTTCATCTGACTCCTGCCCACGTTCTCGCGATCGACGCGCCAGACGACAGCCCCCGGCGTGTACCTGAGCTCATCCACGCCGGGCTTGGTCGGGAGACGGTCGAGGATCCCGCGATCGTCGAGCTCCTTCCACAGCAAGAGGACGTAGGTACGCATCGTTTTGTCGTCGACCCAATTGCGCGGAATCGCGTCGACCATTGTCTCGAGGGTCTTGTGGTCCATGACAAGCACATTGATCGCCATTCCAGTGTGCTGCTCGATGGCCTCCTCGATCCGGGCTGTGAGCTGTTGAGCGCCCGATACTCGGGTCGAGAAGATGACGTTGCCCGAGTTGATGTAGGTCCGTACATCTGACAGACCGAGGGCGACGAGGGCCTCTTTGATGGCCGCCATCGAGACGATGCCCTTGCCCCCGACGTTCACGCCCCTCAGGAAAGCGACGTAGGTCATCGACGCTGAGTTTGACTCCAATACTGAGCACTTGAGTCGACGGTCCGGGCAGCCCGATTACATCCAGCCCTTGACCTTCGCAATGCGGGCGGCGTCTGCTCGGTTCCGCGCATCCAGCTTCTGGATCACCGCTGACAGGTAGTTTCTGACCGTGCCCTCCGACAGGTGGAGCCGCGTCGCGACCTCAATCACGCTCGAGCCATCTGATGAGGCCGCCAGCACCTCGGCCTCGCGAGACGACAGCGGGCTTTCGCCCTCGCTCAACGCTTGGGCCGCCAGCTGCGGATCCACGACTCTTTCGCCGGCTGCCGTCCGCCGAATCGCCACGGCCAGCTCTTCCGCGCGCGCGTCTTTGAGCATGAAGCCGCTGGCCCCCGCCGCCATGGCTCGGCGCATCAGGCCCGGCCGGCCAAAGGTCGTCAGCATCAACACCCTGCACCCGGGAAAGTCCTTATGCAGCTCGGCAGCCGCATCGATCCCATCCTTCCCAGGCATCTCGATGTCCATCAGCGCGACGTCAGGTCGGTGCTTCAGCGCCTGGTCGAGTACCTCATCGCCGCGGCCGACCTGCGCGACGATTTCGATGTCGGGCTCCAGTGAAAGGAGCGCTGCCAGCGCGCCGCGGACCAGGTCCTGATCCTCGGCCAGAAGGACTCGAATCAAAGTGGAACCGAGACCCGAAGCCGGAAGCCACCCGCGGCGCTGGGTCCAAACTCAACTTCGCCTTTGCGTCCCGCGACCCGCTCGCGGAGACCGGTCAGACCGTTGCCCGGCTTGAAGTCGAAGGCACCGCGACCATCGTCGGTCAGCTCGAGCTCGGCTCGCCCGTCGTGTCGGGAAAGCGTGATGCCTGCCGCGGTGGCGCCGGCGTGGCGAATCACGTTTGTGACCCCCTCTCGCAAAGCCCATGCCAGCACGTTTTCAGTCGGGGCGGGCAGGCTGTCCACGAGTGGCTGAACGCGCACCTGGATACCCGCGGCGAGCAGGGCTGAGCGCGCCTGCTCGATCTCGGTGCTGAGGCTGACATCGCGATATCCAGAGACCGCCTCGCGCACTTCGGCCAGCGCCTGTCTCGCGACTCGCTCGATGTCCGCCACCTCTGCCGCGACGCGCTCCGGCGAGGCGACGGCCAGCTTACCGGCGAGCTCAGCCTTGAGGACGATCACGGAGAGACTGTGGCCAAGCAGGTCGTGGAGGTCGCGCGCGAAGCGAAGCCGCTCCTCGGCGATCATCAAGCCCGCCGCGTCCTCCCGGGCCTGGTATAGCGCGCGGTTGGTACGACCCAGCTGAGACGAAGCAAGCACGACGCCGCCCACGAGCAGGCCTTCGAAAACGATCGACCAGGTCCAGATGCCGGCCCCTTCGACTGCCGCGAGGGCCGACATCAATGCCGTAAGCGCGATCACTGCGCCGACGGCCACGCGCCACCTGGAGATGTAACCGGAGACGGCGGCGATCACATAAATGAAAAGGGCGCCGAAGATCTGGCCGTTCGCGAGCAGCAAAACCAGCGCAATCGCAAACAGCGATGCCCAGGCCAGCCAGATTCCACCGGGCGCTTCATGACCGTAAAGGCGAACCCATAGCCATACGTAGACGCCCGCGAACACTGCGACGGCGCTCAGGCCCGCGATGAGGACGGCCTGGCCTGCGCCGCTCTGGAAGAAGGCGACGACTGGATAGACCAGGAACAGCAGCCAGATCAAGGTGAAAAAGTGGAACAGCAGCCGCTGTCTGTAAAACCCCATCCGTGTGCCTGAGCCTACGCGCGTGGTGCGGAGACCGAAAGTTACAGGTGCAATGCAGTCGCTGTTACGAAAGTAACCCCGAATTTGTGACGGAGCTGACTGGTGATATCAGATGGCCCCGTCTAGGCTCTTGCAAGTGGCAACACCAGCAGTTGAGTTGATGGATGTTCGGAAGAGCTTCGGCCATGTGGAGGCCGTGCGCGGCGTGAGTCTCCGCATCGAGCAGGGAGAGGTCGTCGCGATTCTCGGCCCTAATGGCGCGGGCAAGACCACGTGCATCAGCCTGATGCTCGGTTTGCGACGGCCGACCGCGGGGACGGCGACGCTGTTCGGCCTTTCACCCGAGGACCGGCGCGCTCGCAGCCGCTGCGGGGTGATGCTGCAGGAATCCGGCCTGCTCAATCAGCTCCGGGTTCGCGAGCTGGTGGATCTTTTCGGTTCTTACTATCCCCACCCCATGACTCCGGACAAGGCGGTTGCCATGGCCGGACTCCAGGACCAAGCCAAAATCCAGGCGAGCAAGCTCTCGGGCGGTCAACGCCAGCGGCTGTATTTCGCGCTTGCGGTCTCTGGCGATCCCGAGGTCATCTTTCTCGACGAGCCCACAGTTGGCATGGATGTCGAGGCGCGGCGCGCCTTCCTCGATGTCATCCGCACCTTTGCCGCGTCCGGCAAGACCATCGTGCTGACGACCCACTACCTCGAAGAGGCCGACGAGCTCGCGGAGCGGATCGTTGTGTTCGACCAGGGCCGCGTGATCGCTGATGCGACCCCGAGCGACATCAAATCTCGAGTCGCCGGCAAGAAGATCAGCTTCGCTTCCGCGACGCCGGTGCAGGACGCACACCTGGCGGGCCTGAATGTTGGGAGGATTGAGCGCGATGGGGGCCGAGTACGCATACTCACCAGCTCTCCAGAGGAAGTGCTCTGGCGCCTGCACCAATGCGGTGTCGAGATCGATGACCTCGAGGTCGCCGGTGCGAACCTCGAAGATGCGTTTGTAAGCCTCACGTCACATGGTGCACGGGTCGCGTCATGAGCGTCGCCAAGCTCAGATTTGACGTTGCGCCAGTGCCGGCCGTGATGTGGAAGCAGACGCGTGCCCAGGTGCTCAACTCGCTCCGCATCCCCGCGTTCAGCTTGACCACCATCGCCTTGCCGATCATGTTCTTCGCCTTCTTCGGGCTCCCCTACGTGCATCAGACCATCGAACACACCAACATCACAGTGGGCCCTTACATGATGGCGTCGTTTGGGGCCTATGCCGTGAGCAGCGCCATGGTGTTCAACTTCGGGATCGGCGTGGCAATGGCGCGCGGCCAGAAAATGGACCTCCTTCAGCGTGCGATGCCGCTGCCGCCGGGTGTCGCGATCGCAGCTACGGTGATTAACGCCATGCTCTTCGCGCTCATCTCGCTGATCGCGCTGTTCGTCTTCGCATCAGTCGCCGGCGGTGTGAGAATGCCGATCGAGACCTGGTTGACGCTGACGTTCAGGCTGCTCGTGGGCTCGGTGCCGCTCATCGGGCTGGGGATGGCGATCGGTTACGCCGCGGGGCCGAATTCAGCGCCGGCGGTCACGAACCTGATCTATCTGCCGATGTCGTTCGCGTCAGGCTTGTTCATCCCCCTGTCCCAGCTACCGGCCGCCGTCCAGAAGGTCGCGCCGTACCTGCCCACATACCACTACGGCCAGATCGCCTGGAACGCCGTCGGCGCCCCGACGGAATCAATGGAGACCGCGGTCATCTGGCTGGCGGTCTGGACCGTCTTGCTCTTCGGGCTGGCCCTGCGCTTCATCAGCCTGGATCAGAGCCGAAAGTTCTCCTAGAGTCCCCGTCCTCGATCACCCACGTTGACACCCTTGACGAGGGTTTGATAGGGTGACGCCCGTCTCCAGCGGCTGCACAGGCGAGAAGGAGACCGGGGTAGGTAGGCGTTTTGCGCATTCATCGTTACATGACCCATGCTGTGGTCCTCGCGTTGGGGGGAGCCATGTCCAGCTACGCCACCATCGATCGCAACTACTTCCCCAACTCCCATGCGGCGGCGGTCACCGCTTCCGCTTCAGACGGGGGTGTTGCCGGCGATGTCTCCCTGGGCCGTGACAGCGTCATCATCAAGGCCATCCCGATTCCGACGGCGCCGCTCGTAAGCCACGCTCCGATCGTGCACATGGTTGCCCCGGGGGACACCCTGGAGAGCATCGGCCGGCAGTTCAACCTTCCCTGGAGATACGTAGTCTGGTCTAATCCCGGCCTGCGCATGCCGCTCACCGTCGGACGACCTATCAAGCTGGCACCGGTGCCAGGGGTGATCGTCACCGTAAAGAGGGGGGACACGCCGGCGAGCCTCGCCGCCGCCTACGGCGTGGATGTCACCAGCCTCCTCGGGTTCAATGGAATTCGGGGCCCGCAGCTGGCGCCGGGTTCGGTGCTCGTGATCCCCGTCGACCTCGCTCCCGGTCCGAACCTGAGCACAGGCGTGACAGCCGACCCGATCGATCCGGGCCAGTTCTTGTGTCCGATCACCGGCGCTCAGATCATCCAGGGGTTTGGACCAACGTCATTCGCGATCGAACCGTCCTACGGCGGTTATCTTCATTTCCACACAGGGCTGGACGTGCTGGCCGGTTACGGCACGCCGATCCTGGCGGCCGCCGGCGGAAAGGTGACGGCGGCGGGTCCGGCGGCCTACTTCGGTATCCGGGTTGAGATCACCGACAGTTTTGGCCTCGTCGAGATTTATGCCCATATGTCGCAGGTCGCCGTAGCCGTTGGGCAGCCAGTTCAGCAAGGCGAAAAGATCGGGTATGTCGGTAGTACGGGCCTCTCGATCGGCGCGCATCTGCACTTTCAACTGGAGGTCGGTGGTATGCCGACCGATCCCGGTCCGCTTGCCGGCTGCTCCGGATACTCGAGCCATGCCGTGACTGGCAGCGCGCCCGCCAACTAAGGTCCTCGGACCGGCCCCGGAACGCTCATCCAGCCGATTGCCCCCCTGAGCTCGATGACCCTGAGACACGCCAACGCGGGAGTTGGCTCAGGCTCCAACATAGCTTCGCTATATAGAATGGCTATGTGACCGCACCACTGCCCGAGCGGCTCGGCGCCGTCACCTCACGTCTGCAGGCACTGCTGCGTCGCCAGTTTGCCCAGGCAGAGATAACGATCACTCAAGCCCGGACGCTCAGCACGCTTGCCACGCGCGGACCGCATCGCGTCACCGACCTTGCCCGGCTCGAGCAGGTTGCACAGCCGACGATGTCGAACCTCGTGGCGCGGCTGGAAGATCACGGGCTCGTCGAGCGGCGCTCAGACCCCTCCGATCCGAAGGCAACCCTGATCTCGATCACCCGGGAAGGCACCAGGCAGTGGCGTTCGATGGTCGTGCTTCGCAACCACCTGCTGGCGTCCGGGCTCGCGCCGCTGACGCCGTCTGAGAAGAAGTCGCTCGTGGCGGCGCTCCCCGCTCTGGAGCGACTGGTCGATGAGCTTCAAGGAGCCGGGATGCCTCATGCCAGGCGCTGAGGGCTCGGGGCTCCTCCGCCAGCCGCGCGTCGTGTGGGCGGTGGCGTTCGCCTGTGTGATCGCTTTCATGGGCCTCGGCCTGGTCGACCCGATCCTGCCCACACTGGCCAAGCAGCTGCAGGCGACGCCCTCGCAGGTGGAGCTGCTGTTCACGAGCTACATCCTCTGCATGGCGCTCGCGATGCTGGTGACCAGCACGATCTCGAGCTTGATCGGGATCAAACGAACGCTGATCGCGGGTCTCGTCCTGATCATCGCGTTCAGCGCGCTCGCCGGCAGCTCCGCGTCCATCGGGGAGATCGTCGGTTTTCGCGCCGGGTGGGGCGTTGGGAATGCCCTCTTCGTGGCGACGGCGCTCGCCGCGATCGTGGGCGCCGCAACGGGCGGAATCGGCACGGCCATCAACCTCTACGAGGCCGCGATCGGGATCGGGATCGCCACGGGACCGATCCTCGGAGGCGTTCTCGGCGGCATCAGCTGGCGAGGTCCCTTCTACGGAGCAAGCGTCCTGATGGTCGCCGCCCTGGTCGCCACAGTCGTAACGCTGCCCAGGACGGCCAGGCCTGCTCAACGCGTGTCGGTCCTCGCGCCCTTGCGCGCCCTGAGGGATCCGGGTCTTCGCACGATGGCCATCACCGCGCTTTGCTACAACTTCGGTTTCTTCACGCTTTTCGCCTACACCCCGTTTCCACTAGGCCTCGATGCGCATGGCCTCGGACTGGTCTTCTTCGGCTGGGGGATCGGTGTTGCGATCACCTCGGTCTTCGTCGCTCCGCGTCTCCGTGATCGCTTCGGCACGCTCAGGACCACCCATTTCGTCCTGGCGTCGATCGCCATCCTGATGCTCATCGCAGGCATCTTCACAACGTCAAGGCCGGTGTTGATCGCGGTCGTCGTGGTCTCGGGCCTGTTCCTCGGCGTCAACAACGCACTCATCACGCAGGGCGTCATGAAGGTGGCGGTGGTCGCGCGGCCCATCGCTTCGGCCGGTTACAGCTTCGTCCGCTTCATCGGCGGAGCGATCGCGCCCTACCTGGCGGCCCGGCTCGGGGAAATCTTCAACCCGCACGTGCCCTTCTTTGTGGGAGCCGGGACCATCGTGCTGGCGCTCGTGGTGCTGCTCGCAGGCAGCCGCCACCTGGGTCACGTCGACGCCGGGGAAGATCAACCGGTCGACGTGCTGGGAGAGCCCACGGAAGCTGTCGCACAGCCAACTTAGACACACCCGCCGCGGCGGAATGGCGTGCGAACGGCACGTGGGCGCGACCCCTCGCACTCCCACACCCCTCGCACTTATGACCTCGCACTTATGAACTTGACACGAAGACCTCCGTGCGCTAGGGTGCCGTAAGCGCTTACCGGTAAGCGCTTACAG
>JBOHUQ010000106.1:0-7231 GCA_050734495.1 Candidatus Dormibacteraceae bacterium
GGTTCGCCCTGGCCAGGGCGAACAACCGCCGTGGGTCGAGAAGATTGGCGAAGCCCAGCCTGTCGGAGGCGATGAGCAACGCCGCGAAAAAGTAGAGCGCGGCCAGCCACCACGCGAGGAGCAGCAGCAGTCCGAGCAGCCCCAGGGCGATCCCGATCACGACCACAGCGGTACGACCTGACACCGCGAACGCCACCGACAGGACGGCCAGGACTACGAAGAGGCCCGCAAGCACCAGCCCATAGACCAAGCCGACCACGAATGGGTTGACGCCCCTCTCGAGGTGCTGGAAGCCTGACGGAGGGAGCTCTTTCCAGCCGCCGCGCACCATGTCCGTGGCGGTCAACGTCCACCCGAGCATGTTGATCGAGCCGATGATCGGGATCAGGCCGATCAAGCCCGTCACGATCACGCGTTGAAACCAGTCCGAGGTGCTCGTGAACCAGAACAGCTCGAGCGGGCCCTCGACCGCTCGCGACCGCCACTGCGTGCCGTCCCACCACCAACGGCCGTCTTGTGAGATCAGCGCCGGCACCGACCAATCATGGATCAAAACGGAAACTCCATCGCCGTCGCCGATCAATAGCTTTCGTGAGGTTTCGCCATAATTTGTGCGAGGTGGGGTCACTCAGTTCGCATGCCCGCTCGCCCTGGCTCAGCCTCGGCGAGGCCAGCCGGCTTCTTGGGATCACACCTGGGACGCTGCGCCGCTGGGCGGACCATGGCGACGTGGCCGCCTTTGTCACGCCGGGCGGCCACCGGAGGTTCCCGCGCAGCGCGATCGAGTCCCTCGTGCCGCAGCCGCGGAATCGCCGGCCCGTGCTGACCGGCCTGCCCGCCAGCGCATCGCGTGTGACGCGCACGTACCTCCGAACTCAACGTCATGGTCGGTCGGCCGGCGAACCCGGCATCGCCGCGCTGGGCGACGCGGAACGGGCCGACTTGAAGGAACGCGGCCGCCGGCTGCTGCTCCTGCTGCTCGATCACCTGAACGAGGAGCCGCGACAGTCCTCGCTGAAGCTGGCGGACGCCGAGGATCAGGCCGCGCAGTACGGACGCCGCGCGGCGGCGCTGGGCGCATCGCTCTCGGCCACCCTCGAGGCCTTCGTCAGGTTTCGCGGAGCGTTCAGCGCCGAGCTGGCGACGATCGCGCGCCGGCGAAGGCTCGACGTGCGCGAGGCAACCGCACTCCTCGTCGAAGGCGACAGTTCGGTCGATCGCCTTCTGGTGGCGCTGACCAGCGGCTATTCCGCAGGTCGGACGTGACCATCCGGCTCGGGACGAGGGGCTCGAGGCTGGCGCTGGTGCAGAGCGGGCTCGTCGCCGAGCGCCTGCGCGCGGCGGGCCACGAGGTGGAGCTCGTTCCGATGGTGACCGAGGGCGATGTGCGGGCCGTCGACATGTCGCCCGGCGAGGGCGTGTTCGTGGCGGCGATCGCCCGCGCCCTGCTTGCGGGGGAAATCGACCTCGCCGTGCACAGCGCCAAGGACGTCCCGCTCGAGGAAGATTCCGGCCTGGCGATCGCCGCATATCCCGAACGCGCCGATCCCCGTGACGTGTTGATCACCCGACGCGGCGCAGGATCGCTCGAGTCGCTTCCACACGGAGCGATCGTTGGCACCGACAGCCCCCGGCGGGCCGGCTTTCTGCTCGCCGCGCGGCCGGACCTCGAGGTGATCCCTCTTCACGGCAACGTCGAGACGCGGCTGCGGCGCCTTGACGAGGGCGCGGCCGATGCCCTCGTTCTTGCGGCGGCCGGGATGGACCGCTTGAGAATGCAATCCCGAATCGATGAGAGGTTCGAGCCGGACGTGCTCGCGCCGGCGCCCGGCCAGGGAGCGCTCGCGGTCCAGGTTCGGCGCCAGGACTCGCGGCTGATGGAGCTGGTGTCCGGGATCGACGACAGCGACATTCGACTGGCGGTCGAGGCCGAGCGCGAGGTGCTCAGGACGACCGGCGGAACCTGCCGGGCGCCGGTTGGAGCCCTGGCGTCCGTCGTCGGAGACGAGTTCGTCCTGCTCGCGGGAGGCGTGAACTCCGACGGCTCGGACAGGCTCGTCGAGCGGTTGAAGGGCAGCCGTGCCGACGCGACGGACTTCGCCGCGAGGCTCGGCCGGCGCCTGCTGGCAGCGGTGGCGTTGCGATGATCGCGGTGCTTGTGACCCGGCCGGACGGGGAATCCGATCCTCTCGTGCACGCGCTTCGCAAGCGCGGCTACCGCGTCCACGCCGTGCCCATGGTGCGGACAGAACCACTGGAGTTCAGCGCCGCGGCGCTGGCCGGCTGCGACTGGATCGTGCTCACGAGCGCTCGTGGCGTGAAGGCGCTCGCCGACCTTCCGGCGGGACCGAAATACGCGGCGGTCGGGCCTGAGACAGCGCGGGCTTTGCGAGCGCGGGGTGTTGAACCGGCGCACGTGCCGGGGCGCGCCGACGGCGCCGACCTCGGCGACACATTGCCCGACGTCGATGGCAAGCGAATCGCGCTGGTCCGGGCATCGGCGGCGGGCGAAGATCTGCCAGACCGCCTGCGCCGGCGCGGCGCGGCCGTCGAGGAGGTCACCGCCTATCGCACGGTGGAAGGTCCGGCCGCGTCGGCCGAGCTGCTCCGCGCTGCGCTGGCCGATCCAGAGCTCGGCGCAGTCGTTTTCGCCTCGGGGTCGGCCGTTCGAGGGTTTCTCCGGCTGGGCGGAAACAAGCGGGCGCCCGCCATCACGATCGGGCCGCGCACCACCAGCAGCGCGCGCGGCCGGGGCTTCGTGGTAATCGGGCAGGCGGACGCGCAGAGCGTGTCCGGCCTTGCCGACGCGGTCGTCCACGCCTTACCCATGGAGGTCACGAAAGGTGCGTGAACTCATCCGAGCCAGGACGGTTCCCACTCCCACGGGCGACCGCCCGCGCCGCCTCCGAGCCAATCCGCAGCTCCGCGAATTGGTCCGCGAGACGCGGCTGCACGCGGGCCAGCTCGTCGCGCCGATCTTCGTCGTATCGGGCCGCCATCGTCGCGAAGAGATCTCATCCCTCAAGGGCCATGCCCGGCTGAGCCCCGATCTCGCCCTGGTCGAGGCTGACCGGCTGGCCGCACTCGGCGTGGGCGGCGTGCTGCTCTTTGGGATACCTGACTCGAAAGACGCCCGAGGAGACGGGGCGGCGGACGAAACGGGGCCCGTTCCCCAGGCGCTGCACAAGCTCAAAGCCGCGAAGCTGCCTCTTGTCCTGGCGGCCGACGTCTGTCTGTGCGAATACACGACGCACGGTCACTGCGGGGTGCTCGACCATGACCGCATAGACAATGACGCGACGCTGCCAATGCTGGCGGAGGCCGCCATCGCTTACGCCGAGGCCGGCGCTGAAGTCGTGGCTCCGAGCGCGATGATGGACGGACAGGTCGCCGCCCTGCGCTCCGGCCTGGATGCCGGCGGGCTCCAGGGCACGGCCATCATCGCCTATGCCACGAAACATGCCTCGGTGCTCTACGGGCCGTTCCGAGAAGCCGCCGGTTCGACGCCTGGATTCGGCGATCGCAAGTCCTACCAGATGGACTCCGCGAACGGCCGGGAGGCAATGCGAGAGCTGGACCTCGATGCGCGAGAGGGCGCCGACATATTGATGGTGAAGCCCGCGATCACATCTCTCGACCTGCTCGCGACGGCCAGGACTCGCTTCGACCTTCCTCTGGCCGCCTACCAGGTGAGCGGCGAGGCCGCGATGATCGAGGCGGCGGCGGAACGCGGATGGATCGATCGGCGAGGCGCCGTCCTCGAGTCCCTGACGTCGATCGTTCGCGCGGGCGCCAACGTCGTCGTGACGTACTTCGCCGCCGACGTGGCCGGCTGGCTCAGGGAAATAAGGTGAGCGACGCCAGTTTCGTGCACGCGCTGGCCCTCGGCCTCGATCCCGCGTGGCGGCGGCTGCCCGCGACGCAGCGGGGCGAGACGGCCGAAAACCTCGCTGCAGCAGTGATCAAAGAATCGGAAGTGGTGACCCACTGCTACTCGATGATCGGGCTCCAGCCCGGAGCCGACCTGCTTCTGTGGAGCCTCGGACCGACCCTCGAATCTCTCGAGGAGCGGGCCGCGATGGTGCTGCGGTCTGGCATGGGGACGTGGTTCACCGTGAAGGAGAGCTTCCTCGGCGTGATCCAGGGCTCGCAGTACGTCAAGAAGCCCACCCCGCAGGAACAGTCACTTTTCGGCGGAGAGCGGTCTCGTTACCTCGTCGTCTATCCCTTCACCAAGAGCACCGATTGGTACCTGCTCGGCAAGGAAGCACGACAGGGGATCATGAACGAGCACATGCGCGTAGGCCATGAGTACCCCGAGGTGCGCCAGCTGCTGGCGAACAGCTTTGGTGTAGACGACATGGATTTCCTGGTCGCCTACGAGACAGACGACCTCCCAAAGTTCGGCGAGCTTGTCCGGGCGCTGCGCGGAACCGACAGCCGCACGTCAACTGTGCGAGACACGCCGATCCTCACGGCGGTCCACCGCCCGATCGAAGAGATCACCGCGATGCTCGGCGCCACGCACGACGCGAGCTGATGCGATTCCTGGACGCCGCGCGTCACAACGCCGTCGACGTGACCCCTGTCTGGCTCATGCGCCAGGCCGGTAGATCGCTCCCCGAGTACCGCAAGCTTCGCGAACGCTGGAGCCTTGTCGACATCGTCGCGCAGCCGGAGCTGTGCGCGGAGGTGACCTTGCAGCCGGTGCGCCGCCTCGGCGTCGACGCGGCCGTGATGTTCGCTGACATCATGCTTCCGCTGCGTGGCATGGGGGTCGAGTTCGAGCTCGTGGAGAACGTCGGACCGGTCGTCGCCCGGCCCATCGCTTCGTCCGCGGACATCGACAGGCTCGTGGTGCCGTCCGGCGAAGAGGCGGCACCGCAGGTGATCGATGCGGTCCACCAGGTCGTGGCGCAATCGCCAGTTCCGGTGATCGCGTTTTCGGGCGCACCGTTCACGCTGGCGAGCTACCTAATCGAGGGGAGGCCAAGCCGCGACTTCGCGCGAGTGAAGGCTTTCATGTATTCCGAACCTGACGCGTTCGACAGGCTGCTCGCGAAGCTTTCGGAGACCATGGCGGCTTACTTGAAGGCGCAGGTCGCAGCCGGCGCGAGCGCTGTGCAGCTCTTCGACTCCTGGGTGGGCGCGCTGGCGGTCGATGATTACGAAGGGCGCATCCTCCCCCACACCCGATCGATATTCGAGTCACTCGCTTCGTCACACGCACCTCGCATTCATTTCGGCACGGACACCGCCGCGCTGCTCGAATCGATCGCATCGACGGGACCGGACATCGTTTCGCTCGACTGGCGGGTGCCGCTCGAGGCCGGCTGGAAGAGGATCGGGCACGATCGCGGCATCCAGGGCAACCTGGATCCGGCTGTGCTGCTCGGGCCGCCAGAGCTTGTGCGCACGCGCACCAGGGACATCCTCAGGCGGGCCGGGGGGAAGCCGGGACACATCTTCAACCTCGGGCATGGGGTGCTGCCGTCGACCCCGCTCGAGAACCTGCAGCTCCTGGTCGAGACCGTGCACGAGTGGCAGGTCGCGCGTGTCGCGTGAGTCGACCGGCGTTCTTTGCATGGCCTACGGCAGTCCCCCGAGCGAGGATCGCATCGAGGACTACTACACGCATATCCGAGGGGGACGCCGACCTTCGCCCGAAGCTGTCGAGGAGCTCAAGTCCCGCTACCGCGCGATTGGCGGATCGCCGCTCACGGCGATCACTCGACAGCAGGCGACCGCGATTGGTGACCGGCTCGGGCTGCCGGCTTTCGTGGGGATGAAGCACGCCGAGCCTTTCATCGCGGACGGCGCCGCCGAGGCGGCGAGAGAAGGCGTGAGCAGGCTGATCGGCCTGCCTCTGGCGCCTCATTTCGCGGAAATGAGCCTGGGGTCCTATCAGCGTTCGCTTGAGCAAGCCTGGCCGGGCGAGCTGACATTCTTGCGCGGGTTTCACGACCACTGGGCCTTCATACGCGCGGTGCGGGAGCTGCTTTCGGAGAGCCTCGAGGAGTCCTGGCCGGATCGCCTCTTCTTCACCGCGCACAGCCTGCCGGCCCGCATCATCGCCGAAGGCGACGACTACCAGGACCGCCTGCTCGAAAGCTGCCGCCTAGTCGAAGCGGGCATGCGGTTGCCGCCCTGGGAGTTCGCGTTCCAATCCGCGAGCACGACCGGCGAGCCGTGGCTCGGTCCTGACCTGCTCGAGGCGATCGAGCTGTCCGGCGCCGGCCACGTGCTCGTGTGCCCGATCGGGTTCGTCGCGGACCACCTCGAGATCCTGTACGACCTCGACGTCGAGGCCCAGGCCTTCGCGCGCGGGCGCGGCCTCGAGCTTCGCCGCACCGCGTCGTTCAACACCCGGCCCGAGTTCATCGCGGCCATGGCTGAAATCGTCTTGGACGCGATCGACCGGCGCGGATGAGCACCGAGCGGCGCGCGAGCAGCGACCGTCTGGAAGCCTGGCCGGGCCACGCCTATCCGCTCGGGCCGTCGTACGACGGCGCCGGCACGAACTTCGCTCTCTTCTCCGAAGTCGCCGAAGCGGTCGACCTCTGCCTGTTCGACGACGCGGGAGACGAGCGAAGGGTCCGGCTGGAGGAAGTCGACGCATTCTCCTGGCATGCCTACCTGCCGAGCATCGGGCCCGGCCAGCGCTACGGCTATCGGGTTCACGGCCCGTACGCGCCCGACGAGGGAATCCGCTGCAACCCGCGCAAGCTCCTGCTGGATCCTTACGCGCGCGCGATCGACGGCCACGTCGACTGGAACTCATCCTGCTACGGCTACGACCTGAAGAACCCCACGGCGGTCAACATCGAGGACAGCGCCCCACACGTCCTGAAGTCGGTGGTCCACCACCCCCATTTCGACTGGGCCGGAGACCGCCCGCCCGACCGGCCGCTGCACGAAACCGTCATTTACGAGGCCCACCTGAAAGGCTTCACGCGCCTCCATCCGGATGTGCCCGAGGCGCTTCGCGGCACGTACCAGGGATTCGCGCATCCGTCGGTGATCGACCACCTGACCTCGCTGGGCGTGACCGCGGTGGAGCTGATGCCCATCCACCAGTTCATCCAGGACCAGCGCCTCGTGGAGCGTGGCCTGCGCAACTACTGGGGCTACAACACGATCGGGTTCTTCGCGCCGCACAACGAGTACGCGAGCACCGGACAGCGCGGCGAACAGGTCAACGAGTTCAAGGCGATGGTGCGGACCCTCCACC
>JBOHUQ010000107.1:0-14187 GCA_050734495.1 Candidatus Dormibacteraceae bacterium
ATTGGCGCCCGACTCGATGCCAATCGCCCAAAGCCTGGCGGTCCAACCGTCAAAGACGAAGACGCCATCAGTGCCCTTAAACATCATGGGAATCGAGTTGGTTGGGGGATCGCCCGACTTCAAGCCAGGAAGCAAGGTGGGACTCTCGCTCTCAGGTGACTTTTTGCAATTACGATCCGGCTTCAAGCAAGTGCAGTACGACGTGGCCTTTGTCTCGGCTATGGCTCAGACACAAAACGAAATCGAGCGACGTGTCACAGCAACGCGTTTACTCGCAGTCGGCGTGTTCGCGTTCGCTTGGAAGAAGCAAGCCGGCCATCACCACCAGTATCTAAACGTTGAATACGATGACGCCGCCCGCCGATTGGCTCTCGTCTTTGAGACTGACAAGGCACCGAGTCTCGCGCAGAAACTTCAAGATGCGTCCAGTGCCGCAAGGCAGCGTCGGGGAATCGGTTCTCAGTCGATAGCCGCACCGAGCCCGCCCGCAGTTGAGGATATTCCCGGCAAGATCAAGCAGCTTGCTGAGCTTCGCAACAACGGGCTACTCACCGACGAGGAGTTCGCGGCAAAGAAAGCCGATCTGTTGGCTCGCATGTGAGCTCGGCCCCTTAGGATCTGATGGGCATCGAACAGCCCGCAAGCGAAGCGCCTCCGTCTAATCGAGTGCCGGATCGAACGTAGCGCGCGGTTCCGGCCACGAGGTTTCGAACCACACCAGCTTGCGGTGGAGTTGGCGAGCGCCTTCGACAGCGAGCTGGGTCGTTCGTAGGCCGTCGATGATGTCGTGGTGCATGGTCGCGGGCATGTACAGGAGAGCTAGGCTCTCGGGCAGGCCGCTGGCATAATGCTGGGGAAGGTACATGTAGTTGATCAGGCCGTCGTACTTGCGTGCGAGCCCGAGCTTGCTGTCGTCCAGTAGTCCTTTCTCGAGCAGCCATTCGATCGGCATGATCGGAACCAGCGTGCGCACGGGATGCGCGTATTTTCCTGGTTCCTTCTGCGCGCGCATGGAGCAGGTTGGCGTGATGAGCATGGCCGGCCCGATCTCCAAAGGACCGGCCAGAAAGTGACGGACACCGCCGCTCGTCTGCTGCTCAACGATCTGTCCAGGGACCGGGTACGCGAGCGGAACCTCTCGGAAGATGTCGCCCTGGCTCAGGAGCGGGATCCGTATTTCGGAATATGCCGCGTCGGCGGGTCGGATCTCCGGCACGGGCCAACTCTAGCGTCAGTCGTCGTCCCCACGAACGATTCGGCCGCGTGCCCGTCGCTCAATCACTGGGCCCTCCTCGAAGGGCGCTAGTTGAGTGAGCATTTCCTGCCGCATACGCTCTATCTGGCCGACGTCAAAGCGTCGAAAGCCAGAGCCCGGAAGGCGGCCGGCTCGCAGCACACCTCGGTTAGCCCAGTTCCGGACTGTAGCCTCGGAGACGCCGAGCCGCCGTGCAGTCTCACGGACGTTGAGCAGGGCCGGGATCGCTGTTGCCATTGGACACACTTTAGCATTCGATCGCGAGTTTGTCAACTTTAGCGACTTTCTCGACTGGAACTAACCCAAGCATCGCAGTTCTGCCGCTGCGAAACACGTTCGGTCCCTTGGGATGGGACTTGGCGGAATGAACCACACGCGCGTGCCATCACGCAGACATTGGACGGCGTGGCTCAAGGATCTGCGGCGCCTTGGGTGCGCCAGTCGTTACCGCTCCGGTAAGGCCTGGGTCAGGTCATCGATTTGGGCCTCTGCAGCCTCGAGGAACGTTGCCAGTCCCATGAGGGCGGCATGCACTGGGTCGATAGCAAGTTCGTCGACCCCCGCCAATGTCGCCCTGCGGGGGCGCTTCTTCGTCGCCGTCGTCCACGCGTAGCGGAAGTGCTGGCCGTCGGGATCGAGGGCGTCGAGCTGAAGGATGACGCGCCCCGCGTTCCGGTAGTCATCGGGTTCCCGGTAATCGATGCGCTCGAGAAGCCCGTTGCACTCCGTCCAGAGATCGCGGAGGTGGTGGTGCGGTTTCTCCTTGGGGTCTGGCTTCTCGTCGAGAAGCCGGCGCGCACTCCGGACCAACTGCTTCAACTCTAGCTCGACGTAGTGGCGCCAGCAGAAGAGGAGGGGATAGGCGAGCAGGTCAAGCTCCGGCCGGTGTGTGCCACGAGCTGCGATGGTCTCGGCCAAGACAGATGCGGCGTCCTTGAACGCGATCGCACGGACTCCGTCCTGCAGATGACCCCATCCGAGGTAGACGGTCCTCTGGTCGAAACGCAACCTAGAGAACGTCGAGCGGTTGAGGGCGGAGGGCCGTATGGATCCTGTGGGCATAGCCGAGCTCGAGCGTGCGAAGGCCGACGGGAGATACCAGGCCGCGTACTCCGGGCCTGCGACCATCGAGGTCCCACCGGACCTCGCGGCAGCGCTCAACGCGAACCCGAAGGCCCGCGCGATGTTCCGCAAGCTGAACAGCCAGAACCGCTACGCGATCCTGTACCGGATCGCCACTGCCCGGCGCGAAGAGACCAAGGCCAAGCGCATCAAGGAGTTCGTCAACATGCTCGCGCGCGGCGAAACGATGTATCCGCCTTCGGCCGTTCTCATTCTGGATAATGCTATCATCAGTGAGAATGAAAAGGGCTGATCTGCTCCTCCATCCAGTACGGCTCCGTCTGCTTCTCGCGTTTGCCAACGACCGCCGGCTGACCCCGAAGCAGGCAGCTGCCGCTTTACGCGACGTTCCGCAAGCGACGGTGTATCGCCAGATCGAGAGACTGCATCGCGGTGGGGCGCTCGAGGTGGTGGCTGAGCGACGGATCCGCGGTGCGGTCGAGCGAACTTTCGCGATTTCGGCGGGAGGCGGGGTGCTGTCCCCAGAGGAGCTGGCCAAGGTGACCCGGGACGAGCAGCTCGGGTATTTCCAGGCTTTCCTCGCCGGGCTGATCGACCAGTTCGACAAATACCTCGAACGATCGGATATCGACCTTGTACGTGATGGGGTCGGCTACCGGGCCGTTGTGCTGAACCTGACCGATGAGGAGTTCACCGAAATGGCTAAAGCCGTGAACTTGGCAATTGGCCCATATCTCACTCGGGAAGCAGGGCCCGATCGCCGGCGTCGGGTTCTGGCGACCATTTCGCTGCCGGTCAACGAGAGTGGAGGAGACGAGTAATTTCGATGCACGCGATTTTGGTGCCAGCCGCCGCGAATCTCGCAACAGTTCCGATCTCGGTTCTGGTCGTGCTTGGAGTCTTGGTTGCCATCGAAGTCGGCCTCGATGTCGTCGCTCTGGTCGATCTCTACCGGAGGCCGACGGAACGCGTGGTTGGGGAGAACAAATGGATGTGGCTCGCGATCATCGTCCTGGTCAACCTGCTCGGTGCGATCATCTACCTGGCCGTCGCCCGCAAGCCTGTTCCGGCGGGCGATGCGGTGGCTTCGCATGCAAAGTCGGCGCGGACTGAGGACATCGTCGACTCTCTGTACGGGCCTCCCGACGGCACCGATCAGAAGTGACTGCGGCGGCCATTCAAACGATTGGGCTTTCGAAGGCTTATGGGCGGCAGAGAGCGTTGGATTCCGTGGACCTGGTCGTCGAGGAGGGGTCGGTCTTCGGCTTCCTCGGTCCCAACGGAGCAGGCAAGACCACCATGGTTCGGCTCCTGACCGGCCTTGCTCGGCCAACCAGCGGCTCTATTCAGGTCCTCGGCTTGAACGTGGCTGGAGAAAACCCCACGCGAGCCATGATCGGCTTCCTACCTGACGTCCCAGGTTTCTACGAGTGGATGACTGGCAGGGAGTTTCTGCAACTGGCAGGCCGGCTCTTCGGTATTCGCGGTGCGCTACTCGAGAGCCGCGTCCGGAATCTCCTCGAGCTCGCCGGGCTGCGCGACGTGGAAACGAAGATCGGTGGGTACTCGCGCGGCATGAAGCAACGTCTTGGTGTGGCTCAGGCGCTCATCAATGCCCCGAGACTATTGCTCCTCGACGAACCAACCAGCGCACTCGATCCGATCGGGCGAAAAGACGTTCTCGAAATGCTGTCCTCGCTACGCGGACGCGCCACCGTGTTCTTCTCCACCCACATCCTCTCCGATGTCGAGCGTGTATGCGATACGGTCGCCATTCTCGATCGCGGTCACCTGGTCGCGCAGGCGCCGATCCACCAGCTCAAGGAGCGCTACGGGGTGCACAAGGTGATCGTGGAGGTCACCGAGGGGGCCGACGAGCTCGCCCAGGAAATCGAGATTCAACCGTGGGCCACATCGGTCGCACGCAGCACCAACGGAGGAATCGAGATCGCGGTCGCAGACGTGGGAGCCGCCCAGAGGCAGATCCCGGTATTGGTGGCTGCCAAGGGGATCGGCCTATCTCGCCTGGAGGCGGGCGAGGTTCAGCTCGAAGAGGTATTTGTGGATCTGGTTGGTGGTCAGCACTGATGACCGGGTTCCTGGTGTTCATAGGGAAGGAAAGCCGCGAGATCCTACGCACCTGGCGGATTTGGGTGCTCCCTGGCATCCTTCTGTTGTTCGCTGTGTCTGGGCCGCTGCTGGCTCGATTCACCCCACAGCTCGTTGAAGCGGCAGTCGGCAATGGTCAGCTCAACGGATTCAAGATCCCTCAACCAACCTATCTGGATGCCTATGTCCAGTGGCTGAAGAACCTGTCTCAGATAGTTCAGTTGGCGCTCATCATCGTCTATGGCAGCGTGGTATCCGGCGAGATCAAGAGTGGGACTGCCGTTCTCATGCTGACCAAGCCGCTGTCCCGGACCGCATTCGTCGTAGCCAAGGCCGTCGTGCACTGTGCTTTTCTCGCGGCCCTTGTGGTTGCAGGAACCCTAATCACGTGGGGTCTGACGGCAATCATTTTCGGAAACGCGCCGGGATCCGCTCTGTGGTCAGCAACGATCGCGTGGCTTGTGCTTGGCGTTCTCTTCATCGCCTTGATGACACTGTTATCTACGTTGATCGGCTCCGCCGCCGGTGCTGCCGGTGCAGGGTTGGGAGTTTACGCACTGCTGTTGATCGCGGCGATCTGGAAGCCCTTAGGAACTTACTCGCCCGCGGCTTTGACAACGCAGGTGAGTTCGCTTGCTGCAGGCAAATCAGTCGACGTCCTGTGGCCAGTACTGACGTCCCTTGTGGTCGCCGCCGCCTGCGTCGCGCTGGCTGGCCAGCTCTTCCGTTACAGGGATTTGTGAATTCGGCGAAGGCCACAGGCTTATCAGGTCCCAAGCCAACACACACCAACCAAAAGGACACTGACGCCCAGCGGCGGCGGTTTGCCGGGATCGGACGCACAGCTGTTGCGCGATCGCTACCTGCACAACTGCGCGGAGAACAATCGCCCCTACGCGCGCGTCCTCGAGAGGGGCCGCTGATGGCTCGTGGCCTTTGCGCTTGCTATGTCACGTCCTCCGAGCGGCGTTGCGCGATCAGGGCATTCGTACCGCGCATGCGACTCCATGCGATTTCGAAAGCCACCGCCACGACCAGCATGCCGAGAAAGACGAGCTGCTCGTCGCCGTGGATCAGGCTGTGGCCGATCGCCGCCTCGCCGAAGTCGAAGGCAGCGAGGGCCGACCAGCCCGGGGCGGTCAGTGCGCAATGGGCGTGTCGGCAGCGCCAGAAATTCAGCCAACACCAACCAGCCGCTGCCAACGACGCCAGTCCGTCCGCCGTCAGCTCGCCCGGCTTGGGAAACGCTGGCGCGACCAACATCAGCAGGGCAACCGCGCCGAAGAACACGCACACACCGATTCCGGTCCGCGGCATGAATCGGTCCACGGCCCGCTTCAAGGGCGTGTCGGCCTCGCTCGGCGGTGGCGACCATCCGCACAATGACCTGGGAGAGGTGCAACTTACTGCAGCCGAGGGGTCCGTGGTGGAAGTCCGAGTCATCATGGCCGCAGGCTACTGCCTCCCCCTGGGGGGAGAGTCAAGGGGTTTTTCGCCCGCGCGGATCGCGGGCGAGGACCTCCGAAGTCATGTTGCCGGCTTGGAAGGTGTCGATCCGGCGCAAGGTCTCCTCGAGCTGAGCGATCCGGCCGTCGATGCGGACGCGAGCCGCCTTCAATGCACCGGCCAGCCGTGGGCCGATCGGCACGTCTTTATGCTGCAGATAGGCCCCGGCCAGATCCTGTATCTCAGCGAGGGTCAGCCCGAGGCTGCGCATGTTCACGATCACCCCGACACACCACAGGGCGTCGTCATCGAAGAGGCGATAGTTCCCTGGGCTGCGGCCCACGGTGTAGATCAGCCCCATGTCCTCGTACTCGCGCAGCGTCTTGACCGGAACCCCGGTCCGGCGCGCTAGGATACCGATGGTCATCGGCATCGCTCACCTCGCAGGGGCGGCTTGCACCGCCTTCCAAGAAAGCTCAGTCCGACGAAACCGCGGACAATTGGGATTGCCCTTGGCGTCGGTCAATCCGGCATCGCAGTGGAGTTCGGTCTCGTCAGCCACGGCCCGCTCGACGAGCGCCGGATCGATGTCGGTGAGCATGATCTTCGCCCGGCGGAAGAGACGGCACCTCCCGTCTTTCTCAACGTTGACCCAGTTGAGATAGAGGAATCGGTCGCCACGCGGTCCGTCGACCAGCGGTCCGCGAAAGTCGAACCGTCGGTTTTCGTCGGCGATGGCGCGCACCTCGAACCTCCATGTCGCCTCAGACGCGTCGCCTCGGACCAGCTCGGTGGCCATCTCGCGCCTTCCGATCCCGACGTGGACGTTGTCGTGGGGGCGGGGGTCATCAGGAGCGGGGATGCAGCTCGCGCCCGGAAGGTCATGGCCGTTTACCTGGATCACCACGGGCTCCATTGTGCCTCGAGGAGGGCAGCCTGGCTGGCGCAGCCATGAGGTGGCGTGGCGAAAAGCCAAGCTGGTAGAGCTCACCGCTCACTTGCGCGAGCTGCGCGTCCGCGCTGAAGACGGCTCGTGACTCTCCCCCAAAGGGAGGGTGGATACCAAGCTGGTGAGAAACATTTCACCTCCCACACAAGCCGTGCCGAACTCTCAAGGCAGTGCCCACCTTCTAGGACGTTGATGCAATGACCTGCCGATTTGTCCCGAGGTAATTACCGAACCGCACAGGCAACTACCATCGTTCTTGAAGACAGTGGATCAACGTTAGTGCTGCACCAAGAGCCGTGGATGCTGGGGGCACGCGCGGATGCTCAAGGTGCAGAGTTCCGCGGCGCGCTCGCCAGAGCCGTACGCAAGGCCGCTGCCGGACATTCGGATTGGATCATGCTGGACACCTGCCACCGCGTCGAGCTCTATGGATTTGGTGCAATGCCAGAGCTCGATCCCACGCTTCGACTCATGGCTGGAGACATGGCGGTCGTCCATCTGCTCCGGGTGGCTGCCGGACTCGACAGCGCGATCGTCGGCGAGGATGAGGTCCTGCACCAAGTGCGGGTTGCCCTTGAAACCGCACTGGCGACGCGAGACCTTGATACGAGACTGCAGCGCCTGTTTGAAACCGCGATTGCTGCGGGACGTCGTGCCCGCAGAGGGCGAACCGCTCCTGGGGAAAACCTCGCTGTAAGGGCGATTGATTGGCTGCGCCAAAAATCGTCTCTCGCCAGCCAATCCGTTCTTGTGGTCGGCGCTGGACGGATGGGAGCCGCCCTCGCACGGGCCGCCAGCGAGGCGGGGGCTCGGCTCACCATAGCGAGCCGCGATTCGAATCGAGCCCACCGACTCGCCAAGATCTACCGTGCGGATAGCACCGACCTGTCTGGAGCCGCCGACTTGGCTGGAGAGACGAGTGCCATCGCGGTTGCGCTCGCCGGCCCATGGCGAGAGCTCGAGCCAATGCCACGTCAGCTGCCGCCCCTTGCCGACATCTCGGCACCACCTGCCATCAACGCCGAAGTCAGGGCCCGGCTGAATGGTGGTTACCTCGGGATCGATGACCTCTATAACCACCCCGGGCCGGTTCCACCTGGGTACATCGACGTGGCCGAGCGAATCGTCGAAGCCAATGTCCTGGTCTATCTCAACTGGTTGAGCAATCGCCGATGAGCGACTCCGGTTCTCGCGCCTGGCGCGAACGCGCGGCGCGTCTTTTTCCAGGCGGCGTCAACAGCCCGGTCCGGGCTTATGAGGCGGTCGGGGGCAACGCGCCGGTCATCGTGCGCGGAAAGGGCGCATTCGTCTGGGACGCCGATGGCAAGCGCTATATCGATTATGTCGGGGCGTTCGGCCCATTGATCCTGGGCCACGCGAATCCTGAGGTTAATGAGGCGATCAACGAGGCGGTCGAGGCCGGCGGCCCATATGGCGCTACATGCCCGGCTGAGATCAGGCTCGCCGAACTCATCTGTGCGCGGATGCCATCGATCGAACGTCTGCGATTCGTGAGCAGTGGGACGGAGGCGGCCATGAGTGCGCTGCGTGTCGCCCGCGCTGCGACCGGACGGCCATTGATCATCAAGTTCGATGGTGGCTATCACGGACATTCCGACAGTTTGCTCGTGTCGGCCGGCTCCGGGGCAGCCACCCTTTCAATTCCTGGCAGCGCCGGGGTCTCGGCTGCGGTGGCTGGCGAGACGCTCGTCGCCGAATACAACGACCTTGGTTCGGTCGCCGCACTGGTCAACGCCTATCCGGACCAAATCGCGGCCATCATCGTGGAGCCGGTCGCCGCAAATATGGGGTTGGTGCTGCCGGCCCCTGGCTTCCTGAAGGGACTACGCCGGCTGGTCGACGGGATAGGCGCCCTGCTGATCTTTGATGAGGTGATAACTGGTTTTCGTGTGGGGCCTGGGGGCGCCCAAGAGCTGTTTGGCGTGCGGCCGGATCTGACTCTGCTGGGCAAAATCATCGGTGGCGGCCTCCCGATTGGGGCTTATGGCGGCCGCTCAGAACTGCTGGATCTCGTGGCGCCAGTGGGGCCCGTGTATCAGGCCGGAACTTTATCCGGCCATCCGGTCGTGATGGCGGCCGGCGAAGCCACCCTGTCACAACTGACCCCGGCCGTCTACGCGGAGCTTGAAATGCGCGCCGGACGGTTGACCCAAGGTTTGAGGCGAGATCATACGGCTGTGGCCCAGCTGGGTTCTTTGTTGACCGTCTTCTTTCGCGACCGGCTTCCGACGAATTATTCAGAGGCCAGGTCGAGCGATCCAAAAGCATTCGCGCGTTTCTTCGCCCGGATGAAACACGCCGGCGTGTTGCTCCCGCCCTCGCAGTTCGAGGCTTGGTTCCTATCCTCCGCGCACGACAATCAAGCGATCGAGGCGACTTTGGAGGCGGCTGGCACGGCGGACCATAGCTCGAGTCCAATGGAAGATTAGTCAGCAGAGGCGCCGAAGTCGTGTGCCAGGAAATCAATGTTGCCGTCGAAACACGAGAATCTTGCGCACCGTGCCAGACGTGCACCGGCTTTGAATGTCAGCCAAATGAAGCCCCACGGGAGCCAGCCGTCGCTCGTACCGTGCGCAGCCGCGCCGCGGAACCGGCGTACCACAAGGCGTTCGTAGACGCCGGGTTTCGAAGGGCGGCTACACCTTCATCGTGCCTGGGAAGACGACGTAGAACAGGAGGCCGACCACGATCAGGTAAGCCAGCAGCACCAGCGTCCAGCCCATGTTGTGCCGGATGACCAGGCCTTCTCGGCGCACATAGCTCGTGGTGGACACTCCGACGCTGGTGGTCTGCGGCGCGATCGGTTTGCCAACCTCGGCACCGACCGAGTTCAACGTCGGCAGGAGCAAGACAGGGAAACCGAGCAGTTGCCCAACTGTTTTCTGGAAGGCGCCGAACAAGGCATTCGTAGACGTGTTGCTGCCTGAAAGCGCGACCCCGATCCAACCCACGATGGCGACGATCAGGATGTAACCGGTGCCGATGCTGGAGAAGCCCTTGGCCATCGAATTCGCCATCCCCGAGTAGTTGAAGACGTTGGCCAAGCCGAAGATGAACACGCCGACGAGCAGCGCACCCCACATCTGCTTGAAGGTCCGCGCAAAAACAGCGGGCAGCACCGTGCCCCAGCGCGGCCGCATCGCAATGGCGGCGAAGATCACGATCAGCACCCACGACACCAAGATCGACGTACCGGCGATACCGGGCGCCCACGAGAACGCGACCGAGCCGCTCTTGTGGCTGATCGATGAGACGAACGTTGCCGCCGACTTGAAGCCGATGTATTTGGGCAGGCCGGACCACGGTCCCGTCCACAGAGTGACAACGATGATCAGGATGATGAACGGGGCAAGACCCAGCCAGACATCGCGCTGACCGACCTGAGGCGTCGATCCGCCGGAGGGTGACAACCCACGTTCCTGCACCAGTGGCTTGCCTCCATAGCCCAGCGTCTCCTTCGGCCTCCAGAAGCGAAGCAGCACCAGCAGCGCCAGGAAACAGACAAGAGATCCTGCCACATCCGGCAGGTATGGACCCAAAAACTGCGAGACCGGGAACTGTCCGGCGATGTACGCAAGCGAGCCGACGATCGCGAGGGGCCAGCCGGTGCGGACACCCTTCCAGCCGCTCACCAGGTAGATCAGCACCCAGGGCGGAGCCAAAGCGAGGACCGCCACCACCTTGCCGACCGAGGCCGACAGTGCGAGCAGGGGAAGTCCGGTCACGGCGGCAAGGCCGATGATGGGCGCCCCGAGTGCGCCATACGACACGGGCGCGTTGTTGGCGATCGCCGCGACACGGATGGCATCGATCTCCAGGATGCCGAACGCGATCAGGATGGGCGCCACCACCGCCCACGGGTAGCCGAAGCCGACCAACCCTTCGAGAAGTGCGCCGAGCGCCCACGCCAGAAGGATCGTTTGGACGCGGACGTCGCCAGTGGCCTGCACGACCAGCCAGTCCTTGAATTTCCCGAACAGGCCGGTCAGGACGAGCGTGTTGAAGATGACCACACCCCAGAACGTGATCCAGTCGACGCTCCAGATGCCTGTCGCGCTGCCGAGGACGTATGCCTTGAAGGCGCCGTCGATCGGCGCTCCCCAGAGCACGACGCCGAGGATGAAGGTGACGATCGAGCCGATGATGACGGCGAGCCAGGCCGTGACCCGGAACGCTGCCAGCAGGATCAGCAGCAGGGCCACCGGGATCAGGGCGACGATCGTGGTGACCAGAAGGGTTCCGGCGGGATTGATGACCTGAGAAAACAGATACATGACAGTTCCCCCCAACACGCGCCCAGACGATTCCTAAGGATTCTAGCGTCGCCGGCCGAATCTGTGGAACGTCTTTCAAGTGGGCCTTGAGCCCCAGCGTTGCAAGGCGGACCTAGTCGCCGGTGCTGAGCTCCTTCCGGCGCCGCCACGCGGTGGCCGCAACGCTCATGACGAACAGCACGCCCGCCAGTGTCAGGAGCACCCACTCGGGCTCGCGGGGATACGCAGGCGGAACGTTTCCGGTGCCGCCGTACTCGGTGAACTGCGAAGGGTCAGGCGAATCCGTCGACGCGAAGTACAGCGCGGCCGAGAAGAGGGCGGTCCACGCGAGCCCGCTGCTCCAGCGGCCGAGCCGAACCAGCCCGTATCCCGGCAGCGCGGTCAAGACCCAGAGGTCCCAGCCGACCGGCACATCTCTCTTGTTGAGATCCTGGACCACGAGGGCAGCCGCCACCAGCAGACCGACGGCGGCCGCGTACCACCCTGGGCCGATCAGGTCCGTGCCGATGAAAGGGAATCCGAGTGACGTGAAGCGCGGGGTGGTCACGACCAGCATGGCCCATCCGAACCATGCGATCAGGACGAGCTCGACAAATGCGAGGGCGATCACCGCGACCCGCTGGGACAGGAAGAGCGCGGCGAAAAGCGCGATGACCATCAGCCAGCAGGCCGGCGCTTGGAAGCCGAATGTCTCGGGGAGGTGGGCGGGAGGGACGCTGATCCACCAGGGCGAAGCGACCGAGGCTATAACGCAAAGCGCCACGATGAGGTCGAGCACAGAGGCCGAATGACGGCGAATCATGATCGGCCGTACATATTGCCTGCTTCGTCCTCCCGTGCTTATAGGTGGAAATGGTCGCCACTTGCGCTCGGGGGGTTTCTGTCGCCGTTGTTATAGATTCTGTTACGCATTCGCACTCAGTGTGTCGATTGAAGTATCGTTGGCAACCTTGCTTGCGGAAACAGAATCTGGCGTTCGGCCAGACATCAAGAACGAACGCGACTACGCGATTCTGAAGCGGCGAATTCAGGGCGCCGGCCTGCTTGATAAGAACCCCAGCTATTACGTCTTGAGCATCACGACCAACCTGGTGGTGTGGACCTTCTGCCTGGTGCTGGTGTTCACGGTGGGAGCGGTGTGGGCCCAGGCCCTGGCCGCGGTCGGGCTCGGCCTCGTCTCGGTGCAGCTGGGTTTCCAGCTGCACGACTCGGGCCACCGCCAGATGTTCGCGTCCCCCGGAAAGAACGCATTCGTCGGCCTGGTCACCGGCGACCTGCTGCTCGGCGTCAGCTATGGGTGGTGGGTGCAGAAGCACAACAGGCACCACGGCAACCCCAACGATGTGGACCTCGATCCCGACATCAAAGTGGGCGCCATCGCGTACAACGATGAGCAGGCTCAGGCCCGGCGTGGCGCCGGCCGGCTTGCCGCCATGTACCAGGCCTACCTCTTCTTCCCGCTGACCACCTTCCTGGCCTGGAGCATGCACGTCGCCGGGTTCAAATACCTGTTCAAAGAGCCTTCACGCTATCGCCGCCTCGAGTTCGTCCTCCTCGCCGGTCATGCCGTGGCGTACCTCGGTGCAATGTTCTATTTCCTGGGTCCGTGGTCGGCGCTCATGGTCGTCTTGATCCAGAAGGGTATCGGCGGCGCCTACATGGCTGCGGTTTTCGCCCCCAACCACAAGGGCATGCCCCAGACAGATGCCGACTCGCGGATGGATTTCGTGCGCACCCAGGTCCTGACGGCCCGCAACGTTCGAGGACATCCCCTGACGGACCTGTGGTACGGCTCGCTCAACTATCAAATCGAACATCACCTCTTCCCGGGCATGCCGCGGCTCAACATGCGGCGCGCGCAGCCGATCATCGAGCGCTTTTGTCAGGAGAGGGGGATCGCGTACCACGAGACGTCCTTCCTCGAGTCCTACAGTGAGCTGCTCAGCTTCTTGAACGAGATCGGCGCCCCGCTTCGAGCCGAGCGCGTCAGGGTTTAGCCTTCAGGCGCTTTCGGTACGCAGTGAGCAGCCCGCTCCGTATAGTGCCTGCTGCCAACTAATGAGCCCCACCAACCTTCGGCATGACATTCGCAACGTGGCGATCATCGCGCACGTCGACCACGGGAAGACGACGCTGGTCGACGCCCTGCTGAAGCAGAGCCACACCTTCCGGGACAACCAGGAGGTCGGCACGCTGATCATGGACACGAACGACCTCGAGAGGGAGAAGGGGATCACCATCCTCGCCAAGAACACATCGGTCCGGCACGAGGGCGTGACGATCAACATCATCGATACGCCGGGCCATGCCGATTTCGGCGGCGAGGTCGAGCGCGTCCTCAACATGGCGGACGGCTGCCTGCTCCTGGTGGATGCCGCGGAAGGTCCGATGCCCCAGACGCGCTTCGTGCTGCGCAAGGCCTTCGAGGTCGGGCTCCGGATCATCGTGGTGATCAACAAGGTCGACCGCAAAAACGCGGATCCGCAGCAGGCCCTGCATCGCGTCCACGACCTGTTCCTGGAGCTGGCGGAGGACGCCGACCAGCTGGAGGCTCCGGTGGTCTACGCAATCGCCAAGGAAGGCCGCGCGGGGCTGAAAGCAGACGAGCTGGCGGCTGACCTCGAGCCGCTGTTCAAGACCATCATCGACAACTTCCCCGCGCCGATCGCGGAGCAGGGCGGCTTCCAGATGCTGGTCGCCAACCGGGCCTATGACGACTACACGGGCACCATCTCGATCGGACGCATCACGCGCGGGAGCGTGGCGCCCGGTGACTCGATCGCGGTGCTGGGCGCCACGGGTGAGGCACGCCGCGCCAAGGTTGTCACAGTGCTCGTATATCGCGGCCTGGATCGGGTCGCTGTCCCCAGCGCAAGCGCCGGCGACATCGTGATGTTGACGGGGCTGGACGAGGTGGCCATCGGGGATACGCTGGCCGATCCCGAATCCCCGGATCCGCTGCCGAGGATCGCGATCGATGAGCCCACCGTGCGAATGACGTTCGGCGTCAACACCTCGCCGTTCACCGGTCGCGAAAGTAAGTTCTCGAC
>JBOHUQ010000108.1:0-50617 GCA_050734495.1 Candidatus Dormibacteraceae bacterium
GCATGGGGTCACGATCAACGCCAAGCCGGAAAACCCCCCGCTCCCGTTCTGGGAGCAGCTCCTGTTCAGCTTCGGGCCCACCCTGCTCATCGTCGGAGGCCTGCTGTACCTCATCCGGCGTTCGGCCAGCGCCGGCGCGGGCGGCTTGCTGGGCGCATTCGGCAAGAGCCGCGCTCGCATCTATGACGCCGAACGCCCCGCCACCACGTTCGCCGACGTGGCCGGCATCGATGAGGTGAAGCAGGAGCTCGAGGAGCTCGTCGACTTCCTGAAGGAGCCCCAGAAATACGAGCGACTCGGCGGTCGCGTACCGAAGGGTGTGCTGCTCATCGGGCCGCCGGGCACCGGCAAGACGCTGCTGGCGCGCGCCGTCGCAGGCGAGGCGAAGGTCCCGTTTTTCAGCCAGTCGGCCTCCGAGTTCGTGGAAGCGATCGTCGGCGTCGGCGCCGCGCGCGTGCGCGACCTGTTCGAGAAAGCGCGCAAGGCGGCGCCCGCGATCATCTTCATCGACGAGCTGGACGCCATCGGCCGCAGCCGCAGCTCGGGCATCCGCCTGGGGAGCAACGACGAGCAGGAGCAGACGCTCAACCAGATCCTCACCGAGATGGACGGTTTCGAGCCCGGCGTCGGCGTGATCGTGCTGTCGGCAACGAACCGGGCGGAGATCCTCGATCCCGCGCTCACTCGACCGGGCCGATTCGACCGTCGCGTGACCCTGCAGCCGCCCGACCGGCGAGGCCGCGCCGCCATCCTCAAGCTGCACTCGGCTGGCGTTCCCCTGGCTCCGGACATCGACCTCGACGATATCGCCGGCAGGACGCCGGGCCTGGTCGGAGCCGACCTCCGCAACCTGGTCAACGAGGCGGCCCTGGGAGCGGCGCGAAAAGCTGAAACGGTGGTGACGGCGGCCGACTTTTACGAAGCGATCGACCGGATCCTCCTCGGCACCGAGCGGCACCTCATGCTCTCGGAGATCGACCGCCAGCGCATCGCGTACCACGAGTCGGGGCACGCGCTGCTGGGCCTGTTGGTGGCGGGCGCCGACCCTGTCCGCAAGGTGACGATCATTCCGCACGGCGGCGCGCTGGGCGTCACCGTGCAAAGCCCGATCGACGATCGCTTCAACTACGGCGAGGATTACCTGAGGGCGAGGATCACCGGTGCGCTGGGGGGACGGGCGGCGGAGCAGCTCGTGTACGGAGTCGTGTCTACGGGCGCGGCGAGCGACCTCCAGCAGGTGACGATGATCGCGCACGAGATGGTCGTCCGCTGGGGGATGAGCGCGACGATCGGCCCACTCGCGTTTTCCGAAGACGGCCAGGGCAATGGTCTTTCCATGGTGCGTCCGTACAGCGAAGCAACCGCGCGAGAGGTGGACCTGGAGGTCAAGCGGATCGCCGACGAGTGCTTTGCCGAAGCCATGAAGCTGCTGACCGACAACCGCAGCCGCCTCGAAGCGCTGACCAAGGCCTTGCTGGCGGAGGACTCGTTAGGTGAGGACCAGATCCTGTCGGTGACGGGCTTGCACCGGGTGCAGGTCGCGGGCTACGAGGACAGCGGGCACTAGCGGCCGGCCGGCCGGCGCTTTCGGGCCGAGCGGTTCAGGCTGACGCAAGGTCGCGCACGCTGCGCCGGCCTTCGTTCAGCGCTCCGTCCACTGGTGCGACCGCCCTTGGAGTGAGCCCTAGCCTCCGGCCATGATCCTCTTGGCCTCGTCCAGGGTCAGGTCCTCGGACGGCAGCACGACCTGGGATGCCGCATTCTCGGTGTCCGCCACCGCGACGCCGTGGCTCTTCACGAAGGCGATCACGTCGTGCACGGACTGCTTGAGAGCAGCGGCCTGGCCGGCTTCGATCGCGTCCATGACCTTCTGGTCGTAGGCGTCCAGCTCGCCCTTGTACGAGCTGCCAAGGCGGAACTGGCCTTCGCCCTGCACGCGGACCACGATGTTCGAGGCCGGGAGGGCGATCTGCTGCTTCATCGCGTCGAGCTGCGCCTGCACCGCCGCCTCTCCGCTGGTCGCTCCGAGCTGCCGGTCGATGTCGTCCCCTCTGCTCGCGCCGGGGTCGTCCAGGACGCCAGAGTCGAGCAGCTGGCCCACCGCGGCTGAACGCGCCTGCATCTGCGCGATCTTGTCTCGCGATCGATCGACCATCATGCTGACGTCGGCCATCTGCTCCGAGAGGCCGGTGGCGGTTTCGGCCACGTTGGTGCTCGCTTTGGCGGCCTGGTACTGGGCCTTCATCGTGTCGCGCTGCATCCGGAAGGACTCGATTCGTGCCTGCAGCTTCTGGACCGTGATCTCGAGCTTCTGCTCCTGCTGCTTGACGGTTGCGATCTGCTGGGTGAGGTCGTCGAGCTGTGTCTGAGCCAGCTGCGCTCGGGTCAGCGCCTCCCTCGCCAGGTCCTCTTTGCCCTGGCCCAGCGCCATCCTCGCCTGGCCTTGAAGCTTGGTGATGCTCTGGGTGAGCTGGTCGGCCTGGAGCTCGAGGCGCTTCTCCGAGGTCAGGACGTCGGCCACGCTGCGGCGAGCCTGCTGCAGGGCGTCGAGCTGCTTTTGATACGAGAGATCGAGAGCTTGCGCAGGATCTTCGGCCTTGTCGACGGCCGCGCTCACCTTCTGCTGGAACACGTCGGACATGCGGCGCAGGATGCTCATGGCGCACCTCCAGAAGGTGAAGTTGATCGGTGTGTGAAGAGCACAGATTCTAGGTGGTTGACGCTGCCTATACTGGCACCGAATGGGCGACCTGGAACCGAGCGGGCCGGCGTCCAACTTCGACATGCTGGCGGCCTCCCTCCGCGCGGATGCCGCCGACCTGAAGACTTTCATGGAGGTGCTGGCGACCAAACTTTCCGACGCTCTGCCCAACATGGTTCGCGTGGAGCGGGAAGGAGGCCTCTTCAAAAAGGAGCACCGCGTCCAGGCCATTCGCATCCAGATCGAAGAGCATGGATACGAGCTCCGGCGCGCGGCCAGCGGCATCGAGGCGCGCCTCAACCACCAGGTTCGCGGCATCGTCCTCAAAAACGAGGTGATGCGCCTCGACCAATGGATCGAAGCCTTGTCTGCGCATCTGACAAAGCACGCGGAGTCCAGCGCCACCGCTCGCAACGCACTCGACGAGATGGTGCGGTGAGGTCCCAGCCAATGCCGTCAACCTTAAGGAGGGATCAAGACTTCAGATGAGCAGCCAACCCCCCGGCTCGCAGCCCCCAAGCGCCCCGCCTCAGCTTCCCAAGCTCGCCCTCGACCGCCTCCACCGCGGGCAGGGAGACTTCTTCACGTCGGACCTTTCGGTCGACGAATACCTCCTGATCAAAGCAGCGGGTTTTCATCCGCGTGGCCTGGTGGTCGGCTCGTCGATCTATCACATCGGCGCCCAGATCGGCAACTACAACCAGAACCAGGAGCTCGGCTACTTGAGCCAGGCGATGTACGAGGCGCGGTCGCTTGCGATGGCTCGCATGGAGGCCGAGGCCGACGCCCTTGGCGCCGATGGCGTGGCGGGTGTTCGTCTCACCTTCAAAGCCTACGAGTGGGGACCGGGGCTGGCCGAGTTCATGGCGATCGGCACCGCGATCAAGTCGGAGTCTGGTGGTTCCTACAAGACTCCGGCGGGCAAGCCCTTCACATCCGACCTCAGCGGTCAGGATTTCTGGAAGCTCATAAAGGCGGGGCACGCGCCGCTGGGCCTGGTCATGGGCACGTGCGTCTACCACGTGGCGCACCAGGGATTCCGTCAGGCCCTCAGCCAGCTGGGCAGGAACGCCGAGATGCCGAACTACACGCAAGCGATCTACGAAGCTCGCGAGATCGCGATGGACCGCATGCAGTACGAGGCCATGCAGCTGCAGGCCGAGGGCGTCGTCGGCGTGAGGGTCGAGGAGGTCCAGTACTACTGGGGCTCGCACGTGATCGAGTATTTCTCTGTCGGAACAGCGGTCCGGCGTCTCGACAAGGAGTCGCCGATCCCGGAGCCTCAGCTGACGCTGCCCGTCAACACCTGACCGGCGTGGACTTTGCGGTCGCAAGCCGATCACGATCGGCGCGCGGCGTACCCTCAGCTCATCAGGAGGTGGTCGAATGACTGACACGAGCACGAAAGAGGCCTGGGGCCGTTTCCAGTCGGATATGAAATCGCTGGCGGGGGAGCTGCACCGCCACTACAAGGACGCGGACGACGCCACGAAGGCGGCGGAGATAAACAGCGCCCTGCGGCAGATCGGGCAGGCCACCGAGAAATTCTTCGTCTCGCTCGACGTGGCGGCCAGTGACCCTGAGGTTCGGGCCACCACGAAGCAGGCGGCGCGCTCGTTCGGAGCTGCGCTGGCAGGCACGTTTCGCGAGGTCGGCGAAGAGCTCGACAAGGCACTTCGCCAGAAGACCCCTCCCAAATAGGCCGATCGGATGGGGAGGCGGAGTAACCCAGGGGCCTAACCGGGGGCAGCAACCTTGCGCGAGGCGTAATAGCCGCGCCATATCAAGCGATGAATGGGGATCCACCGTGGAATGTCGCGCAGGATCGGAATGAATGGCACCAGGGCCAGCGCGAGGGTCAGCAGCGTCATGAGGATGATGATCCCGAGGTCGGCGTTTGACGAGTTGAAACCCAGGAATCCGGTCGTGCTCGTAAACGGCGACACCTGGTACCACATCGTGTACAGCCAGAGCCAGGTCTGGCCGGGATAGCTGCCCGTCTCGTTCATCATTCCCCACTGACTGCCCGTGAGGTTGGCGTCCGACGCCAGGCTTGAGAGGTAGGTCCCATCGCCGATGAAAAGAAGCGGCTGGGTGTAGTCCGTCTGGTAGAAGCGGCCGTTGGTGACCAGTAGCCCATCCAATCCGCCGGCCTGCGCAACCCCAAGAAGGTTCGACATCATCACCGGTAGAGGGCCGTAATCGCCGGTCGGCACGACCACGTTGCCATCGGTCACTGTTGCATCGGGCAGTGCCGTGGAATAGGCGTCGAGCCATTTGGTCTGCTGATCCGGCGTGGCGTTCTGCCACGCGCTGAGGGCGGCGCCAAGGGCCGTGTTGCTGAAGCTGGCGCGCTGCAGCGGCTGAATTACAAAAGCGTTGGCCGAATCGACCGGGATGCGGACTCCAAACCACTTCTGGGGAGCGATCGGACCCCAGCTCTGGCCGGCGCCCGCCGAGTTGTATGGCGGACCGTACGCCGCGCTCGTGGTAGAACCCGCGAGCTCGTTGGTGGCTGTAGTGACGAGGTCAACCGGGTTCTGCTGCGCCCAGGTGGCGATGGTCACCTGTGGTACGTCGGGTGAAGACAACAGGGCCGCGATGACCAGTGCGAGAACGCCGACGCCCAAGATCGCCAGGACGATCTCCTTGACGAGGTCGTAAGGGACCATTCGCACGCCGCGGTAGTACTCCTCCTGGGTCGCGCCCATCGATCTCATGACGGCGCGCCCCCTTCGGCATCGATCGGTTTGACAACGCCGCGCGTGCGGACCATGACGAGGTGAACAACCACGAGGAACGTGACCCCGATGGGGAGCAACATCACATGCAGTCCGTACATCTGGCCGAAGTTCAAGACATCGAAAAATGCGCCGGCGCCGGCGCCGTTCATCGCGTCCTTGGCGTTAAGCGCAATGAACTGGGAATCGAAGTTCTGCTGCGAGAGATAGCCGGTGAAAGCGGTGAGGACGCTGACCCCGAAAATCACCACTCCGATCATCCAGGTCGCCGCGCGGCCGTGGCGCCAGCCTGCCATGAAGTACTGGCCCCAGAGATGCAGGACCATGAAGATGAAGAACAGTTGGACAGACCAGAAGTGAAGGCTGTTGAAAAACTTGCCGACGCGAGAGTCATGCCACCACTGCGGTCCCATGAATGAAAGAACCACGCCGCTGGCGATCACCCAGACCAGCGCCGCGATGGTGATCACACCGAAGACGTAGACCCACGACCCGACGTAGTAAGGCTGCCGGTCCGGCAGGAGGTGGTCCATTGGGAGGTGCCGACCGATCGACTGGCGGAGGCGGAGGGTCCAACTCCTGGACAGGGGTGTCGCGGGCGCAGCCCCTGGAGGTGCTTGTCCGACGCTACTTGGTGCTGACATCGTCGTCCTCGCCGCCATGCGGGAACGGCGCGATGAGCGCGATCGCAAATAGAACGACCATTCCGCCGATTACGAGCAGGTTCGGGACCGAGATGAGGATGAAGCCCCAGTGAAAGTACTGCGCCGGTGTATCCACGAGTCCCTCCTTCGTCGCCCTCGGGCGTCAATCTGAACCTGTCCGACCCCGGTGTCAACCTTGCGACGGATTCCAAGGGTCAATTTGAGCCTCGGCCGGGGGTGGCAAAAAGGGGCCAGACGGCCTACGAAGATCCGCCGCCTGCTTTTCGGCCGCGCCTCCAAGTTCGCGGGTAACCTTCTCTTCTCAACTACGTCGATTTCTGGGAGGGCGGAAATGGCCAAGAAGATCCTGCTCAGCGAGAGCGACATACCCGAGCGCTGGTACAACATCCTGCCGGACCTCCCGGCCCCCCCGGCTCCGTACCTGCACCCTGGCACGCTTCAACCGATGGGCCCGGCCGACCTGGCTCCGATCTTCCCGCAGGCGATCATCGCCCAGGAGGTCTCCGCCGAGCCGTGGATCGAGATCCCGGACCAGGTGCGTGAGGTCTACAAGATCTGGCGGCCGAGCCCGCTCTACCGCGCCGACCGGCTCGAGAAGGCGCTCGACACTCCGGCCCACATCTACTTCAAGTACGAGGGGGGTTCCCCGGCCGGATCGCACAAGCCGAACACGGCCGTCCCTCAGGCCTATTACAACTCGAAGGAAGGCGTCAAACGTCTGACGACCGAGACAGGTGCGGGGCAATGGGGATCCGCGCTCGCGTTCGCGGGGGCGCTGTTCAACCTCGAGGTCACTGTCTACATGGTCAAGGTCTCGTACGAGCAAAAGCCTTACCGGCGGGCGATGATGGAGACGTGGGGCGCGACGGTGCACGCCTCACCGACCAATCTCACCAACGCCGGACGCGGCATCCTGGCGGACGACCCCGACTCGCCTGGAAGCCTCGGGATCGCGATCTCTGAAGCCGTCGAGGACGCGGCCACGCACGACGACGCCAAGTACTCACTGGGCTCGGTCGTCAACCATGTTCTGCTCCACCAGACCGTCATCGGCCTCGAGGCCAAGAAGCAGATGGAGATGGCGGGGGAGTACCCGGACGTGGTCATCGCCTGCGTTGGCGGCGGCTCGAACTTCGCCGGTCTCTCCTATCCGTTCATCGGCGACAAGCTCAAGGGTCGCCACCCCGCCACCCGGTTCATCGCCGCGGAACCGGCCGCCTGTCCAACCCTCACACGAGGTGTCTACGCGTACGACTTCGGCGACGCCGTCGGCCTCGGCCCGGTCGTGAAGATGTTCACGCTCGGCCACAGCTTCGTGCCCGACCGAATCCATTCGGGCGGTCTTCGCTACCACGGCGACGCTCCGTCCCTGTGCCTGCTGGTCGACAAGAAAGTAGTCGAGGCTCGCGCGTACAAGCAGAACGAATGCTTCGCAGAGGCGGTGCGCTTTGCGCGATCCGAAGGCTTCCTGCCCGCTCCGGAATCCGCGCATGCCCTGCGAGCGGTGGCCCAGGAAGCGGCCGCCGCGCGCGAAGCCGGCGAGGCCAGGACGATCCTCTTCGGGCTGTCCGGGCACGGCCACTTCGACATGTCGGCATACGACGCGTACTTCGCAGGCCAGCTGGAGGATGTCGAGCTGTCCCAGTCCCGGATCGACGCGGCAATCGAGGAGCTCCCGCGGGTCCCGGCGATGTCCTGATCGACCTCGCAGCTAGAAGCGGCGGCCTCGGACGTGCTCGATCGAGAAGCTCGCGGTGTCGGCGATCAGCATCACAGCCATCACGCCCGCCTCCACCGGGTCGCTGACCACCACGTCGGCCGCGGCCGGCACCGACCCGGCCATGTTGGTGCAGAGGACGATGATGCCCGCCTCCCTGATCTCGCGCACGGCGTTCGTGATGTCGCCACCCATGAGAGCCCCGGCCAGCACGAGGGCCCGCGCGCGGTGGAGGCGCGCCACAGCGCGCACCGCCTGCGCCAGCTGCTCTTCGCCGACCAGGGGAATCGTGTCGACCGAGATCCGCTCGCCGCGGATGTTGTGCCGGTCCGCTTCGGAGACCGCACCCTGGGCGACCATGCCCACCTGCGCTCCGCCACCGATCACGATCACCCGCTTCCCATAGATCAATTGAAAGGTGGGCACCCGGCTCACCTTGGTGATCCCTTGCAGGTCGACCAGGTCGGCGATCAACATCGCATCGTCCTGGACGCCGGTCACCTCGAGCTGGAGCTCAGCCGAGTCCGCCGAGGACCCACCGGCGATGTAGGTGATGTTCGCGCCGTGCCTGAAGATCGCTTCTGAGATCCGGTACAGGACGCCCGGTTCGTCTCGCGTGGAGACCAGCAGCCCAAGCGCCTCGCCGTCCGGCATGCGCAGAAGATTAAGCTCCCCTGCCATGAGATTCCTCGACCTCACGCAGGACGCCGCCGATGCCGCGCCTTGTCGAGCCGGTTCGCCAACACACTGCTCAGACGAGTGAAGCCACCACCGTTCCGGTACCACGCGCCGACCACTATTGAGGAGGCGTGCGCGCTGCTCGCCTCTTTAGAGGACGCGAAGGTGCTGGCCGGCGGCCAATCGTTGGTGCCCCTGCTGAACTTCCGGCTCGCCCGTCCCACGCACCTGGTCGACATCAACCGCGTTGGCGGCCTCGATCGGATCTACGAACGCGATGGCGGCGTCGCCATCCAGGCCCTGGCGCGCCAGGCGGCGGTCGAAGATTCAGGTCTCGTGACGCGCGTCTGCCCTTTGTTGGGCGCCGCGGTGCGCCTGGTCGCGCATCGAGTGATTCGAAACCGTGGAACGGTGTGCGGCAGCCTCGCGCACGCCGACCCGGCGTCCGAGCTTCCGGCGGTGGTCCTCGCGCTCGGCGGCCACGTGGTCGCACGCTCGACGCGAGGCGAGCGGGTCATCCAGGCCGACCGGCTCTTTCAAGGCGTTATGGAGACGGCGCTCGCGCCGGACGAGCTGCTGGTTGAGGCTTGGTTCCCGGCCTCGCCCGCACCATTTGCCATCGTCGAGGAATCGCGCCGCCACGGCGACTTCGCGCTGGCGGGAGTGGTTCGCGCCGCGGACCGGCTGGCGTTGTTCGGGGTCGCGCCCACGCCGGTGCTGGCCGATCCCAGCGACCCCGTGAACGGCCTGCGGCCGAGCGCCGACCTGGAGGCGACCCCCGAGTTCCGCCTCCATCTCGTGCGCGTCCTGACCGAGCAGGCATTCTCCGCATGAGGATCAACGGGGTCGTCCACGCCGCGCCGGTCGATCCCCGCCGCCTGCTCTCGGACCACTTGCGCCACGACCTCGGCCTCACTGGCACGCATGTCGGCTGCGAGCACGGAGTTTGCGGCTGCTGCACCGTTCTGCTCGACGGCGCGCCGGTGCGCTCCTGTCTCATGCTCGCCGTGCAGGCCGAGGGCCACGACGTGACGACGATCGAAGGCCTTGCGGCGAATGATGCTCCGCTGCATCCGGTGCAGCAGGCGTTCCACGAATGCCAGGGGCTGCAGTGCGGGTTCTGCACCCCGGGCTTCGTGATGTCGGTGGTGGGCCTCCTGGCACAGCACCCGAATCCAACGCCGGCCCAGGTCGACGAAGGCATCAGCGGCAACCTGTGCCGCTGCACGGGCTACGCCTCGATCCGCCGAGCAGTGCATAGGTCAGCGGAGCTATCGAAGGAATGACCACACGCTGGTTTGGCGAGAGGGTGCAGCGCGTCGAGGATGATCGGCTGCTGCGCGGCCGCGGCCGCTTCACCGACGACATCGACGAAGGCGCCCTTGAATCCTGCATCGTCCGTTCGCCCCATGCGCACGCTCGCATTCGCTCGATCGATGTCACCGCCGCGCGCGCGATGCCGGGTGTCGCCGCCGTCTACACCGCCGCCGACCTCCCCTTCGGCCAGACCGACCTCCCCATCCTCATCCCGCATCCCAACCTGACCCACGGCCGCACCCAGCGCTGCCTCGCGTCGGAGGTCGTGAGGTACGTCGGCGAAGCAGTCGTCTTCATCGTGGCCGAGAGCCGTGGCATGGCCGAGGACGCGGCCGAGCTCGTGCGGGTCGATTACGAGCCGCTGCCGGTGGTGATCACCCCGGAATCGGCGGCTCGCGCCGAGCATCTCGTCCACGAAGACGTGCCCGGCAACGTCGCGGCCGAGATGATCCAGGAGGCCGGGGCGGTCGAAAAATCGCTGGCCGCCTCGCCGAGGCGCAAGCGCCTTCACTTCCGCTTCGAGCGCGGCGCCGCCAGCCCGCTGGAGGCTCGCGCGGTCTGGGCTCGCTGGTCCACGGCCGAGCACAAGCTGACCGTCTACGACTCGACGCAGTCGCCGACCTCGATCCGCGGCGGGCTCGCGGTGCTGTTCGGGTTGCCCGAATCGAACGTCGAGGTGATCGCCCCCGATGTGGGCGGCGGCTTCGGGCCGAAGATCATGCTCTTCTACCCCGACGAGCTCCTGGTCCCCTTCGCCGCGATGAAACTTGGAAGGCCGGTGAAATGGACTGAGGACCGGCAGGAGCATTTCACGGCGGTGAACCAGGAGCGCGGCCAGGTCCACGAGGTCGACGTGGGCTTCGATGACGACGGAAAGCTCGTGGCGCTCGACGTCGATTTCATCCATGACGCCGGCGCCTACACGCCCTACGGAATCATCCTGCCCATCATCACCGCAGCACAGGTCCCCGGCCCCTACCGGGTGCCGAACTATCGGGTGCGGTTCCGGGACGTCTATACCAATGCCACGCCAACGTCGCCCTACCGGGGCGCCGGCCGCCCGCACGCGTGCTTCGTCATGGAGCGCACGCTCGACGCCATCGCGGCCGAGCTCGGGCTCGAGCGCGACGAGGTCCGCCGCCGCAATCTCATCCAGCCGGACGATTTTCCGTACGAGGTGGGTGTGGCGTGGCAGGACGGCAATCGCGTCGTCTACGACAGCGGAAACTACCCGGCGCTCCTGCAAAAGGCGATCGCCAACCTCGGACCCAGGCCGGCGGGCGACCACGTCGGGATGGGTCTGGGAATGTACGTGGAAGGCACGGGGGTGGGCCCCTACGAGGGGGCGCACGTACAGGTCCTCGTCTCCGGGAAGGTGGCGGCCGCCACCGGCATCCCCAGCCAGGGCCAGGCCCACGCGACGGTCTGGGCGCAGATCGTCGCCGACCAGCTGGGCGTCGACGTCGCCGACGTCGAGGTGACCGGCGGCGACACTCGACGCTTCCCGTGGGGAGTGGGCACCTTCGCGTCACGCGGAGCGGTCACTGCCGGCAACGCGATGGCGGTGGCGGCGGGCATGGTGGCTGAGAAGGCCAAGCGCATCGCGGCCGACCACCTCGAGGTCGATCCCGCGGACCTGGAGCTGGCCGGAGGCAAGGTACGGGTCAAAGGCTCTCCGGATCGCGGTATGCCGCTCGCGGCGGTCGCGGTGCTGGCCAATCCGGTGCGCTATGCCTTTGGCGGCGGCACAGAGGCCGCGACCCAGTTCGCGGCCAAGGCAAGGCAGGGACCGCCGCTTCAAGAAGGCGAGCAGCCAGGCCTGGAGGCGACCGGCTACTACAGCCCTCCCGGCTCGACGTGGGCTGCCGGATGCCATGCCGCGTACGTCCACGTCGATCCGCGGACATTCCGCCTGGAGATCCTCAAGTACGTGGCCGTCCACGATTGCGGGCGAGTGATCAATCCACTCGTGGTCGAAGGACAGATCGAGGGCGGGGTCGCGCAGGGGCTCGGCGGCGCCTTCTACGAGCGCCTCGCTTACGACGACGAGGGCCAGCTCCGCAATGCGTCATTCATGGAGTTCCTGATGCCTTACGCGACCGAGATCCCGGCGATCGAGATCGACCACCTCGAGACGCCTTCGCCGTTGAATCCGCTCGGCATCAAGGGCGCCGGAGAGGCGGGAGTGATCCCGGTGGGGGCTGTCATCGCGTCGGCGGTCGAGGAGGCGCTGGGGGTCCCGATTACCGAGATGCCGCTGTCGCCGCTGAAACTGTTCGAGCTGGTCAGCCGTCCGTCCTGACGACCGCCGCCACGATGTTTCCTCCCGGCGGTCCCTGGTGGGAGTTGCGCTCACCTCCGCTCACGTAGTTGGTCGTACGGCCGGTCACTGACGCGACCAGCATTCCGCCCAGCGCCTTCCCGATCTGATACGCGTCGACGTCGTCCAGAAGAGTGATCCTCTGTCCGCGGATCCGGTCGCTGCCCGGGATGACCGACTTCGCGAAGACGTGAACGAGGCGTGAAAGGTCGCTCTCGGCCGGCAGCCCGTCGAACCGCAGGCCTGCCGAGCGAAGCGCGTTCCTTACGCCCTCGGCATCGATGAAGTCGTTGGTCACGGCATGGCCGATGCGCAACGCGCTTCGGGACGCGGGCGAATTTCCGAAGACGAGCACCTCCCCATGGCGCTTCTCGCCGCCGGACGATGTCATCGCGACCTCCGAGTAGAGGCTCCAGTCGCGACGCACCACGCCGTCGGAAAGCGCCGATTCCTTCACCTCGCCAAGAGCCATTGCCACTCCCAGCGCCGCGGCGTCATTCGCATAGACTCCAGCGCCTTCCGGACCGAACGTGAGGTCGTGCGAGACCACCGTCTTCCCGCGCGACTCGGCGTCCCTGATGCTGGCGGTGGTGAGGCCTGGCACCTTGACCATGACGAGGTGGACGTCGCGGGGATCGGTAAGGCCGGCATCGGCCATGGCTCGATGCGTGGCTTCCGCAACCTTGCGGATCTGGCCCATCCGGCCGACCTCTTCGGGCGGCATCGGGTCTGAGCCGGCCCGGCCAACGACCAACCTCTTGTCCGTTTTCGAGTCCGCATCAGGGACCTCGACCCACTCTCGCGTGACGACGGCGATGTGCGGCGTGATCACGCCGGGGCACCCGCCCGAGAGCACGAAGATGACCTGCTTCGCCACATCGTCCACCGGTATCCCGACAAACTTCGCAGTCCATTGGCGAAGCGCCACGTCCGCCCACACGCGGCCCCAGTCGTCGTGCTGCCCCGAACCTTCCGTCTTGCCGGCGATCGCCACCAGCGTGTCGGGTTTGATCTTTCCGGAGTCCGCGAGCTGTTGAAGCCCGGCCGTGTCCGACGGCGCCGCCATGGGAACGACGAACATCTCGACCTTTTGACCTTTCATGACCTGTACATTCTCAGGCCGCAGGAAACGGAGAGCGGAAGCCGAAGCCCGGCATCGCCTCGAGCTGCTCCCCGAGCGCCAACAGCGGCCACTCCTGGCCAGACCTGGTGACCAGCTGCACGCCCACCGGCAACCCGTCGTAGAGGCCGGCGGGGAGTGAGATCGCCGGGGTGTGCGCGAAGCTGACAGGCAGCACGAACTGGATGTAGCGGCCGTATGGCTCGCTGAGGAAGGCGGGCACCTCTTCGATCGCCATCGGCACCAGGCCGAGGGTCGGGGTGAGCAGGAAGTCGAAGCCCGCGAGCAGCGGCTTCACGACGACCGCGTAAGCCGCGGCGGTGGCGACTTCGAACGCCTGGAAATAGTCGAGCGCGGACAGGGCGCGGCCTTGCTCGACCAGCTTGCGGATCCCCGGAGCGAACAGCTGAGGGTCGGCTGGAAATGACGCCATGCTGGCCCGCCGCACGACTCCATAGCCCGTCGCGACCGCCTCCGATTCCCAGGCGATGAGTTCGACGCGATGGCCCAACGACTCCAATGCACCGGCTGCCCGCCGGCAGGCATCGGCGCAGGCGGCGTCCATGCCGAGCGAGGTTGTGTCGACGACTCCGATGCGCATGCCGTTGGTCATGGGCGCGAGGTAGGGTGCGGGCTCCGCCATCACCGAGTACAGAAGCTTCACGTCCGCAACGGTGCGGCCGAGGGGTGCGATGACCGACAGCCCGGCCGGGTCGCTGATCTCGGATCGCACGCGATCCGGCGAGGGCCGCAGCCCGACAATCCCGCAGCACGAGGCCGGGATCCGGATCGATCCGCCCATGTCGGTGCCCATCCCGACCGTGGCCATCCCCGCGCTCACGGCGGCGGCGCTGCCTCCGCTGGAGCCGCCTGGCGTGATCCCGGCTCGCCACGGGTTGTGGGTGGCGGGGAAGATGGCGTTGGTCGTCCCCACTGCAGCGGCCAGCTCTGGAAGGTTGGTCTTGCCCAGCACGGCAGCCCCGACCGCCCGCGCCCGTGCCACTGGAACCGTGTCGTGGTCGGGAATGCGGTCGGCCCAGACCGCGCTTCCGTCCGTCCAGGGCATGCCCGCGACGGGCAGGTTGTCTTTGACCGCCAGAGTGGTCCCTGACATGGCGCCGCCGGCTGCGCGCGCTTTGCGGTCCACGTGCACGTAGGCGTGCACGGCCGAATCGAGGCGGTCGATCGCGTCGAGGTGCGCCCGCACCACGGCTTGAGGATCCAGCTCGTGCGTGCTGACCTGGTTCACGATCTCGCTCGTGGACAGCCATGCCAGCTCGGTGTCGCTCATATCCAGAAAATGGCGGCGCCGCCACCCAGTGGGCAGCGGCGCCGGTGTTGACTCGTCAGGCCGCGCGAGAGCCCATCGACGCTCGCTTGGCGGCGGTGTCCTTGCGGAGGTTCATGTTGAACACGTAGTAAAGCGCGCCGCTCAGCAGGAAGCCGACGATGAACGTGATGTCTCCGACGTTGGGGTTGTTGGTCGGTATGGGACCGACGTAAACGCCAAAGACGTTGGCGAACAGGTACACGGAGACCACCAGCCCGACCGCCATGGCGACGACTCCTTGCCAGCGGTTGTACCCGGTGTTGTAGAAAATGCTCTCGTCGCCGTAGTCGCCCTTGCGCAGCCAGTAGTCCACGAACATGATCGCAAGCCAGGGGGCGATCCAGTAGCTGATCAAGAGCAGGAAGCTCTCGTACTTGCTGCCCGGTGCGACCTGCGCCTGCAGGATCACCCCGCCCAGGAACCCGATCACGCCGACGACGATGGCGATCACGGCGCGACGCTGGCGCAGCGTCATGCCCATCTCACGAATGCCCAGCGACACCAGCGCCATCGTGCCGCTGTAGATGTTGATGGCGTTCGCCGCCACCGCTCCGATGGCGATGCAGAGCAGCGCCGCGTAGTAAACGGGATCCGGCATCGCCTTTTGAAGCTGCGCCGTCGGGATGCCGTTGAAAAAGTCTGTCTTGGCGACGGTTGCGAGCACCGCGCCCGCCATCTCGAGTACGACGCAGGACAGGAGGACGCCGAAGCCGGCCCAGAAACCGACCATGCGGCGGTTTACGTTCGGCGGCAGGTAGCGCGTGTAGTCTGCGGCGAAGGGATTCCAGCCGACCGCGTAGCCGAACGCCGCGGTGAAGGCGAGCAGCCAACCGCCGGGCACCGGTTTGGGTGAGTACCCGTAGTTGCCCCTCGTGAAGATGTAGAAACACGCGACGATGAAAACGATGCCGAGCAGCGGCACGACAAGGCGCTCGAACACGTGAATCAGGTTGTGTCCCAACGTGGCGATCAGGACCTGGGCTACGACGATCACCAGGAACGCCAGCCAGAACGGGACGTTGAATGAAGGGAAGAGCGACTGCAGCGCAAAGGCGCCGCTGACGCTGTTCACGATGAACCAGCCAAAGGAGGCGGTGAGTCCATTCAGCGCGGCGGGCAGGATGTTGCCCAGGAATCCGAACGGGCCGCGGCTCACGATCATCATCGGGACGCCGAACTTGGGACCCCACGAAGAGAGCACGGCATGGCTGAGCGAGCCGAGGCCGGTGCCGAGGAGGATGGCGGTGGCCGCCTGCCAGAGGTTGAGTCCTTCAAAAGCAACGGCGATGACGCCGATGAACACGGTGGCGAATTCCAGGTTGGGCGAGAGCCAGGTCCAGAAGAGGTCGAGCGGCTTGCCGTGGCGCTCGCCCAGCGCTATGTACTCGACCCCACCCGGCTCGATGGTGGCGACCCTTTCCCCGTAGTCGCCTTCACGAATCGGTACGTCCTTCCCCACTTGCTCGGCTGTTTGCATGTGCTATCCCCTCTCGAAACCGGCCGCCTCCGTTCCGGAGAGTTTAGGTCTCTGTTAGCCTCGCGTAAATGCTCGATCTGCTCCTGAGGGGCGTTCGCCTGCCGGGGCAGTCCGTAAATCGCGAGATCGGCGTTCGCGACGGGCGCATCGCAGAGCCCGAGCCCGACGCGCGGAAGGTCATCGACCTCGGCGGCGCGCTCGTGACACCGGCGCTCGTCGAGCCCCACATTCATCTCGACTGCGTGCTCACGGTCGGCGAGCCGCGCCACAACCAGACCGGTTCTCTCTTCGAAGGCATCGCGATCTGGGCTGAGCGGGTGAAGAGTTTGACGGTCGACGACGTCAAGCGCCGTGTGCGCACCGTGCTGCGCTGGCAGCTGGCCAGCGGGGTCCAGTTCGTGCGCAGCCACGTCGACGTCTGCGATCCTGAGCTGCGCGCGGTCCAGGCGCTCATCGAGCTCCGCGAGGAGATCGGCGACCAGATGGTGCTTCAGCTGGTGGCGTTTCCGCAGCAGGGCATCATGTCGTTCGACGGCGGCGAGGAGCTGATGCGGCGCGCCGTCGAGATGGGCGTGGATGTCGTGGGCGCGATTCCACACTTCGAGCTGACGCGCGAGTACGGCGAACGCTCTGTCAAGTTCGCGATGTCGCTCGCCGCGGACAAAGGGCTGCGGGTCGACATTCACTGCGACGAGACCGACGACGACCATTCGCGCTTCGTCGAGGTGATGGCCGCGGAAACGATCCGGCTCGGAATGGGAGGCCGGGTGACGGCCAGCCACACGACGGCCATGCACTCCTACAACAACGCCTACGCCTACCGGCTGATCAACAACCTGAAGCGGGCCCAGATGCACATGGTCACCAACCCTCTCGACAACTCGACGCTGCAGGGTCGGTTCGACGGTTATCCCATCCGCCGCGGCCATACTCGCGTGAAGGAGCTGCTGGCCGCCGGCGTGAATGTCTGCGTCGGCCACGACTCCGTGATGGACCCCTGGTACCCGCTCGGCTATGGCGACCCGCTGCAGGCGGCGTTCGTGCTCGCCCACTACGGCCAGATGTCGGGACACACCGAGCTACGCACTCTGATCGACATGATCACGATCAACCCGGCGGCCGCCCTCGGGCTCGAAGGCTACGGCCTGGAGATTGGCTGCAGGGCCGACCTCTGCGCGTTCGCCGCGCCCAGTGAGGCGGACGCCATCCGCCTGGTGGCTCCTCGCAAGCTCGTCCTGCGGGGGGGCACGGTGGTAGCCCGCACTGAGCCGGCCCAGACGACAGTGGTCTGGGACGGACGCGAAGAGCCTGTCGACTTCCTCAAGCCCGAACTATCCTGACCGGCATGGACCCGCGGTGGATGGCCGTCGCGCGCGGGGACGAGCCCGCGGACCTCGTCCTGGCGGGCGGTAGGGTGTTCTCGGTCTTCACCAAGGAGTGGCTCGACGTGGACGTGGCGATCGCCGGCGGCCACGTGGTCGGGCTGGGCCGGTACCAGGGCCGTGAGCGAATGGACGTGGCGGGCGCCTACCTCGTGCCCGGGTTCATCGACGCCCATATGCACATCGAGTCGTCGAAGCTCACGGTGGACGAGTTCGCGCGAGCCGTCCTGGCCCAGGGGACCACAGCCGTCGTCGCGGACCCTCACGAGATCGCCAACGTGCTCGGCACCGACGGAATCCACTGGCTGCTCGACTCGTGTGCCGGCTTGCCGCTCGACGTGTTTGTGATGGCTTCGTCGTCCGTGCCCGCTTCGAAGTTCGAGTCGCCGCACCGACCGTTCACCACCGGCGACATCGAGAGCCTCCTGCGGCGGCACCGCACCATCGGGGTGGCGGAGATGATGAACTTCCCCGGCGTGATCGCCGGTGACCCGAACGAGGTTGCGAAGCTGCAGACCGGTCTCACCGACCACGTGGACGGCCACGCGCCAGGCGTCCGCGGCCCGGCCCTCAACGCGTACATCGCCGCGGGCATCCGCTCCGACCACGAGGCAACCACGTACGAGGAGGCCCTGGAGAAGCGCCGCCTCGGCATGTGGGTGATGCTCCGCGAGGCGTCGATCGCGCGCAACCTGCGCGACCTGCTGCCTCTGGTCAAGCGCTACGGGCCCGCGCGCTGCATGTTCTGCACCGACGACCGCGAGCCCTCTTTCATCGTCGAGGAGGGTCACATCAACCAGATGGTGCGGGTGGCGGTCGAGGAAGGGATCGCACCTGAAGATGCCCTCGTGATGGCGACGATCCACCCGGCGATCTATCACCGGCTGCGGACCATGGGCGCCATCGCCCCCGGCTATCAAGCGGACATCCTGGTCCTGGACGACCTGACCACCTTCGTCCCGCGCCAGGTGCTCAAGCGAGGAGCGGCCCCGCGTTTCGTCAAGCTCCAGGTGCCGGACTGGGTCCGCCAGACCGTTCACCTGGCGGAGGTGTCGGCCTCGACCTTTCACGTGAATGCCGGCCCGCGGCGCATCCGGGTCATCCGGGTCATCCCGTCGCAGCTCTTGACCGGGATCGAGCTGGTCGAGCCGGCCGTGCGCGACGGGTGCATCGTGGCCGACACGAAGCGCGACCTCGTGAAGATCGCCGTGCTCGAGCGCCACCACGCGAGTGGGCGGGTGGGCCTGGGATTTGCGACCAACATCGGGCTCCAGCGGGGAGCGTTCGCATCCACTGTCGCGCACGATGCTCACAACGTCGTCATGCTCGGTGTCGACGATGCGGACATGGTGGCGTGCGCGCAGCGTCTCGCGGCGATCGGGGGCGGCATCGTGATCGCCCAGGGCGGTCGCGTGGTGGAGGAGCTCGCCCTGCCGGTGGCCGGCCTGATGAGCGACCAACCCCTCGCCTTCGTCCACGAGCGGCTGCGTTCGATGGAGCAGCGCCTGGCCGGGATGGGCGTGACGATGGCCGCTCCTTTCATGACGTTGAGCTTCCTAGCCCTGTCGGTCATTCCCGAGCTGAAGATCACCGATCGCGGCCTGGTCGACGTGGCCCGGTTCGAGCTGGTGCCGCTGGGAGTTGAGTGATGCAGAGCGGCGGCTCTACGCCTGTTTCGCCTCGCGCAAATGGTCGCGCCAGGTGGCGGCCGGCTGGCCGTACGCCGACCTGGCGGCGCTGGTCGCGGCCGCCGAGCGAGCGTGGGCGGACCTCACGCCGTCGGATTGGGCCGAGGCCCTCCGGGGTCACCCGCGCATTGGGGGCCGCGGAGGCAGCGCGCCGGTCGCCTCAGAACGCGAGCAGCAGTCCGTGCGAGGCGCGAACGCCCATGTGCTCGAAGAGCTTGCCGAGGAGAACCGCCGCTACGAGGCTCGTTTCGGCCACATTTTTCTCATCGCGGCGGCCGGCAAGAGCGCTGAAGACATCCTGGCCGCGCTGCGGGCGCGCATGGACAACGATCCCGTGACAGAGGCACGAGTCGCGGCGGACGAGCACCGCAAGATCGCGCGCATGAGGCTCGCGGGGGCGCACGGCGAATGATCATCTCCACCCATGTGCTCGACACCACGCGCGGCCGGCCGGCCGCCGGCCTGGCCGTGACCCTGCGCCGCCGGGGCGCGGATGGCGACTGGTCGGTCGTCGGGCGCGCCGTGACCGACGCCGACGGCCGGGTCAAGGACCTCGCCGGCGCGGCGCTGGCCCCGGGCGATTACCGCCTGGAGTTCGCCACCGGAAAATACTTCACAGCGTCGGACACCGAGGTGTTCTATCCCGAGGTGTTCGTCACGGTCGTCGCAAGCGAAAAAGACGCGCATCTCCATGTCCCGCTGCTGTTGAGCCCGTTCGGCTACTCGACCTACAGGGGCACATGACGATCCGCCTCGGCGACAACCAGTACGGGAAGGCTGAGACGCACGTCGTCCGGGTGACCCGCGGCGCCACTCACGACATCAGGGACATGACTGTGAGCATCGTTCTCGCCGGCGATTTCAGCGCGGCCCACCTCACCGGTGACAACAGCCACGTGGTCCCGACCGATACGCAGAAGAACACCGTGTTTGCTTTTGCCAAGGATCCGGTCGGCGCGATCGAGGATTTCGCGCTGCGTCTCGGCCGGCACTTCGTGAGCGAGCACCGCGCCGTGCATCGAGCGCGAATCTCGATTGCCGAGCAATCGTGGACACGCATCGCGGTCGGCGGCAATCCACACCCGCACGCGTTCGAGCGAGCTGGTTCCGAGCAGCGCCTGGCGTTGGTGACATGCACGGAAAGTTCTGAATGGGTGGTGTCCGGCATCACCGGGTTGACGCTGCTCAAGTCGACAGGCTCGGAATTCTGGGGTTACCGGGAAGACCACTACACGACGCTCCCCGAGACCCGAGACCGCGTGCTCGCGACGGCCGTCGAGGTGCGCTGGCGTTATGCCGGCGAGAAGATCGATTGGAGAGAGTCTCATCGGGAGGCGCGGCGCCTGCTGGTCGAGACCTTTGCAACCAAGCACAGCCTCTCGCTCCAACAGACGCTCTACTCGATGGGGGAGGCCGTGCTCGAGGCGCGGCCGGAGATCGCGGAGATCCGCATGTCGATGGCGAACAAGCATCACTTCGTGGTTGACCTCGAGCCTTTCGGGCTCGACAACGAGAACGAGGTGTTCTACGCGTCGGACCGCCCGTACGGCATGATCGAAGCCACGGTCACTCGAGATGACGTGTCGCCGGCCGATGACGCATGGTGATCGCACGTGGATTTTCTGCAGCCGGCCAGCTGGACTGAGGCGCTCGCCATGAAGGCGGCCCACCCGGACGCGATGCCGATCGCGGGCGGAACCGACGTGATGGTCGAGATCAACTTCGACCGCCACCGGCCGCACGCACTTCTCGATCTCACCCGAGTTGCGGAGCTCGGGGAATGGGGTGCTGAGGGCGGCATGCTGCGAATCGGGGCCGGGGTCACCTATACCCGGGTCATCGAGGAGCTGGGCGACCGGATTCCCGGCCTCGCCATGGCCTCCCGCACGGTCGGGTCGCCGCAGATCCGAAATCGAGGCACCATCGGGGGCAACCTGGGTTCCGCGTCGCCGGCGGGCGACGCTCATCCGGCGCTGCTCGCCTCGCGGGCCATCGTCGAGCTGGCCTCGGTGGGGGCCACCCGCCGCGTTCCCGTGCACGAGTTCTTCACCGGACCCAAGGTCAATACGATGCGCAACGACGAGTTGATCGCGGCTTTCTTGATCGAGCCCGCGCAGGGGCCGCAGCAGTTCTCCAAGGTGGGCACCCGCAATGCGATGGTTATCGCCGTGTGCTCATTCGGGCTCGCGATCGAGCCCGAGCGCCGCCGGGTTGGCACCGGGATCGGATCGGCCGCGCCGACCCCTGTCATGGCGCCCGAAGCGGAGACCTTCATGCAAGGGGTGCTCGATGAGCACGACCTGTGGCGCACACGCGCGCCGGTGCCCGAGCCGGCCCTCGCTCGTTTCGGTGAGCTTGTCGCGGCGGCGGCACGCCCCATCGACGACGTCCGCGGGACCGCCGCCTACCGGCGCCACGCCCTCGCGGTGATGGCGCGTCGCACCTTCTCCTGGGCGTGGAACGAATTCATGGCGGCGGCATGAGGATCGCCTGCACGGTGAACGGCCTCCCTCGCGTCGCCGACGGCGTGTGGGAGGGGTCGAGCCTGCTGGCGGTGTTGCGCGAGCACCTGGATCTACCGGGTTCTAAGAACGCGTGCGAGCAGGGCGAATGCGGCTCGTGCTCTGTTTACCTGGACGGCAGCCTGGTGTGCGCGTGCCTGGTGCTGGGGGGCCAGGCGCAAGGTCGTGAGGTGGTGACGGTCGAAGGCCTCGCCTCGGGCGAGATGCTCCACCCGGTCCAGGAGGCTTTCCTCGAAGCCGGAGCCGTGCAGTGCGGTTTTTGCACACCGGGATTCGTGGTGGCCACCCATGACCTCCTCACGCGCACGCCGCGACCCACGACCTTGCAGATCCGCGAGGCCCTGGCCGGCAACATCTGCCGCTGCACGGGCTACGCCAAGATCATCGACGCCGTGCACCTGGCCGCAGAGCGCATGGCGGCGCGTTGACCGGGCGCGTCGGCGAGTCGCCGCGTCGTGCCGATGGAGCCGGGAAGGTTCGCGGTGACTTCACGTACTCGTCAGACCTGACGGTCCAGGGAATGCTGTGGGGCGCCACCGTGCGCAGCCCTCACCCATACGCGCGCATCGTCGCCGTCGAAACGTCCGAAGCGCTGCGTATGCCGGGCGTGCACGGGGTGCTCACGCATCGCGACGTACCGGGTCAGAAGCTCTACGGCCTCGAGATCCAGGACCAGCCCGTGCTCGCCATGGATGTCGTGCGGTACTGGGGCGAGGCGGTGGCGCTGGTCGCCGCCGACCATCCCGAACATGCGCGGCGCGCGGCTCAAATGGTCCGAGTCACGTACGAGGTGCTCGAGCCGCTCACCGATCCAGAGCGCGCTCTGACGGAGGCCGCGCCGAGGCTGCATCCCAATGGCAACATCACGCGCCACGTGAGGATCCGCCACGGAGACCAGGACGCGGTGGCGGACGTGGTGGTGCGCGGTGAGTACGAGATCGGGATGCAGGACCAGGCGCCCTTGGGACCGGAATCAGGGCTCGCGATTCCAGACGGCGATGGCGGAGTCGACCTTTACATCGCCACGCAGTGGCTGCACGTCGATCGCGACCAGCTGTCCGGGATTCTTGGGCTCCCTCCTGAGAAGGTGAGGCTGACGATGGCCGGAGTGGGCGGTGCGTTCGGTGCGAGGGAGGATCTCTCGATGCAGGCTCACGCCAGCTTGCTCGCGCTGCGCACGGGACGTCCCGTGAAGATGAGCTACGGGCGGGCCGAGTCGTTCGTCGGCCACGTCCACCGCCATCCGGGAAAGCTGCGGTATGAGCACGGCGCGTCGCGTGACGGCAAGCTCGTATACGTCAGGGCCCGTGTGATGCTGGACGGCGGGGCGTACGCGTCCAGCTCGACGGCGGTGATCGCCAACGCGTGCTGCTTCGCTGTGGGTCCTTACGAGTGTCCGAACGCGACGGTCGACGGCTGGGTCATGTACACGAACAACCCGCCGTGCGGAGCCATGCGCGGCTTCGGGTCGGTCCAGAACTGCTACGCCCACGAAGCGCAGATGGACAAGCTGGCGGCAGCCCTCGGAATGGACCCGGTCGAGCTGCGCAAACGGAACGCCATGAAAACCGGCAGCCGCCTGATCACAGGGCAAGTCATCGAAAGTCCCGCCCCGGTCGAGGAGTTACTCGACCGGATCATGAGACGGCCGCTCCCCCTCCCGCCGCAGGGGACAGGGTCGGGGAGCGATCAGCAGGTCCCATCCTCATCGCGCCTGCGCGCAGGGTGGATCGCGGCAGACCTGGCTGAACTGCCCGGCGGAATCTCCAACACGACCCACGGGGAGGGCGTCGTCCGCGGCGTCGGCTACGCGGTCGGCTTCAAGAACGTGGGTTATTCGGAGGGGTTCGACGACTACTCGACGGCCATGGTCCGGCTCTCCGTCGTGGGCGGCCACCCGCATGCCGAGGTCCACACGGCCGCCGCTGAGGTCGGCCAGGGTCTCGTCACCGTGCAGGCGCAGATCGCGGCCACCGAGCTGGGCGTGAGCGACGTCGTCGTGCTCCAGGCCGATACGCAGGTGGGCTCCGCGGGATCCTCTTCGGCCTCGCGGCAGACCTACATCACCGGCGGCGCGGTCAAAGCGGCTTCTGAGGCGGTGCGGGAGCGGGTCCTGGCCATGGCGCGGTCTGAGCTCGGGCGCAGCTCGGCGGCCCGCCTCGAGAGCGAAGCGGTCGTCTCGTTGCAGGGTGAGGTCATCGTCACTCTCGTCACTCTGCTCGGCGACGCGGTCATAGAGGAGACCCGAGAGTTCCGTCCGCGGCGCACCCACCGGCTCGATCCCGATACGGGCCAGGCCAACGCACACCTCCAGTACGCGTTCGCCGCGCACCGGGCGGTGGTCGACGTCGACACCGAGCTCGGCCTCGTGAAGGTGGTCGAGCTCTCGACGGCCCAGGACGTCGGCAAGGCGATCAACCCGCAGGCCGTGGAGGGCCAGCTCGAGGGCGGCGCGGCACAGGGGCTAGGGCTCGCGGTGATGGAAGAGATCCAGGTCAAGGACGGGGTGATCCGCAACGCCTCTTTCACGGACTACCTGCTGCCGACGATCCTGGACATGCCCCCGGTGCGGATGGACATCCTCGAGCTCGGCGATCCACATTCGCCCTACGGATTGAAGGGAGTGGGGGAACCGCCTACCATATCGTCGGGTCCGGCGATCGTGGCCGCGATCCGGGCCGCCACCGGACGTCCCATCACGCGCGTACCGGTGCGACCCCAGGACCTGGTCGACACTTGATGTCAACCGTGCTGCTTCGCGCCGGGCTCGTGTTCACGGGTGCGGGCCAGGAGATCGAGAACGGCTGGCTGCTCGCGCGCGGCGGCACGATCATGGAGCTCGGATCGGGCGTACCGCCCGGCGCCGACGAGGTGCTCGATCTTCCGAGCTGCGTGGCAGTTCCCGGCCTGGTCAATGCGCACGATCATATGTATCAGTGGGCGACGCGTGGATACGTGCCGGACGGCACGCTCTTCCAGTGGCTGCGAGGCCTCTACCCTGTCTGGGCCGGTATCGATGCCGGGACGGTGCGAGCCGCATCCCGCGCGGCGATGGCTCGCCTCCTGCTCAGCGGATGCACGCTCTCGACGGATCATCACTACGTGTTTCCGGCGGGGCAGTCCGGCATCTTCGAGGCCATGGTCGAGTCGGCGCGCGAGCTGGGACTTCGCTTCCATCCCTGTCGCGGCTCGATGTCGCTGGGCGAGTCGCGGGGCGGCCTGCCGCCTGACAGCGTGGTCGAAGACGAGGAGGCGATCCTCGCCCACACCGAAGATGTGATCCGGCGATACCACGATCCGAAGCCGGGATCGATGTGCCGAGTCGTCGTCGCGCCGTGCTCACCGTGGTCGGTCACCCCTGAGCTCATGCGCGACTCCGCGGCGCTCGCGCGCCGGCACGGCTTGCGCATGCATACCCACGTCGCAGAGACGCTGGACGAGGAGCACTACTGTGCTGAGCGCTTCGGCCGGCGTCCCCTCGAGCTGATGGAAGACTTCGGATGGGCGGGTGATGACGTCTGGTACGCACACGGCATCCACCTCAACGACGCCGAGGTGGACCGTGTGGCGGAAACCAGGACGGGCATCGCCCACTGCCCCTCGAGCAACATGCGGCTGGGCGCCGGCGCCTGCAGGGTGGAGGACCTGGTCCGAGCGGGTGCGAAGGTCGGCCTGGGGGTGGACGGCGCGGCGAGCAACGAGGACTCCAGCATCGCGATGGAGGTTCACCAGGCGTTGCTGCTCGCTCGCGTGCGAGCCGCGATGCAGGGACGCATTGAAGCGCCGACCGCGCTCGAAGCCCGGACTGCCTGGCGTCTGGCCACCGCCGGCGGCGCGGCGTGTCTTGGACGCGACGATTGCGGCACGCTCGAGCCGGGCAAGTGCGCCGACGCGGCGTTCTTTCGAATCGACGACCTGGCGCACGCGGGCATCCAGGATCCGATCGCCGGGCTTGCGCTCGCCCCGCCGGCTCGCGCCGAGGCGGTTGTCGTCAACGGCAAGGTCGTGGTCCGCGAGGGACGGCTGGTCACAGGAGACGAGGCGACGATCGCCCGCGAGGTGGCGGCCGAAAGCAAGCGCCTTCATGCACGCGCGGGTCACTGAGTGGTTGGCGCGAGGAACCTGCCCGCTGGTCCGGGCACGAGACGTCCATCGGCGAACACGGTCTTGCCGCGCACGAGCGTGCGTACGGTGCGGCCCCGGATCCGCTGCCCCTCGTGCGCGCTGAACGGATTGCGGTAGAGCAGGTCCTCTTTACGCACGACGTCCTCGTGGCTCAGGTCGACCAGCCACAGGTCGGCGTCAAATCCGGGCGCTACGTCGCCCTTGCCCATCAATCCAAAGCGCCTTGCCACGTTGGTGGACGTCAGCGCTGCGATGGCCTGTAGATCCAGGCGGTTCTGTGCGAGCAGCAGCTGTCGGGTCGACTGGCATCCGGAGATGCCGCCCCAGATCTTGAGGAAATTCTCGCCCTGCTTGAGCTCCAGCGTGCTCGGCGAGTGGTCGGAGACCACCATATCGAGCCAGCCGTCGGTGAGGCCGGCCCACATGCCGTCGAGGCCGCCGGCGGGCCGGAATGGCGGCGCGCACTTTGCCAAGCCGCCCATGTGCTCCAGGTCGTCCTCGGAGTACAGAAGGTAGTGCGGGCAGGTCTCGCCGCTGACGTCGGCGCCATTCTTATGCGCCACGTGGATGAGCGCCGCGCTCGGAACCCAGCTGACATGAACGATGTGAAGCCGGCATCGGGCCTCACGGGCCCACGCGATCGCGTTGTGAACCGCCGAAAGTTCCGCCTCCGCTGGGCGGGACGCGACGAAATCGCGCGCTGTCGTGCCTTTTGGATCCGAGAGCTTTGATGGATCCTCCGCGTGCACCAGCAGGATTGAGCCCAGCTCCGCGATTCGCTTCATTCCCTCGCGCAGGATCCTCTCGTCACACGCCGGGAATTCATCGATGCCGCTTGGGCACATGAACGCCTTGAACCCCATCACGCCGCGATCCGCCAGCTCCGCGAGTCGATCGAGGTTGCCCGGCACCAGCCCGCCCCACAACCCGAAATCGACGATCGAAGACCGCTTCGCGGCTTCGAGCTTGAGGTCGAATGCGGTGCCGTCGATGGTTACAGGAAGGTTGTTCAGCGGCATGTCGACGAAGGTCGTGTAGCCACCCGCCGCAAGGGCTGCGGAACCTGTGGCGATCGTCTCCCAATCGGTGCGTCCGGGCTCGTTGAAATGGACGTGGGAGTCGATGCCGCCGGGGAAGACGTGCAGGCCGGAGGCGTCGATTTCCTCGGCCCCGGCCCGCAGGTTCGGTCCGACCTCGCTGATGCGACCATCCGTCACGGCGATGTCGACGACCACGTCCGACGAGCTCGTCACGACGGTTCCGCCGCGGATGACCAGGTCGCTCACCGGTCGGTCGCCAGGAGCTCCACGAACCTCGTGAGAACGTCGATGGCGACGGCGACGTCCTCTTCCATGACCGATTCGGCGGGGTTGTGACTGATGCCGCCCTTACAGCGCACAAAGAGCATCGCAATCTCGGTGAGGGCGGCCATCTCGACCGCATCGTGACCCGCGCCGCCAGCGAGTTGCGGAGCGGAGTGGCCGAGGTCCTCAACCGCCTTCGCAAGCACCGAAGTCAAGCGTGGTGAGCAGTGGACCGCGCCGTTTTCGCTGATCGCCGTGGTCGTGAGTGCGATGCCTCGTTGGGCGGCAACCTTCCTCGCGACGTCGAGCAGGTGCTTCGTGCGGTGGAGGCGGTCGGAGTCGTGCGCGTGCCGGACGTCGAGGCTGAGGGTCACCTCACCCGGCACGACGTTGACCGCACCCGGCCGCACTGTGAGCTGCCCGACCGTGGCGACCAATCCCGCCTGGCTTTGGGCGTACTCCGCGACCGCCTGCACGAACATCGAGGCAGCGACGAGCGCATCCTTGCGATGGAGCATCGGGGTGGTTCCGGCGTGAGCGGCATCGCCCGTGAACGTGATCTCGTGGCGCGACTGGCCGGCGATGGCGGAAACGACCCCCACTGGAAGACCGCCGGCTTCAAGCACCGGGCCCTGCTCGATGTGGACCTCGCAGTAGCCGAGCAATTCGCCGTCTCTCCAGCGATCCTCAGCGATGCGCTTCGGGTCGCCTCCGAAGCCGTGGATGGCCTCTGCCATCGTGACGCCGTCAGAGTCCGTACGGTCCAGGTCTGCGCCGTCGAAGGTCCCGGCCAGGGCGCGGCTGCCCAGGTAGCTCGTCCCAAATCGCAAGCCCTCCTCGTCCGCGAAGGCGACGACCTCGATCGCGAAAGGAAGACGGACACGTCGATCATCAAAGCGTTGCACCGCAGCGATCGCCACCAGCACGCCCAGCGGACCGTCGTACTTGCCGGCATCGCGTACGGAATCGAGATGGGAGCCGAGCAGCAATGTTGGCGCCCCGCCCAGGGCGCCTTCGTAGCGCCCACGAAGGTTGCCGATGTTGTCGCGCGTCACCGACATGCCGGCCTCGCGCATCCACGCGCTGACCTGTTCGTGGGCCCGGCGCATGGCGTCTGACGCGAATGGCCTCGTGAGCCGCTCAGGTTCCTCGCTGATCGCGCCGAGTGTGTCGCATCGCTGCATCACCACCGACGCATCGCGATCCACGATCAGAGGGCTTCGAAAAGAATGTCCTGCGCGCCTTCCCACAGGACGAGCTTTCCAAGCGCCGCCAGTTGCTCGGCCCCATCCTCGATGGTCGCGAAATGGTTGCCGGCCAGCTGGCCCATCTTGCTTGCGAAAACCGTCCCGCCGTAGGGAAACAGGATCTCGGTTTCGCTGATGCCTCCCGGGTACAGGAGCAGCTGTCCCGGCGCGGGATAGCTCGTGTGATTCTCATATCCGAGCCCCAGCTCGAGGTCGCCCAGGGGGATCCAGGCCGCCTCTCCGCTCCAGCGCGCCTGGATCAGGCGCGTTTTGAGGGGCATCATGGCGCTGAACTTCGCGCAGGTGTAGGGCGCCCGCTCAGCCTCGAGTCGCGCCTCGAACACTAGAGCCGCGACAGTGATTCTCACCCTGGTCACGCCGCGATCTTGACAGTTTGGCCGCAAGCGGGGAGCAGCATGGGACCAGCTGAATTCAGCAGCGAACGCGGCGTCACGTGGCGGCAGCGGCGTCCGACCGGTTGAATGCGGCGTCCACATTATCGAAGCTATGGGCCGGATTTGAGATAGGGTTTCAGGCGCGCACCGACACGCAAACGAAAGGAGGAAGACATGGCTGGCCAGATCGGGTTAGGCGAAATCCATCACCTGCGGTTGACGGTCACCGACATCGAGAGAAGCCGCGAGTTCTACACGGCCCTGTTGGGGTTCACTGTGGCGGCCGAGGCGCCCGCGTCGGAGGACCCCAAGTCCGACCCCAGCTACCCGGTGCTGTGGGGCGGGTGCGTCATGAGCAGGGGCAATTACCTTCTGGGTTTGCGCCCTGTGGCCGCCAAGGGCGACAAGTTCGACGAGAACCGCGTCGGGCTCGACCACCTGAGCTTCAGCGTGGAGAGCAGGTCGGCGCTCAACGAGGCGATCCGGAAGCTGGACGAGCGCGGCGTACCGCGAGGCGAGGTCAGGGAGCTGACGTCCTTCGGGATCTGCGTTCTGCCGTTTCGCGATCCGGACAACATCCAGCTCGAGCTGACCTCGCCGCTCTGAACCGCGCCTAGCGCGGAGCTTTCGAGTCCCACTCCATCTCACACTTCGTAACGAAGAGCAGGAGCTCGTGAAGTTGGTCGCGGAGTGGTCGCCTTGCCTCGCGTTGCGCGCGGAGCTCGGCCATCTTCGCCGCGTATAAACCACAGTTGCCGCTCATCAGGGTCGTCCTCCAATTTCCGAGTTTTTTCAGGGCTCCGGGAGCCTGGAATCACCGTAGGAGGAGACAGCCGCGATCCAGAAGGTGAGAAATACCCGAATCCGGCAGGCGCGGTACGTGATTTCGGTACCTGCCGGGAGGTGCTTCGCCTCTAGCCCTTGAAAGCGGACGGCGGGCCCGGCGGAAGGTAGGGGGCCGGGTCGACCGGCCGCTGGTTGATCCGAAGCTCGAAGTGCAGGTGCGGGCCCGTCGAGTTTCCGCTCGATCCCTCCAGCCCCACCGGCTGGCCCTGCGTCACCGGCTGCCCGACCTTGACCACCGCCGTGGACAGGTGGCCGTACAGGGTGTCGAGGCCGCCCGAGTGGGCGATGACGACGTAGTTTCCGTACCCGGCGCTCGAGCTGCCGACCAGGGCAACCACTCCGTCGTCGGCCGCGTAGACGGGCGAGCCGAACGGTTCCACCATGTCGATGCCGGTGTGGAAGTGTGGGTACTGGCCGTAGGCGGGCTCGAACCAGAACGTGCTCGGGCCAAAGCCTTGAGAGATCTGCGCCGAGGGCTCCGGCCAGATGAAGCGGTACTTGGTCGAGTGGCCGGCGCTCGTCGTGATCGTGCCGACGTTGTTCGATTGGCTCCAGAGCTCCACTTGCGTCCAGACCGACTGCATGGCCGCCGAGATGATGGCGTCCTGCTGCTGCTGCAGCATGTCGGTGATCTGCTGCGCCAGTTGCGTGGACTGGCGGCTCAGCATGTAAAGCTCCCCCTGAGTCTCGGCGATCTTGTCCTGGAGCTGCGCCACAGAGCTCTCCTGCTGCGCCTGCAGGACCTTCAGCTGCGCGAGCTCCGAGTCGAGCTGGTCCTTTTGCTTCACCTGCTCGTCGCGCGCGGCCTGTTCCTTCTCGCGCTGCACCTGCAGCGCGGTGAGGTCGCGCCCGAGTGACGCCTTCACCTCTGAGGCTCGCGTGCCGGCCACGTTGAGGTCGGCGACGCGCGTGAGCAGGTCACTCAGGCTGTGCGCCTCGGCGATGACCACGAGCACCGAGCCGGGCTGCTCGTAGATCGCCCGCGCGAGCTGCCTCAGTTGCGCTCGCTCCGCGGTGATTCGATTTGCGAACACCGCCTCGAGCCGCTGGGCATCGGCGATCTGCACGTTCAGGTCGGCGATCTTGGCTTCGATGTCGGCGATCTGCCCCTGCAGCACCTGCTGCTGGACGGCGTTGTCCTGGAGCGACTGCTTCAGCTGCTGCTGGGCGGCGATTGCGTCGGCCAGGTTGCTGCCGAGCTGTGCGCGGATCTGGTCGATCAGGGCTAACTGCTGCTGGGGATCAGGCGAGCTGGCGTCGGCGCTGACGCCGGCGGGCGCGGCGCCCAGGACGAGCAGCACCACGCCGATCGCGATCAGCAGCCCTTTCACGACTCGAGGTGCCGCCGCACGCTGATCAGCGATGACCCTGAGCCAAGGCCCAGCCCGGTTGCGAAGACGATCGCCGCCGCGATCGCAGCGACTGTGACCGTGACCCCGGGCGCGAACTGCGTGAACGAAGTGGGGCCCGCGGCCATGGCTGCCGCAGCAAGGCCGAAGGTGATCAGTCCGGCCAGTGCGCCCGACAAGGCGCCCGTGATGGCTCCCTCGACTACGAATGGCCCGCGCACCATCCAGCGTGGTGCCCCGACCAGCTGCATGATGGTGACCTCGTCGCGGCGGGCGTGGATGGCGGCGCGGATGCTGTTCATCGTCACCGTGACCGCGACGAAGCCAAGCAGCAGCAGGAACGCAGTCCCCGCCACCGCGAGGCCGAAGAGGACCGCCTGGATGCGCTGGTAAGCGCCCCGGTCATACGAGGTCGGATCGAGTGAATCCACGGCGATGTCGGTGCGCACGAGGCCGTCGATCGAGGCCGCGTCATCGATGCTCTTGACGCGCACGTCCAGGCTCGCCGGGAATGGGTTGCCATCGGTCGCCGCGGCCAGCTGCGGCAGCCCCGGCATCCGCTGGGCTCGAGCGAGTGCCTCCGCCTTGGTGACATACGTGACGCTCGCGACGCGCGGATCCTTCGAGAGCCGATCCCACAGCGCGTCGACATCGGCAGACGGGACTCCATCGCGCATGTACACATGCAGGAGGGATGCCTGGGCGGCCTGCGCCTGCTCGAGGTTGTGGAGCGCGAAGCCGACGAGCCCGACCAGGCCGGACAGGAGCAGGAGAAGGGTCATCGAGCTCAGCGCGGGCGCCGTGCTGCCGAGGTTGCGCAACCAGTTCCGGGCGGCCCCGCGAAACAGGTATCGAGTCACGTTGGTGACGACGATCTGTGCGATCCGCTTCCGCGGGAAGTGGCCCTCTACGACGACGCCAGCCACGCCATCTTCCCGGTCCGGCCCGCCGGCTGGTCACGCACGAGCCGGCCCTGGACCAGCGTCATCACGCGACGCTGAAGGCGGGTCACGATCTCCACGTTATGGGTCGCGATGAGCACCGCGGTGCCAAAGGTCGCGATGTCCGCGAACAGATCCATCATCTGCCAGGAGGTTTCCAGGTCGAGGTTGCCGGTGGGCTCGTCAGCGATCAGCAGGCGCGGTTGACCGACCACCGCCCGCGCCACGGACACGCGTTGCTGCTGGCCGCCGGATAGCTGGTGCGGAAAAGAAGCCCCGCGATCGCCCAGGCCGACCGCTTCCAATGCGTCCATCGCGCGCTCCGACGCCTCGTCGTCCGAGATGCGAAGGTCGCCGACTTGCAGCGCCAGGGCGACGTTCTCCTTGGCCGTGAGTCGGGGCAGCAGCTTGAAGTCCTGGAAGACCACGCCTACGTGGCGGCGCAGCTCCGAAACGCGGGACGCCTTCACTGTGTGCGCCGCGATACCGTCCACCCAGATATCGCCCGAGGTGGGGCGGATCTCGCGGTTGATCAGCTTCAAAAGGGTGGTCTTGCCGGCGCCGCTGGGCCCCACGAGGAACGTCAGCTCCCCGGGCTCCAGGGCCAGGTTGACGTCATCAAGCGCAAGGCGCGGGCCATACGCTCGAGTCACTGCAGTGAACTCGAGGATCGGGCGCATACCTCTGTGCTAACGGGAAACCGCCGAGATCCATGGGCGTCGGGGGTTAAGCGCTGTAAGTTTTAGTTAGCGAAGCCGCTCGGTCCGGCCGCGATATTCCTCGGTGGTGAGCGAAACCCGTTGATCGAAAAGCTGCGGCGTTTGTAGCCTGGCTACCGAAAAAACACCAACCGGCACAGCTCCAGATTTCAGCTACTGTTCGTTGCGGCCCCGAGGGACACGTTCGACGGAGTCGGATTTGGTCGCAAGACTGGAACCGAAGTCGGAGAGGCGATCCGTTGGGGTCATTTGTTTTGGACCCGAGGAACAATCGCCCGTCGCCCCGGCTCGTGGAATAGACGCAGGCTGGTTCGCGTTGTGATGGGCTAAGCTACCTTGAGCATGCGTAGATCGACGTCTCGCGACATCTGCCTCACTCGCCGGCGAGCGATCGACTACGTGCTCTGCGCCAGCTGCTTCTGTAGCTAGCCGACTTTTCTGACGGGGGCCTCCTGGGCCTCCTTCCGCGCTCTTCAGGCGCGTTTTTGTCGGCATCAGCTAGTTCTCCGGAGGCGCATCCCTTTGACGAACCTTGCGGACCTCTCATCCCTGGACGACATGTCGGGAAACGAGACGGTCAAGTCCACGAGCAACCACCTTCGAGGGCTCATCAAAGAAGAGCTGCTCGAAGCAACGCCTGCCTTTGGCGATGCCTCTGAGACGCTGCTCAAGTTCCATGGCATCTATCAACAGGACGACCGCGACCGCCGCAAGGAGGCGCGAGCGAGGGGCCTCGACAAGCACCACCAGCTGATGATCCGCACTCGCATACCGGGTGGTGTCGTATCGCCCGAAGCCTATATCGCGCACGACGAGATCAGCCGCAAGTGGGCCAACGGAACCCTGCGCGTCACCACGCGACAGGACTTCCAGCTCCACGGCGTCCTCAAGGGCGACATCAAGAAATCGATTCGCGGCATCAATGACGCCCTTCTGACGACACTCGGAGGTTGTGGCGACGTCGAGCGCAACATCATGTGCTGCCCGGAGCCCGCTGCCGATCAGTTTCACGACCAGGTGAACCGAGCCATCGGCTCGATGGTGGCCGAGCTCACCCCGCGCACTCGCGCCTACCACGAGATCTGGCTCGATGGCGAGGTGGTGAAGACCTCGGAGCCTGAGGTCGAGCCTCTATATCGCGAGCAGTACCTTCCGCGCAAGTTCAAGACCACGGTCGCGCTGGAGGGCGACAACTGCGTCGACGTTTACGCGCACGATCTATCCCTGGTCGCGATGCGCTCCGCCGGAGGAACGCTGCGCGGCTTCAACGCACTGGTCGGCGGGGGCCTGGGCCGCACGCACAACAAGCCAGACACCTTTGTGGCGGCCGCTCTGCCGCTGTGCTTCGTCGAGCCAGAGCAGGTCGTCGACCTGGCGCGAGAGGTGGTAGCCGTCCAGCGCGATTACGGCGACCGGACCAACCGCCGCCACGCGCGTCTCAAGTACACGATCGCAGACCGCGGGCTCGACTGGTTCCGCGACGAGGTGCAGAGCCGGGTGAGCTTCGCGCTCCAACCACCGGAGCGACTGTCCTGGAAGCCGGTGGACGATCACCTCGGCTGGCACGAGCAGGGCGACGGCCGGCTGTACGTCGGCATCTTCATCGAGAACGGCCGCATCGCCGACGTCGCTGGGGTCCGATCACGGACAGGGCTGCGCAAGATCGTCGATGAGCTCCGCCCGCAGGTGCGGCTCACGGCCCAGCAAAACGTCATCCTCGCCGGCATCGACTCAGCCGACCGGCCCCGGGTGGAACAGCTCATGGCCGAGCACGGGATCGCGGTTGTTGAGGCAATCCCCCACGCGATTCGGAACTCCATGGCGTGCCCCGCCATCCCCACCTGCGGGCTTGCCGTGGCCGAAGCCGAGCGCGCTTTGCCGGGCCTGATCCGCACGCTCGCGACCATGCTCGATGAGCTCGGCCTCGCCGGCGAGCGCATCAGCTTCCGCATGAGCGGGTGTCCCAACGGCTGCTCGCGTCCCTACCTCGGGGATGTCGGCTTCGTCGGCACGACGCTCGGCAAGTACGACGTGATGCTCGCCGGCGATTTCAACGGCACGCGGCTCAACCGTGTCTACGCAAGCAACGTCCCCATCGCCGGCATGCCCGACCTGCTTCGTCCGATTTTCGTTGCGTTTCGCTCCGATCGCCGGCCCGGGGAGGGGCTCGGCGATTGGGTCGACCGCATCGGATTCGAAGCCGTTAGAGCGAGCGCCTCGAGCGAGGTGCCGGCATGATCGCGCCGGCCGAAATCTCCGCGGGAGCCGCACCCGAAGCAGTCCTGCGTTGGGCGTACGAGACGTTTCCACGCCTCGTGATCGTTGCCAGCTTCCAGGCCGAATCCTCCGTGCTGATCGACATGGCGGCCCGAATCCAGCCCGAGGTGAGCGTGCTCACGCTCGACACAGGCCGCCTGCCCCAGCAGACCTACGACATGATCGATCGCGTCCGCGACCGCTACCGAATAGACATCCAGGTGGTCTCGCCCGACGCGGCCGGCTTGCAGGAGATGGTCGGAAGTCATGGGCCCAACCTCTTCCTCGAGTCGGTGGAAATGCGGCGCCTGTGCTGCGACGTACGGAAGTCGCGGCCGCTGGCCCGCGCACTGGTCGGGTATGACGCGTGGGTGACCGGCTTGCGCAGGCAGCAGGCGGAAACCCGCTCGCAAACCGCGGTCGCGGCGCCCGATCCCGAGCACGCCGGCCTGATGAAGGTCGCGCCCCTGGCCCACTGGACGAACGACCAGGTCTGGTCATACATCCGTGAGAACCACCTCCCGTATCACGCTCTCTACGACGCCGGATACACGTCGATCGGCTGCGCGCCCTGCACGCGCGCGACGGTAGCCGGCGAGGACGAGCGCGCGGGGCGCTGGGGGTGGGAGCAGAACGAGGTCAAGGAATGCGGCCTCCATTGGTCTCCGAAGAAGGCGAGCTCGTGACGAAGGTGCTCGAGCTTTCGGAAAAGCATTCGCTCAGCGTCGAGGCGCTGACCATGACCTACCCTCACGGCGACCGTCTCCTCGTCGCCTTGCAAAGGGTGAGCCTCGAGGTCAAGCGCGGGGAGTTTGTCTGCGTGGTCGGCGCCTCAGGCTCGGGAAAGAGCACGCTGCTGAACCTTCTGGCAGGCCTCGAGCAACCTACGAGCGGTCGCGCTCATGCCCACGGCCGTGTGGGGCTGATCTTCCAGGAGGCTGCTCTGCTGCCATGGCTCACCGCGGCGGGCAACGTCGAGCTGGCCCTCGAGCTCCGAGGTGTCCGCAACCCTCAGCGCACGACGATCGCCAGAGAGCTATTGCGACGCGTGCACCTTGACGGTTGGGAGACGCGCCGGCCGCACGAGCTGTCGGGCGGGATGAGGCAGCGTGTCGCGCTCGCACGCGCCCTCGCTCAGGACGCCGACGTGCTGCTCATGGACGAGCCGTTCGCCGCGTTGGACGCCATCACCCGCGATCTGCTTCACGAGGAGCTCGAGCGGCTGTGGAGCCAGAACGGCCTCACGATCCTCTTCGTCACGCACAACGCCCGCGAGGCGGTGCGCCTCGGTGATCGCGTCCTGGTTTTCACGAGCCGGCCTGGGCGGGTCGGGCACGAGGTGGCCGTCGACCTGCCAAGGCCGCGCAGCCTCGATTCGCCGGATCTGGCGGTTATCGCGGGCCGGATCACCGACAGGCTGAAGCAGGAGATGCGAATCAGTGGCAGCTGAGCTGGCTCGAGACCTGAAGACGCGCGAAGTCCTGGACCTGGCGCCGCGCCCGACACGCGCGCGCCGGCTCCGATACTGGTCTGCCCTCTGGCCGCAGCTCTTGGCCCTCCTCGTGGCGGTTGCCGTGTGGCAGTTCGCAGCGTGGTCTGGCTGGAAGCCGGCCGCCGTCCTCCCCGGACCGTGGCCCGTTTTTCATCGCCTGTTCAACGACTTGACGAGCGTGGGCTTTTATGTCGGTGTGGCGATCACCCTCTGGCGGGCGGTGATCGGCTATGGAACCGCCGTCCTTGCCGGAACGGCGCTCGGCCTCCTTGTTGCCCGCGTGACGTTGCTGCGCAGAGCGCTCGGTTCCGCGCTTCTCGGTTTGCAGTCCATGCCGTCGATCTCGTGGTTCCCGCTCGCCATCCTTCTCTTCCAGAAAAGCGAGCCGGCGATCATCCTGGTCGTCCTGCTCGGCGCTGCTCCGGCCATTGCGAACGGACTGTTGAGCGGCGTTGATCACGTGGAGCCGCTTCTCGTTCGCGTCGGCCGCGTGATGGGTGCGCGCGGTCTCGGCCTGTACCGACACGTCATCCTGCCCGCCGCGCTTCCGTCGTTCGTGGGCGGACTGAAACAGGGCTGGGCTTTCGCCTGGCGCAGCCTGATGGCCGGCGAGCTCATCCTCTCATTCGCCGGCAAGCAACCTTCATTGGGACAGCAGCTGCGTGCGGCTCAGAATCTCAACGATTCGCAACAGCTGATCGCCTTGATGATCGTGATCTTCATCGTCGGCGTGCTCGTTGACAGTGGATTCGGGGTCGTCGATCGCGAGATCAGGCGGCGCTGGGGCCTGGTGGGAGTCGAGGCATGAACAGAGGATTCGTCGTGTGGTTCACGGGGCTGTCGGGCGCGGGCAAGTCGACCATCGCCAACGCGCTGAAGGTTGAGCTCCAGCGGCGGGGGCGGCACGTCGAGCTGCTCGACGGCGATGAGGTCCGCACGCACCTCTCCAAGGGACTGGGATTCTCGAAAGAAGACCGCGACACCAACATCAGACGTATCGGTTACGTGGCACGGCTGGTCGCGCGCAGCGGGAGCGTCGCCATCACCGCGGCGATCTCGCCCTACCGCGACGTGCGCGACGAGGTGCGCGCGCAGACTCCGGGTTTTGTGGAGGTGTTTGCGCATGCTCCTCTCGACACGCTTGTCGAGCGCGACGTCAAAGGGCTCTACAGGAAAGCAATCGCGGGCGAGATCGCCAACTTCACCGGCGTCAGCGATCCATACGAAGAGCCGCTGCATGCGGAGGTCGTGTGCGACACCGCACGCGAGTCGCCGGCCCAGTCCCTGTCGAAGGTGATCGCCGCCCTCGAGCGGCTCGGCCACCTCGATCGCGAGGTGGGCCAGAGATTGCCTGAGGGTGACGAGCTGAACGCCCTGCGTGCGGAGGCCCGCGCGCTGCCTCGTCTCGAGGTGGGCAGGCGCGAGCTTTCGGATCTCTTCATGCTCGCGACCGGCGGGCTGTCGCCCCTTGACTCGTTCATGGGCGAACTCGACTACAGGTCCGTGATCGAGACCGGCCGGCTCGCCGGCGGACAGCCTTTCACGATTCCCATCGTGCTTCGCGCCGATTCAGCGCCGAGTGCCGAGCGGATCGCGCTCTTCCTCGGCGACCAGCCCGTGGGCATTCTCGACGTGACCTCGGCATTCGAGACGTGGCCCGACGCCGAAGCCGCCGGCGTCTACGGCACCACAGACGTCGCCCACCCTGGCGTCCGTGTGCTCCAGGACTCCGCGCGATGGGCTCTGGCCGGCACGGTGACCGCCCTCGCGCGCCCGACCTCCGGATTCCCTGAGCACGACCTCACGCCGGTGCAGGTTCGCGCTGTGAAGGCGGCGCGCGCGTGGAAGACGATGGTCGGCTTCCAGACGCGCAACCCGGTGCACCGCGCGCACGAGTATCTGCAGAAAGTCGCGCTCGAGATCGTCGACGGGCTGCTCCTGCACCCCCTGGTCGGCGAAACGAAGAGCGACGACATCCCCGCCTCGGTGCGCATGAGCTGCTACGAGGAGCTCCTGCGCGGCTACTACCCCGCGGACAGGGTCCTGCTGGCTACCAACCCCGCGTGGATGCGCTACGCGGGTCCAAAGGAGGCGGTCTTCCACGCGATCGTCCGGCGCAACCACGGCTGCACGCACTTCATCGTCGGGCGCGACCATGCCGGGGTCGGCAGCTACTACGACACCTACGCGGCCCATCGCATCTTCGACGAGTACGCTCCCGGTGAGCTGGGGATCGAGATCCTGCGCTTCGAGCACACCTTCTACTGCTCCGCGTGCCGCGGCATGGCATCGACCAGGACCTGCCCGCATCCATCCGATCTGCACCGGACGTTGAGCGGAACAGCCGTACGCAAGCTGCTGGCCGAAGGCATGGACTTGCCGGAGGAGTTCACGCGCCCGGAGGTGGCGCGCGTGCTGCTCGACGCAGCCAGAGAGGAAGTCACAGCGTGAGGTATTACCCGGTTTTTCTCGACCTCGCGGATCAGCTTTGCATCGTCCTCGGTGATGGGAAGTTCGCCGTCGAAAAGGCGGCCGCCCTGCGGGAGGCGGGCGCGAACGTGCGGGTGATCTCAACGGGCGAATACAGGCCGGGTGCGCTGGCGGGCGCGCGACTCGTGGTCGACGCGAGCGAGGACGACGAGGTCAACCAGCTCAGCTGGCAGGAGGCCGAAGCCGCCGGGATCCTCATCAACGTGGTCGACCGGCCCGCGCGGTGCCGCTTCATCGCGCCGGCGATCGTGCGCCGCGATCCGCTTCTCATCGCGATATCGACCTCAGGTGAGAGCCCGTTCCTGGCATCGATGCTGCGGGCTCGCATCGAGCGCTGGCTCGGACAGGAGTGGGGCCCTTTCGTGGGGCTGGTCGGGGCGGTGCGGAGGCGGCTGCGCGAGCAAGGACTGCCCATCGCCGAACAGACGCGCGTCTACCGCCGGCTGCTCAACTCAGACGTCCGGAGCCTGCTGCGCGGCAGCAGAACCGCTGAAGCGAACCGGCTTGCCTCCGGCATCGCCGCCGCTCACGGAAATGGCGCTGGGCTCGTCGCTCTGGTCGGCGCCGGGCCGGGCGACCCGGATCTGCTGACGGTGAAGGCGCGCGATCTCATCGCCGGCGCCGATTATGTCCTGCACGACGCCCTGATCGCGCCGGAGACGCTCGCCCTGTGCGGTCCGGACACGCGACTCGAGAACGTGGGAACGAGGCGAGGCCGCACAGGCCAGGCCGGCGCACGGCAGGCGAACATCAACGCCCGGCTGATCGAGCTCGCGCGCGCGGGCCACCACGTGGTACGGCTCAAGGGTGGCGACTCGTTCGTGTTCGGGCGCGGCGGCGAGGAGCTCGATGCGCTTAGGCGAGCCGGGGTCGACGTCGTGATCGTGCCCGGCATCACCTCGGCCCTGGCGGCGCCGGCGGCCGCGGGGATTCCCGTGACCCAGCGGGGAGTTGCTTCGTCGGTGGCGATCACGACAGCGCAGGGCGGCGGCTCCATCGATCGCGTTGCGGACCTGGCCGCCGCGGCGGACACGCTCGTCGTTCTTATGGCGCTCGGAGAGCTTTCCGATGTGGCGGCGGTCCTCGCTCGAGCGGTGGGCGGTACGCGCCCCGCGGCCGTGATCGGCAATGCCACGCTGCCCACCCAGCGGAGTGTCAGCGGAACGCTCGATTCCATCGGTCGCCTGGCGGCTGAGGCGGCGATCGAAGCCCCGGCGACGCTGGTTGTCGGGGACGTGGTCGCCCTCGAGCAGGTGATTGGCCTGGAGCGCGTCCGCATCGCCCTCTGAATAAGGAGACCGGGACCGCTGCGGCCCCGGCCGGGCGACCTGGTTGGTCAGGCGGTGGTCGGCACCACTACCGGTGCGTGGGCGCCATTCGAGTCAGGATGGGCCGCCGGCGGGACCGGCATCAGCTCGTAGGCCGCATCGCCATGCACCGCCTCGTCACCGATCTCCAGCTGTTTGTCGGTGAGCCGGAGTGGGATGAAGATCGAGATCAGCTTCAAGATCGCGAAGGTCATCACTCCGTCCCAGGCCAGGATGAACACCAGCCCGATGATCTGAGCGACGAACTGCTTCGGGTTGCCGAAGAGCAAACCGGTGGCCGCGATCGAAGCTGTACTGCCTCTACCGGGATAGATCACGACATTGGGGTTGGCCAGAAGTCCGACCATGAGTCCGCCGACCGCGCCGGCGATCAGATGTGTGTGCATGACCCCGAGCGTGTCGTCGATGCGGTTGAAAGGAGGCAGCTTCACAAGGTAGTTGAAGGTGAAGAAAGGGATCACGCCGGCAGCGATGCCGATCGCGAAGGCGCCGTAACCGTCCACGTAGCCGGCCGCCGGCGTGATGCCGACCAGGCCGGCCACCATTCCGTTGACCAGCCCGCCGACTGTGACGCGTCCGACGATGAACACGTCAAGGAACATCCACGCGAGCATCGCGGTGGCTGCCGCGAGGTTCGTGTTGAGGATGGCGGCGGAGGCGTCGGCGCCGGCAAAGTACGGATCGCCTCCGTTGAACCCGTTCCAGCCCAACCAGAGCAGTCCGGCACCGGTGATCACCGCGATCAGATTGCTGGGCCTGTTGTTCTCGCGGTCGGTGAGCAGGCGCGGGCCTATGACGGATGCCGCGACCAGGCCTGAGATTCCCGCGGCGACGTGGATCACATAGCCCCCAGAGAAGTCAAGGGCGCCCGCCCCGGCGAAGCTGCTGAGCCAGGAGGGGAAAGCGCCGATCCAGCCGCCGCCCCAAATGCTGAATGCGTTGACCGAATAGACGACGGTGATCCAGATCGGGACGAAGAGCATCCACGCCTTGAAGCTCGTGCGGCCGAGAATCGAGCCGGCCAGCAGGATCACCGTGATGGCCGCGAAAACGAACTGGAAGTAGGCGAGGGCCGAAAGCGGGAATTTGAGCTCGGGGATCGCTCCCGCCAGCAGAGGGATGACGGCCTGGCCCTGCAGGTCGGTTGGAGAAAGGATCGTTCCCGGCGTCCCGACGAAATGCAGCACGTCCGTGAGCTGCGTTCCGAAGGACATCCTGTACCCCCAGAAGGTCCACACGAGTAGGGTCGCGCCGAATGCGTAGAGGACCATGAGCGCGGAGTTGAGCGCCCATTTGCGCTTCATCAGTCCGGAATAGAGGATTGCCAGGCCGGGAACGCTCATCAGCCCGACCAGCGTTGCCGCGACCAGCTGCCAGGCTGTGTGGCCTGGGTCGAGCCACGTCGGCGTCGGAACGATATCCAGATAAATCGAAAGACTCAATCGCTTCTCCTCCCAGGCTCGGTCAAGATTTCTCTCGCACCTTGGTAGTTCGCTTGAGAACGCAGCCTAGGTTTGGCGATGGGTCGCCTCCTACGGTCCCTCGCACTGGAAAGACGCGGGTGTTTGTCGGGTGATTGACACAAGGTGAGGCGGTCCAAGACCGTTGGGTCATCACGCTGACGCACCCCAAGGGGCCGCCTTAGAGTCCGTTGGATGTGGCCGACGCAGCTGTCCGGATCAACCCGGCCAAGCCGGTGGTCGGACCGCGGCCTCCGGTCTCGTGCGTTCGCGCTACTCGGGATCGCGGCTTTGGTGGCCGGCGCCGCGATCGCAATTTGGTTCTCGATGCGCGGAGGTCAGTCCTCCACGCCGACCCTCTATGGCGCCGCGCGCCAGCTGCCTGCGGCGCTGTGGACGTGGGATGGCACGGCCTACACGATGCGCTCGGTGCCGGCCGCGGGCCCGTCCAGCAACTACGCGGACATGGCGTACGACCGCACCCGCAGCGTGATCGTGCTCTGGGATCACGGGTGCACAAGCCTTGTGATGGGTTTCCAGGGTGGATGCGTGAACCACATCAACCGGACATGGACCTGGGACGGCAGCTCGTGGACCGCGCAACAAACGCAATCGAGCCCAACGGCAGCCGGTCAGGGCGCGATGCTTTTCGACGGAAAGCTGGGAAAGGTCGTCTACGTCAACGGCTCGGGACAGGCCTGGGCGTGGGGCGGTTCTGACTGGTCCTCGCTCGCGCTCCCCGGAGGCCCAAGCGTTCCGGTCCCCGGCTCTGGGGCCCAATCCGTGACGTTTGTGGCCGGCTACGACGAGGGCCGCGACGTGCTGGTGTTCGTTCTCCCAGGTGCGACTTGGTTGTGGGACGGCGCACGATGGAAAGAGGTGCCAGGCGGAATCGCCGCCGGCGAAGCCCGCACCGACGCAGATGTCGTCTACGACAGGGCTGGTCGCGAGATGGTCTACGTGGGAAGGCGCGCGACGTGGACCTGGGACGGTTCGCGCTGGCAGCAGCACGCGCAACCCGGGGTCTCCGCGGGAACGATGGCCTACGACCCGGCGCGCGCCACCGTGATGCTCGTGGTGCAGGACAGCTCAGACTGCGATCACACCGCCTGCCAGGCCACCACGTGGGATTGGGACTCCACAGCTTGGGTCCGGGTCCCGGTGCAGCGCGGCCCGATGCTGCCCTTGACCCGCTCGGGCGCTTACGGCATGCCGATGGCCTTCGACGAGGCTCGTGGCGTGATGGTCTTGTTCGCCAGCGCGAGCTAGCTTCTCTCACGCCCCCGGCCCGGCCCTCGCTAGCCCCCGTTGGGAAGGGAAAACAATGTGTGGTTCACACAATTTCAAACGCCGTATCTTCGTGTTACCGTTCTTCGGAACGCATGAAATTCCTCGTTTCCGTCCCGCTGGAGATCGCGAGGCCGCTTTCCCGGTCCGATCCCGATGTGCGTTCGATCACACGCATTCCCGGCTTCATCCGTCTCGAGCAGGCGGCCGGGCACGACAGCCGATACACGCTCACCTTCGAGGTCGAGGCAGGTTCCAGGCGAGACGCGATGGACGCTGGCGACGAGCTGATGGTGGAGTTCGAGAATGCACTCGCCGCCTATCACCCCAGGCAGCTCGCCGAGGTAGCGACCGAAGCCCGGTAGGCCGCAGGCGTCTCGCCAGGCTTCCGTCGCGTACGTACCTCAGACCAGTCGCAAATTGGACGCTCAACTCATTCCGGGGGCAGTATCGTTGCCCCGGGGACGCAGGTGGGAGACAGGTGAGCGGCGCGCGCCGGCTGTTCGGCGACCCTCGCGCGGTCGACGCGATGGTGGTCGTTCTGATGACGTGCTTTGTCTTCAGCGCGTACCTCGACGCCTATGCGCACGTCAAGGTCCCGGGAACGGTGATTCAGGACGCTGCGTTTGCCGGCCAAGCGGGCCTCACCGCGTCCTGGTTCGTGACCACCGGCTTCCTCTTCTTCCTCTTGGGACGGGGCCTTCGAGAGGGAAGGTCGTGGAATCGAGCGCTGCCCGATGGCTACACCGGGTCGCTCGCCGCGGCGCTCGTATTCGGCGCGGCTCTGATCACCGACAACTACTGGCCCTCTGTCGCTCCCCACAACGCGCTGGGGCTTGATCTCTTATTCACTCCTCCCAACGTCGTCAAGATCGCCGCGGCGGCCGTCATGGTGAGCGGGCCACTGCGTTCAGCGGCGCGACGTGGCGAGGTCACCGCGAGTGTGATCACCCTGCTTTCAGCGGCACTCCTGCTGTCGGTTTTTACGTTCGCAACCCAGTTCGTTCACCCGCTGATCGACCCGTGGTCGTCAAGCGACCCCACGCAGATTCCGGCGCGAGTGGACATCTGGGTCTCGCAAAACCTCGGGGTGTCGGCCTTGCTGGTGCAGTCCACCATCCTCGCCGTCACCGGTCTCATGTTGAAGAGCAGCTTCCGGTTGCGCCCAGGGTCGCTGACCCTCGTCTACACGGTCAACGGTCTGCTTGTGGTCGTCACCAAGGCTCACTTCTACCTGCTGCCGGTGGCCGTGGTGGCCGGACTGGCGGGAGACGCCTGGCTGGCTTGGTCGGCGCGTCGATCGGGGCGCCCCACCGCCTCGCTGTGCGCCGTGATCGCGAGCGCTTTCACCCTGACCTACATGATCGACATGTATGCCGCCACCGGCACGGCCTGGAATGCATCGCTGTGGGCGGGCGTGGTCCTGGCAGCGACGATCGTGAGCTGGTCGATCGGCCGGCTGCTGCGGGCCGGCATGCCGGACTCGGCGGCAGTGGTGCCGGCCATGCTGGAGGTGATACCGGGCGGAGTCGCGGCGCCGGGCGACGTCAGGTGGACACGCGACCCGCAGAGCACCATCCGGCCTCAGCTGGTGCGGGCCGCGCTCGATGACCTCGGCACTCCGGAAGCGCTCGGCCGCAGTCCGCTCGGTCAGCTTCCGGGAGTTTCGCGGGGCGGGTCAGCCGCCGCCGACCTCAGGTCCGTGCTGGTGGACGTGATCGGTGAGCTCGCGACGTCCAGCGGACCCCGCGACGCCGAGGCCGGAAAGCTGCTGCTCGACTATTACGTCAAGCGTGTGGGCAGTCACGAGGTGATCATGGAACGCCTGCACCTGTCACGCCCCACCTTCTATCGAAGGCTGCAGCGCGGCTTCGCCCTGGTGGCCGAGCGGCTGGACGAGCTGGGCGAGTTCGCCCAGCGGGTCCCTGTCAACGATTAGGCGTCCGCTGCTTGGCCGGAGCGGCCCTCTGCACGCGGTACACGATCACGCCGATCATCACCAGCACGACGGCCGCCCAGATCCAGTACGTCACCCGGTGCACGTTCAAGAAAGCTTCCATGCGCGGGCCGTACTTGATTCCGATCACCATGACGACACCGGCCCAGATCGCCGTCGAGACGGCGACGCTGACCGCGAACGCCGGGTATCTCACTTTCAAGACTCCGGCCGCCACCGTGATCGGGACCCTGAACCCGGGGATGTGCCTGCCAAAGATGATCGCCAGAACTCCGTAGCGCTTGAACCATCTTTCGGCCCTCTCCAATCGCTCCGGGCTCAAATGGACCACTTCTGCAAAGCGCCCCGCGACGAGCCGGCGGCCGAATCGCTTCGAGATGAAAAACAGGTTCGTGGCCCCGAGCACCACCACTCCGATCAGGCCCAGCCAGGCGGCCAGCCAGGAGCTCAGGTTGCGGGGAACGTGGGCGCCGACGTACATCACGAACACGTCGCCGGGCGCGGGAAGCGGGATCCCTGACTCCTCGATGTAGAGCAGCCCGTAGCTGGCCAGGTAGGTGTAGCGATGGAGGATGTGCCGGATCCAGGACGTGCCCCCTTCCACGACATCAGGAACGTCGCCCTGGAGGATCGCCGAAACGACGATGGCGGCCGAGATCAGGATCGCTGCGCCTGCGATCCTGACGTTGCGGTTGCTCGAGGCGCGCAAAGCCCAGGTGCGGAAGCCGGCGGTGTGGATGCTCATCTACGGGCTGGGCAGCTCCATGAAGGTCACAACGACGTTAGTGGCATTTTCGTCGGTGCGTATTCAGGGAACGTTTGGCTCACCCTTTGCGTGAGGGAACGCCGATGGCCTTCGAGCCGGTCAGGGAGGCGTCACCTTGCTGCACTGCGCCTTCTGGGTGGTGATCGCGGTGGCGTCCGGCTTCAGCGACCGGCCGAAGTAGGCGAATCGGTAGATGCCCTGGTAGACCTCCGCGCCGCTGTTGTCCCCGTAGCCCTTGAGGGAAAGCTCGATACCGCCTGCCATGCTCTGGACGTCGAATCGCATCGCTGTCGTGCCGGTGGCGACGCACGTCGGGACGTCTCCGTGATCGATCATCGCCAGGAGGTCGGTCATCTGCTGGTTCGCCGTGTTGAGCGCGTTGAGGCACGCGTTCGACAGGGTGCCGGTGCAGGCGGATTGCAGGGCCGGAAGCGTGGCGCCGACTTTGACGAGAGCCGGCGCGAGCGCGGCGTTCAAGCGATCCGCTCGTGCGTACTCCGAGATGGTGGGTCTCGGCGACTGGGTGGCGGAGCTCGATCCGCTGCCCGGCCACGGCAGCTGAATGATGTTCGAGCCCAACAGCAGCATGATCATGACGAGCACCACCGCCGCCGCTCCGACATAGATGTACATGGTTCGGCCAGACCGAACCGGCTCTTCCCATAAAGGTGTGATGGGCGGCTCGACCACTGCCACGAGGTCGCTGAAGGCGGCCGGCTCCGGAGGAGGTATGTCGAGCGGGCTCACCTCAACGATCCGCTGCGCCGGGACCGCGATCACGGCCGCCTGCGGGATCAGCGCGGCCGGGGCCGGTTCCCAGGTTGCTTCCGGGATCGGCAGCCACTTGTCGCCGTCCCAGATCCACTTGCCGTCGGGCGAGACTCGAGGAGGACCGAGACCGACGCTCATGACGCGGTCAGCCTAGGACGGTGATGCGCCAACCCCTTCAACTTAGTGCGTTAAGAGTTGTAAAGCGGTTCGTGGGCATGCGCGGAGCCCCGAGCAGGTTTCGTTGAAGTAGTACGTTTCGCGGGAGCTGGCTCATTGAGTTTGGAGGTGAATCCATGGCGGCTGTCAGTCGTGCGGATGCGGTCTGGGAGGGCGACCTTCCCACAGGCAAGGGTCGGGTCAAAGTGGCAAGCGGCACGTTCGATGAGTTTCCCGTCACGTGGGCGACCCGCGCGGAGCGCCATCATGGCGGCACCAGCCCGGAGGAGCTCCTGGCCGCCGCGCACGCCGCGTGTTATTCGATGGCTTTCTCCAACGGATTGAGCAAGGCCGGCCACAAGGTCGAACGCCTCAGCACCAGCGCCGAGGTGGAGTTCGTACCAGGCACCGGTATCACGACGATCACCCTCACGACGGTGGGCCACATTCACGGCATGGACGCCGCGGAGTTTCAGAAAGAAGCGGAGGCGGCGAAGGACGGCTGCCCGATCTCCAAGGCGCTGCAGGGCAACGTCACGCTGAAGCTCAACGCCCGGCTGGACCTGGAACACTAGAAGCGCCGCGCCAGAGGCGCCTCTAGCGCGACGGCCCGGTCAGGCCCGGGAAGTCGACGACGCCCTGAAGCCGCAGCTCCTTGAGCCGGCCGGCGAGCCACTTCCGTGGGTCCTTGACCGGCTTGTTGCCGTCGACGCAATCCCAGCACTTGCCGCTGACGTCGCGGGCGACCAGGAGCAGGCAGCGCGGCTCGCTGGTTCGCTGCCATGCCTTCATGGCCGGCTGCAGAACCATCCTGCGAGGGGGCGCCTTCTCGGGCAACGTCAGCTCGCCCGCGTAGAGGTCGTCGGCCGCCTGCACGATCACGCCGCCCGCGGTCAGCGCGCCGCCGAGGTTCTCCACCTCGAGCTCGATCGGATGGCCCGCGGCCGGCGAGCCGATGAAGGTGAGGTGAGGCACCGGCCGAGTCGTCGCCTCCCACCTGGCATCGGCGGACTTGATCGCGCGGCGTGAGGCGACGTCGGCACGCGTCGCAAACACCGCCGACCACAAGGCAAGGACCACCGCGCCGGCGGCCAGCCCGATCAATACCTGTTCTGAGCTCATCGCTACTCCGGCTTGACGCCTTCTGAACGCGGATCTGGCGCCTGATGGTAGCTCCGCGCCTCGTAGTTGCGGAACGCGGGCAGCGCCAGCGGGCACAGCAGCAAGGCGGCCACGCGCAGGACGCCACCTGACACGATCGAGAATCGAAGGCTCGTCAGCGAGGCCACGCCGCCGGCTTCGAAGTTGCCCGACGGTGGCGGGGGCGGTCATCGTGAGGCGCCAGATGGTAAGGAGCGTCGATTTTGGGCACAGTAGTGTGTAACTGGATCGCGTGAACCTCACTGTCGAACGCCAGGCGCACGCCGGGCGCATTCAAGGAGACGAGATGGAAAAAGCTACTTTTGCAGGCGGTTGCTTCTGGGGCGTAGAGCACCTTTTCAACGAGATTCCGGGCGTGATCGACGCCGTCTCCGGGTACTCCGGCGGTACGCGCGACAACCCGACCTACGAGCAGGTCTGTTCCGGCCGGACCGGCCACGCCGAAGCGGTCGAGGTCACCTATGACCCGGCCAAGGTCTCGTACGACGAGCTCGTCAATGCGTTCTGGAACATGCACGATCCGACGACGCTCAACTACCAGGGGCCAGACCATGGCCATCAGTACCGGTCGGCCATCTTCTTCCACGACGCCGAGCAGGAGAAGGCCGCGATCAAGTCGAAGGAGCAGGCGCAGCGCTACTTCGACCGGCCGATCGTCACCGAGATCGTTCCGCTGGCGCATTTCTGGCCCGCCGAGGAGTACCACCAGCACTACTTCGACAAGCATTCGGGCCACTACTCGTGCCATTTCATCCGGGGATGGGTGCCGAAGCAGCCCGCGGAGGCGGAACCGGCCCGCTAACCGGGTACTAAACGCCGGCGGCGGAGCATATTCTTACCGCCCAGCGAGCGGACCGGTCTCCGCAGCACGGATGGGAGGATAGCCGGTTGCGGTGTGACCATTGTTCGAACGACGTCCCCGACGGCGTTTTCTGCACGCGATGCGGAGCTCACCAGGGCACCACCAATGAGATCGGTGACGCCAAGACTCGAGTGCACCGCTATGCGGCGCATCCCGGCGAGCACGTGGCACAGCCCTCCGTTTTCACGACTCTGTTTCCGCACCTCGGCCACCACAAGATTCACGAGTTTCGCTGGGCTTTCATAGCGGGTCTCGCCGGCATCCTGGTGCTTTACCTATCGGGACTGATCTCTGCGGCGATCCTGGTCTCCGCGTTTCTCGTGCCGGTCCTCTACCTCATTTACCTGTACGAGGCGCAGGTCTACCGCGACGAGCCGGCCCTCGTGCTGGGATTCACCATCGGCGGAGGAATCATCGTCGGCATCGTCGCCACGGTGTTCGAGCGGATCATCTACAACCCGTTCCAGTACAGCGGCAGCCCCTTTGGCAACGCGGACGTGAGCCTTGGCGGGCTGCTGATCGTCGGCCTCCTGCTTCCGGTCGTTCAGGAGGCGCTGAAAGCGCTGCCGGCGCTGTTCCTGCCCAACCGCGCCGATTTTCCTGAGACCATCGACGGCCTGGTCTTCGGAGTGGCGGCAGGCCTTGGTTTCAGTCTCGCTCAGGCCCTGATCGGTTTCAGCAGCGTGATGGCCAGCCTGCCCGCACACGAGACGCCCGGCAACTGGATCTACGATCTGACGACTCTTGCAGTCTTCCTGCCGCTGCTGCAGGGGAGCGCCACCGGCATGATCGCGGCTACGATCTGGCGCTACCGGCGAGGCCGGCTCGCCGGCCGTGAGATCGGGGGCGTCGCGATGGCTCTGCTTGCCCACATCGCCTTCTCTTCGGGCACGCAGGTGATGAAGGACACATCGGTCAACTCCCTGTTCATCCTCATCTGGCAGGCGGCGATCGTCGGGGCCCTCCTCATCTACATCCGCTACCTGCTCCACCATGCCCTGCTCGAGGAAGCCGCGCACATGGGCTACGCCGAGACCGTGTGCCCGAGCTGCCACATGCACCTCGTCGCGTCGGGCTTCTGCCCCAACTGCGGAATGGCGCTGACCGCCGCGCCGAGCTCGATCAAGCGCGGACGGCGGCCGCGGGTGGAGTCGCCGGCCGCGCCGGCCGAGAGGCGATAGGTGGCGCTCGCATGCGCCAGGTGCGGCGCCCAGAACCCCGACACCAACCAGTTCTGCCAGGCCTGCGGCACGCCGCTGATGGCTGCAGCGGCGCCTGCGCCTGCGGCCGCGCCGGCGTGGCTCGCATCCCCTCCGCACCCGCAGCCTTCGGCTCCAGGTCCGCCGGCTTACTCTTCACCACCCCCGGCTCCGGTCGCATATGCGAGCCCGTACTACTCGCCGACCGCCGCGTTTCCCCAGGCTCCGGTCCACCGCACTCCATGGGTCCTCATCCTGGCCGCGATCTTCGCCCTGGTCGTCCTGATGGCCGGTTGCGGCACCGCGATCGCCCTTTTCGGCAACGGCAAGATCCCGGTCACAGGCGGAATCACGTCTGACGTTCCGAGCCCGACTCCGGCCGGCTCGCCGAGCCCGGCCGGGTCGCCGAGCGTGCTCGTCGGACCGACCGCATCGAATCCCGCGCTGGCGCTCCCGGTTCCGTCGGGATGGGTGGTGGATTCCAAGGACAACGAGCAGATCTCGCTCGCGGACCCCAGCGGCGCCGGAATCATGACCGTAGGCAGTGCCGTATCCAACCCTTCGACGACCGCTCAACAGCAGAAGGACGGCATCGACCAGCTGTTCGCGAGCAAGTATCCCGACACCAAGCCATGCACCGGCACCAAAACGACGACAGGCTCGCTCAACGGTCCTCAGGGGCTCTTCTGGACGATCTGCTTCACGCTGACCTCTGGTTCGCAATCCGCTCCCGCGGCGGCGTCGATGTTCGTGGGCACGAACGCCGAAGGCAGCGTGTTCTACGGCGTCATCCTCCTGACGCGGCGGGACAACCTGCAGAACTTCCTCAATGAGGCTGCGCCCGTGCT
>JBOHUQ010000109.1:0-18027 GCA_050734495.1 Candidatus Dormibacteraceae bacterium
GACCCAGCGGTGGTCGATGCGTTCTGCGCCGTCGCCAAGGATGTGCTTGGCGATCCTGCGATCGAGACTGACTGGCATGCACTCATCGCAGAAGAGCCCGCGTTGCAGCGGCGTCTCAACGAGGGGGAGCTAGACGCGGCTCTGGAGGCAATTGCTGACTTCACCGACCTGCGCTCGGCGTCGCGAGCCGGCCACTCCCGCGGCGTGGCCGACCTTGCCGCCGGAGCGGCGGCGCACGCCGGCCTGCGGGACGCGGACATCGTTGCCCTGCGACGGGCGGCACTGTTGCACGACATCGGGTTGCACGGTGTTCCCGCCTCGATTCTCGACAAGGCGAGTCCGCTTTCAGACTCGGAGTCGGAGCGGATGCGGCTGCATGCCTACTACACACATCGGATGCTCACCCGCCCACCAATACTCGCCCGGCTGGGGGCCATAGCCTCGCTGACGCACGAACGGTGCGACGGATCCGGATACCCACGAGGTCTGGCTGGGCCGGCCATTCCCACCACCGGAAGACTGCTCGCCGCCGCCTGTGCCTTTCGCGCCATGACGGAGCCACGCTCGCACCGACCGGCAATGACCGCCAAGCAGGCCACCGCCGAGCTACGCGCCGAAGTCCGCGACGGCCGTCTCGACGCCGGCGCGGTGGACGCAGTGCTGGCCGCCGCCGGGCAGAGCCATGGCAAGCGCCGAACTGGACCAGCCGGACTCACGCCGAGGGAGGTCGAGGTCTTGATTCTCATCGCCCGTGGAGCGTCGAATCGCCAGGCCGGCCAGGCGCTGGGCATCACGGCCAAGACAGCGGGCACCTATATAGAGCGCATCTACTCCAAGACCGGCGCATCGACCCGCTCGACAGCCACCCTTTTTGCGTTGCAGCACGGACTCCTGGACACGCTCGAGCCTTTCAATTTGTAGGGCGAATCCCCGATGACCGCTAGCGCGGTCGTGCATAGAGTGCTCCTCGAGACACGAAGAGGAGCACATGATGAAGAAGACCACCGACCTCGTTTCCGAAGCGCTTGTTGCGCCGATCAATGAGGCGACAACGCCGCAGAAGTTCCTCGAGCTGCTGGCAGCCCGGGACTTCGAGCGCCTGGCTGACACTCTGGCGAGCGACGCCAGCGCTCGGCTGCTGCTTCCGCACGGGCTGGAAGAGCTCGCGGGCAGAGAGGCCCTCGTTCGCCGCATCGAGGATTGGTTCGGGTCGGCGTCGGTCTTCGAACTCGCGTCATCGAGCACGGAGACGGTGGGGCCGCGACACCGCCTCAACTGGCGATTCACCGTTGTGCGGGATGCCCGCTCGCGCGAGGTGATCGAACAGCTCGCTTTCCTGGACGTCGGGCCCCGAGGCATCGAGCGACTGGACCTCCTTTGTTCCGGATTCCAGATGGAGCCCGGCGTCGCTGCAAGCCTCGTTCACTTCGACGCCGGCGCCATGGGTTGCGCCGATGGTCTGGCGCAGGAGTTCCGGCGCCAGATCGCCAGCGTGCCCGTCGGCGGGTCGTTGGAGGTCGTCGTCAGCGATCCGGCCGCCAAAGAGGATCTGCCCTCGCTGGCAAGACTCCTTGGGCAGCGGGTCATGTCAACCGAGGCGCACGAGGACGGGCGCCTCACCATCACTGTGGAGAGACAGAAATGAACGAGAAGCTCATCTTCAACTGCACCTGGGGCCGCGAAGATCCGGAGCGGGCAACTCTGCCCTTCGTGGCCGCCAACATCGCCGCCACCGCCGGCCAGGAGGCTGTCGTGCTTTGCACCATAGAGGCTGTCCGCCTCGGCGTGAAGGGCGGGACCGCTGGCGTGGAGGCGGCCGGACTACCGAAGCTGTGCGACCTGCTGGACCAGTTCGTCGCGAACCAGGGCAAGGTCTGGCTCTGCGGTGCCTGCGCCAAGCCGCGAGGAATCACCGAGGACCAGTTGGCCGGTGGCGTGACCATCGTTGGCGCCGCCAAGGTGGTCGAGGAAATCGTGGCCGGCGCCAAGACTGTCGCCTTCGCGTAGAGGATCCCCAAAGTGCTCGGCCTGTAGTCTCTCTTGTCGGACCCCCCCGAAGTCAATGGCCACGCGCCCTGGCCCATCTACGAATACGTCAAGGGCTGGGGCGTCTTTGGATTGCCGTTTGACTCCGGTCACATGCTCGCGTTGCGTGTCTTCCCAGAGAACGATTTCGGTCCATACCGGACCGTGTGGCATCGCCCGCCCGGCGGCGGCTGGTCGATATACGTCGACGGTGCGCGCCTCGACACCGCGTGCCCGCGCTATTACGGGCCTGCCTGTGACCACACGGGGTTTGCCAAGATCGGTCTCGCCTGGACGGGGGCCGTCGACGCTCAGGGTGACGATGGAGTCGCCTTCGCTGGACTGGACGCTGACCGCCTCCTCGACGACACTCCTCGATCTTGCCAACGCCGTCAGTGCCAGTTTGCCGATGACGACGTGGAAGCCTCGCTATCTGGTTCGGGCTCGGGAATTGATGGGCGCCGCCCTGGGCATGGGTCACATAGAGCTGTCAGGAGTGATGCCAAGCGGCCACACTGGGAAATTCATGCCTGAGCGCATGTACTTCATCGAGAGATCGCGAGCCGTCCTGGGGCGTAGACCTGGGTCGCCCAACTCGCCTCCCCGACAATCCGTTCATCGGTGGGGCTCCGCTCCCGGTGCGAGGCGTTCTTGTAGTTGGGCAGGCGGCCTGGAAGATCCGCGACCATGCTGAATACGAGCGAACTCGATCCGAGATGAGGGCAGCATGAACGAAGACAGACTTGGTCCGCAGGCTCCCAGAGGCGGACTGGCAGTCGACCGGCGCACAGTGCTTGTGGGCGGGATGCTCGCTGCGGTGACTGTGGCAGCCTGGGCCGGCGTTGTGACCCAGGCGGTCCCCCCGAACGATATGGCGATGCGTGGCGGACTGCAGCCGGCCGGTGCGATCGGGTTCATCGGCGCCTGGGTTGTGATGATGGCGGCGATGATGCTGCCGTCGGCAGCGCCTCTTTTACTGCTGTACCGCGTGGCTGGCCAGGGAGGCCGCTCGGTCAATACGATCCCACTCGTCGCCGGCTACTTGGTGGTGTGGGCGGCGTTTGGGGCGCTGGTCTACACGGCACAACAAACGCTGCTCGCGGTGACCGACGCCAACCCTGCGTTAGGAGTTGCGAGACCGTATGGCGTGGCGGGGATCTTGGCGATCGCCGGCGCATACCAATTCTCAAGAAGGCCTGCCTGCGCGCATGTCGGTCTCCCCTTGATTTCTTCATGCAGCGCTGGCATGGCCGGAGCGCATTGGATGCCGTTCGATTGGGGGCGGAACACGGCGCTTACTGTGTTGGCTGCTGCTGGGGTCTGATGGCGGTCCTCGTGATCGCTGGCGCCATGAGCCTCATCTGGGTGGTGCTCATAGCGCTCGTTGTCTTCATGGAGAAGTTGATGCCCTTTGGGGAGCGAGGCGCGCAGCTGAGCGCGGCTGGACTCGGGTTGCTGGCCTTGCTGGTGGCGGTGCATCCGGAACTATCGATGTTGCTTCGCGGCGGCGGCATGGGGATGTAGGCAGATCAAATTTGAAGGAGGCTTAGCGATGGCAGAGTCGACGCCGGCCGAATGGAAATTGAAGGGCACCGTGCTGATTGCCTGCAATTGCGACTATGGCTGCCCCTGCAACTTCAATGCGCCGCCGACCCACGGCCACTGCGAGGGAGGGTGGGCGTGGCACGTTCAGGACGGCCGCTACGGCGACACGGATCTGAGTGGGCTGACGTTTTCCGTCGCCGCGGACTGGCCCAAGGCGATCCACGAGGGCAACGGCGAGGCGGCCGTGCTGATCGACGTGCGGGCGAACGAGGCCCAGCGCGAAGCACTCAGGACTCTCGTGTCCGGGGCCGCCGGTGGGCCGTGGGGAATCCTCGAGAACACGTGGACTGAGGTGCAGGAGCCACGTTACGTGGAGTTCGAGATCGAACTGGCCGGGCAGCGAAGCAGGGTCAAGGCGGGCGACCTGTTCGAACTGGAGATGGAACCGATCAGAAACCCGGTCACAGGCGTCGAGGCAACGCCCGGCGCGGTGCTGCCACAGGGCTTTATCACCAAGGACCCCTGGTCGGCGTCAAAGCTCTTTCGCGTGGATCACGGTGTGCACTACGACCACAGCGGCAACTACGCAGCCGTCGGATCCTTCGAGTACAGCGGCCCCTAAGGCCGCGCAGTTCATACACCTCTGTTTTGGTCATATCCCTTGGGACGGTTCGTGGAAGAGGTGGTCGAACGTCTCTACCAATAGACCTCCGAGGGCCGAATCTCGACGACACCGCCGTAGCGGGCCGCCGGGACGCGGGCGGCCACCTCGATGGCCGCGTCGAGGTCGTCAGCCTCGAGTACGAACCACCCGCCAACAGCTTCCTTCGCCCCGACGAATGGGCCGTCGGTCGTCAGGGTCTTGCCGCCCTGGACGCGCACGGTGGTCGCGTTCTGTGGGAGGCCCATGGGGAGGCCGGGGGTGACGCCGGGTGTCTGGTTGATGGCTCCGTAATCGGCGTAGACCTGCTTCTGCTCTGCTTCAGGGAGCGCGGCCTGCGTTTCGAGGGCAGTGCCCTGATAGATCAGCATGACGTACTTCATCGCTAGCTCCTCGTTATCAAACTACGGTGGCGTCCCAAGGGCAGTCTAAATGTCGACCAGCGTAGGCTCCTCGCGGACCTGAAAAACCCACGAACGAGGACCTACACCGGTGGCCAAGAGAGTATCGCCGACGGACCGCATCGCTTCATCCGCGTGGTTGCTTGGTGTAGCGGCCTGATTGCGAACCACAAAACTGTCGTTAGTAGCGGCCGAGGGTGCCGCGGTTTTTTGCGATGCGCTCGCCCAGGATGAATGTGCCGATGCCGGTCACCAGGTACGCCGTTGAGACGCCGACCAGGGGTACGAGTCCGCCGATTCCCCACGCAGATGCGACTGAGTGTTGGGCGATCATGATGTTGTACAGGCTGCCGACGCCGTCGGTGAGAGGGAAGGCATGGCTGAGGTCGGCCCACCAGCCGGGGACATGGATCAAGGGCAAGGCGCTGGCGCTGAAGATCATCACTAGCATGAGCACCATGTCGTTGACGATCTGGATGCGTTTGTAGACCAGTGTCGCGCCGGCGATGATGAGCGACAGACCGACGGCGGCGATCATGACCGCGATCGCGGGCAGCAGGGCTGCGATGCTCCAGTGCAGGTGGATCGTCACGAACGCGGAGACGATGCCGTAGTTGGCGGCCGCGACGAAGAGGGTTTCCAGTAGTGCCGCCACGACACGGCCCGCGGCTGCGACGAGCCAGGGTGGTAGTGGGGAGAGGAAGACCTGTTCGAGGGTACCGGCCTGGATCTCGCCGAGCAGTCGCCAGAACATTTTCACGACCTGCATGTAGAAGAAGATGAACGGCACGAACCAGACGATCATGGCCGAGGTCGTCTGGCTGTTCAGGGACCAGTCCACCCGGTCGCTCGCGATATTCTCGCCTTGGCCAAGCAATGGTCCGAGCAGGATGACGAAGACCGCGAACATGGGCAGTTCGATCAGGATCTGCAGGCGTTCGGACCAGGCGAAGCGCAGGCCCTTGTGGATCTCGTTGCGCAGTGCTAGCACGGTGTTCATCGCGGGCTGAGCCCTCCCTCGCGCTGGGCTCGGCGAATGTTGATCACGTAGAGGCTGAAACCGGCCGTGAGGAGGACCATCGTGTGGACCATCAGCCAAAGCAGGGTGCCTTCGGACCAGGTCGCGCCGAGTCCGTGGCCGGCCAGGATGGTGTTGATCGATTGGACGCCCAGCGTGGTGGGCACGAACTTGGCGAAGATCGCCAAGCCGCGCGGGAAGACGCTGATGGGGACGAGCATCCCGCCGAATGCCATGATCCCCATGTTGCCGACGTGGCTGATCGCGCCGATGCTGGGAACTCGTACGACCAGGGCGGTCATGATCAGGCCGTAGCCGAGCGCGTCGAGGATGGTGAGGCCAGCCGGGATCAGGGCGGCCGCGTACGGGTTGATGGCCAGACCAACACCGACGACAAAGACGAGGCCCAGGACGGTGGCCACAGCCAGTCCCTCGATGCCCAGCGCGCCCATCCGGGCCAGCGCCTGCAATTGCGGGCTGGCCGGGGACAGGCGGGTCTGCTCCAGCGTGCCGCCGTTGATCTCCTCAGCGATGCCTCCGACGCCCTCCACCGTGGCCACGCTCGCGACCACCACTGCCAGCAGCGCGGGGAGGGTGCGGACCATCAGGTCTTTGACCAGATGGCCGCCGCCGATGAATAAGCTGATGCCCAGGTAGGTCAGCCCATACACGATCATCGCGACGACTACCATGGAGCGACGCCGCCACATCAGCCGTAACCCCTTGACCAGCTCGGCCCGGGCGAGCCGCGTTTGGAACGCAATCGGAACGGCGACCGTGCCTGCGATCGTGTTCATACAAGCACCTCCCTGGCACGCTCGCGATCACCGGCGCGCTCGGGGTGGATGAGGCGGATGAAAACCTCCTCCAGACTGGGCCGCGCCTGAGTGACCGAGATCAGGCCGGCGCCGGTGGCGCCCAGCCGGTCCAGAACCGCGAAGACCGCCCGGTCGTCGGTGGTGTCCGGCAGCAGCACTCGGCTCTGGTCGCCATCGGCCTCGACGCGGGCGCCGGCCGGCAACAGGGTACCGTTGAGGGATCCGGTGACTCGAATTTCGAATCGGTTCTCGGCGTGCCGGGCCAGCAGTTCGGCGGTGGGCAGGTCGGCGATGATCTCGCCCTCCTTGATCACCACGATCCGGCCGGAGAGCTCCTGGGCACCTTCCAGCTGGTGGGTGGTCAACACGATGGTCTTGTTCTCGTCGCGGGCCAGATGCGCGATCCAGTCCTTGAACGTGCGGGCCGCCTCCACGTCCAGTCCGATGGTGGGCTCGTCGAGCAGGAGGACCGGCGGGTCGGTGATCAGCGCGGCGGAGACCGCGACCTTTTGCTGCATGCCGCGCGAGAACGATCCGACGGTCTCGTGTCTCCGTTCCCACAGCCCCAGCTCGGTCAGCAACCGCTCTGCGCGCGGCTTGATCTCGGCCGCCCGCAGCCCTTTCAGCTGGCCGAAGTACATCAGGTTTTCCCACGCTGACAGCGGCCAGTAGACGTTCCGCGAGCCCTCCAGGACCGCGCCGATCTGGCGTACCGCCTGCGGGCGCTGGCGCGCCACGTCGTATCCGCCGACCCGGATCGTCCCGGCGGTCGGGGTGATCAGCCCACCGATCATCTTGATGATCGTGGTCTTGCCCGCGCCGTTTGGACCCAACAGGCCGATCACCTGCCCCCACGGCACGGTCAGGGTCGTCGGCTTCACCGCCGTCAACGCTTTTGTCCCCCGGCCGTAGGTCTTCTGCAACCCGATCGCCTCGATCGCTGTGTTATCCGGCATCGGTCAGCTCTGCCAGGCGGAGAAAGACCAGCAGACGTTGCGGCCCTCTCTCGATGTCCGCGTCGGAACGCGTCGCTCGTTCTACAATTGCCATATCGACCCCATGCCTACAGGGTAACCTACAATGTAGGTAACTTAGTACAGAGAGGAGAAGTTGTCAAGTGGCCAAGAGCCCAGCGGCGCCCAGGACACGAGGCAGGCTGTCACGGGCGCGGATCTTGAAGGCGGCGCTGGAGCTCGTCGACCTGGACGGGCTCGAGGCGCTGACCATGCGCCGGCTGGCCGAGCAGCTGAAGGTCGATCCGATGTCCTTGTACAACCACGTCGATGGCAAGGAGGCCCTGCTCGACGGCATCGCCGAGGCGCTGTGGGACGAGGTCGATTTGCCTGGCGGCGAAGCTGAATGGAGGGAAGCCCTGCGAGGTTTCGCCACCTCGCTCAGAGGAATGGCGCATTTCCATCCTCACGCTTATCCGCTTTTGATGGCGCGAGGCATCATGACGGCACCTGAGCTGCTGGCGATCGATGGCGCCATGAACTCGCTCGAGCGAGCCGGGCTCGACCGCAACCAGGCCGCCGAGATGATCCGGACCTTGTTCGCCTATGCCGTCGGCTACGGAATGCTCGAGCTGTCAACACCGACGCCCGCCGGCGCGACCCGGATGGAACAGATCGTCAACCTGACTCGCACGCTGCCCAACGACGCGCCGTTCCACCTGGTCGAGGTCGCGCGCCTTGTCTGCGACTGCGACATGGATTACCAGTTCAATCTCGGTCTCGATCTGATCATCAGCGGGCTGGATGCTCGCATTCGCGAGTCGCGTTGATCTGTCGCCATGCCTGAGCAGTACTGCGCCGGCCCGGCGATGGCACCGGCTGGAGCGAGCAGAACTGATCGATTACCTGACCACCCAAAGGGCGGGCTCGGACCCCTGGCATGATCGTTGGCGCGGGAGTGGGGGCGGCGATCGGGGGTGGCCTGGTCGGGATGCGGAGCCGGGCCGGATCGAGCGCGGGCTGGCGCCCAATCTCGAGGCCGGCAAACCATGCTCGATAGCCCATGTCACTCATTCCCGTTCCATCTGGATTGAACGGAGCCTATAGTCACGTACTGGTTCATGGGCGGACGCGCCAACTGGTTCAGGATCCTGTTCGAGGCTGTCCGCTGGCGAGCAGGAGTCTCCATCGCGACGCTTCTTGTCGCAATTGTCGCGCTTGCCTCGGCAGCTGGTGGACCTCTCTATCTCCGGGCGGCTGAGGACTCCGCAATTCGATCGACACTGGCCGGGACCGCGGTTTCCGACTCCGGGCTGACTCTGACCGCCAAGCTCAACGTCTTCGGTCAGGGACCGGTTTCCCCCATACAGCGCCTGGAGGCAGCCCTGAGCAGGTTCCACGCTGACGGACTTGATCGGTGGTTTGGCCCCGGGATCGAGACCACCCAAATCTCCGGGTCCCTACCCGGTGACGCCAATCAGCCCAGGGGTTACGACGCGCAGTTGGTTGCGCGTGAGCTGGCGTGCGCTCACCTTTCGTTTACAAACGGGACCTGCCCGCAGGCGGCGGGCCAGGTGGCGTTGAGCAGCCGAAGCGCACTCCAACTCCACATCGGCCTCGGCAGCCCGCTCGTGTTCCAGCTTGCCGGAAAGCCTGCCGTGAACTTGACTGTCGTCGGTGTTTATCAGCCCGCCGACTCGACCACCCCTTACTGGTGGAACGAACCCTTCTTCAACTACACCCCGAGCATCGTGACGCTCAGCGGCGAGACTCCTTTCTTCCTAGACTCGCTATTCGTAACTGCGGATACGGCCCAGGCGGTCTCGGTGCCCGCGGCCGCACCAACCGTAACTGAAGAGATACCGCTCGTCGTTTCGCGGGTCGGGCAGGCGGAGATCCAAGACTTGTCGGCAGCGGTGGCACGCTACTCGGCCGCGATCGCCAACGAAGACAATGTGACCGCATCCACCCTTCTCTTGACCATCGTGGACAAAGCTTCGACCGAGCAGCAGTCCATGTCTGCCATCGCCGGCATAGCTGGCGCACAGCTCGTTTTGCTCGCACTGCTGGTGCTGTACGAGATCGTCTCCCGGAGCAGCGAGGGCAGAGAGGCCGAGGTAGCGCTTGCGAAGCTGCGCGGATACGGGTTCAGCGGCGTACTGGGTATTGGTCTTCTCGAACCGCTGACGTTGATCACGCTAGCGCTGCCGCTCGGACTGCTGGCGGCCTGGCTCGGAGTGCATGCGCTCGTCGGCAGGCTGTTCACGGGAGGCACGCGGGTTGACTTCGACACGTTGACGATCGTGGCCGCGGCGGTCGCGTATTTGGTGGCGATCACGGCCGCGGCAGTCGCGGCTCGACTGCTGATCCTGCGGCCCCTTTCTGACCAGTTGCACGGCGCGCGGAAACCACATGGGGGCCGCTGGGCGGCCACGCTGGACCTGGCGGTGGTGGTGCTGGCGATGGCCGGGCTCGTCGAACTGATCGCCGGCGGCGTTCTGCGCAGCGGCCAGGCCGATCCGCTGGCGCTGATCGCACCCGGCCTGCTCGCGATCGCGTCAGCCATCGTGGCAATGCGACTCATGCCGTGGCTGTGCCGCCTCGGCCTGGCGCCAACGGTCGGATCGCGTTTCGTTGCCCTGTTCCTCACGTTGAGACATGCCTATCGAAGGCCGACCGCGCTGCGCAGCATGCTCGTGCTGTCAATCGCGTCCTCCCTGACCACCTTCTGCGTCATCGGCTGGACAGTCGCAGATCAGAATCGAGCCGCGGTGGCCGTTTTCAAAACTGGCGCCGACAGAGTGTTGACGGTCTCCACTCCGGCTGGAAGCGATTTGCAGAGTCTGGTCCGCACGGCAGATCCGAGCGGACACCAGGCCATGGCAGCTCTGTTCCACGCGACAGGCGGCGGCAACCTTCTTGCCGTGGACAGTTCCCGCCTCTCGGCCGTTGCTGCATGGCCAAACGGCCTGGCTGGTTTGGACGTGAACACCCTCTCCCGATGGCTTACACAGGCCGGGCCGCCCGCCTTGCTTCTGCACGGCGGGGCGGTCCAATTGAGGATCGCCGGCGGCGAGGAAGGGGCGGGCAATGTGGATCTGGGCTTGAGCGTCAGCGATCCGAGCGGTCAAGTTTCGATCGTGGACCTCGGTCCCATGGTCATCGGCCCGCACGACTACGTCGCACCGCTGCCTCAGTTCTGCAGCACCGGCTGCCGCCTTGTGGCGATCACACCTGCCTGGACCCTGCCGCGGATCCCGGGGACCCCTGGCCCAGCCTTCTATCAGCAAACGAGCACCATCGTCCTGCAACTCAGCGGCATCCAGACAGCCGATCAGTTGAATGGGTCATGGGCCACGATCGATCCCAGTTGGAGGGATTCGTCTCATTGGGTCGGCTCGATCGGCGCGACGGTGTCGGTGAGCAATACGAGCCCAGCACAGGTGATCATGAGCTTTGACGAGCGGGCAAATCTCATCCCGCCACCCGCGGTGGACTATCAGGACGCAGCGCAATCCGTTCCCGCAGTCGTTACACCTGACATGGTCGCGCTGAACGGCGCGGGTGTGGCTTCGCGCATCTCAGTTGATGGCCTCGACGGACGGAGTTTGATTCTCAACGGCGCCTACGAGGTCCCAGAGCTGCCGCGTGTCGGCAGCAGCGGCGCGCTGGTAGACATCTCGAGAGTCCTCCATGGGTCCACAGGACCGGTCCAGGACGTTGTCCAGCAGGTCTGGCTGTCAGCCTCTGCGGGGGCGTCTGTCCTCCGGGCGTTGAAAGCGGAAGGGATCACCGCAGAGCGGGTCGACAATGCCGCTTCGGTCAAACGAGGCCTGGATGCCAACGGTTTGTCGTTGTCATATGACCTTCTGGTATTGGCCGGCGCGGCCGCTCTGGCAATGGCGATCGCGGCGACGGCGTTCAACGTCCTGGTGACTGCTCGGCGGCGCTCCCAGGAGATGGCGGTCATGCAGGCGATGGGCGTCACAAGGCGCTCCCTGGCCAGGGGCATCTTCGGCGAGCAAATGCTCGTGCTCGGCGTGGGTGCGATCGTCGGCCTTGCTTCAGGTTTAGCGAGCGTCGCCATCACCCTGCCGGCGGTGCCCGAGATCAGCGGAGATCAACTGCTGCCACTCCAGTACGCGTTGCCCCTCTCCGCGCTCGTCGGCCTTGGCGCCGTGATGAGCGTCTCCCTCGCCCTTCTCTCAATCGGATCCGCAGTCTGGATCCTGCGCCTGTCTGTTCCGGCGCGGCTCCGGATTGCGTTGACGTGACGTTGGTTTCGCCGCTTCACGTAAGAGGCGCGGATGTCCACTGCGAATCTGTCGTCCATATCTATTCCATGCCCGATGGCGACGTCGTGGCTCTCCGCGGCGTCGATCTCGACATCGACTCAGGCGAGGCGGTCGCGCTGCTCGGGCCTTCAGGCTCTGGCAAGTCCACGCTTCTCAGCTTGCTCGCCGGTCTGATCAGACCTTCAGGCGGCACGGTTGTTGTCGCCTCCCATGACATCGGACGCATGGGCTCGCGCGAGCTCGTGCGATTCCGAGCCACCGTTGTTTCGCTCGTTCTGCAGAATGCCTCGCTGAATCTCTTGCCGTATGCGACGGTCCTCGAGAACGTGCGGTTCGCCCAGGCCGGCAGCTCGCGGGCTCGCGGCGGAGGATTGCCAACACCGGTGGAACTGCTGGCTGCACTCGGCCTCAAGCGAATCTCGAGCGAGCCGGTCGCGACGCTGTCTGGCGGCGACCAGCGCATGGTCGCCCTGGCCACAGGTATAGCGACCATGCCGCGGATGCTGATGGTCGACGAGCCCTCGAGCGATCTGGACCCTGCCAGTCGTGATCGAGTCATGGCGATGTTGGGGGGGTTCAACGAGGAATTCGGGACCACCCTCTTGATCGTTACGCACGATCCAGCGATCGCTTCGGTGGTGCCGCGAAGCTTGACCATTCGCGACGGACGAGTGGGCACGGAGGGCAGGCGCGGCCAGGAGTACGTGGTCATCGGCCGCGATGGAGCCCTGCAGCTCCCGCCGGAAGTCCTTGCGTCGCTGCCACCCGGGACGCTGCTAAAGCTGAGCCAACATCCTGGCGGAGTGGATCTCAGAAAAGTAGACGGCCTGTGAGCGCGACCAGGCTTTCGGCCACGGAGGTTGGCTATCGCATCGCCAATCGATTCGTGCTGGAGGGAATCTGCATCGAGGTGGCCGCGGGACAATCGCTAGCCGTCACTGGACCGTCGGGAGCGGGCAAGACCACACTGCTACACCTGCTGGCTGGGGTCCTGAGACCGACCAAGGGGCGAGTCATGCTCGACGACAGCCCGTTACCGGCGCGCGGTTCCTGTGCCTCGCGCATCGGATTGGTTCTCCAGAACAACGGCCTCGTTGCCGACCTCACGGCCGCCGAGAACATTGCCCTGCCCTTGCAGGCCAGAGGATTACCACGCCAATTGATCGGCGATCGCATCGCATCCGCCCTTGCCGCAGTCGGCCTCGAAGGCCTCGGGAATCACTTCGCCGACCAGCTTTCGGGTGGACAGCAGCAACGTGTCGGCCTGGCGAGAGCGCTCGCGGGAGATCCAGACGTGATAATCGCCGACGAACCGACCTCGGAACTGGACTCCGAAAACAGGATGGTCGTGGTCCGGCTACTCAAAGGTGAGGCGGCACGGGGAAAAATTGTGGTGGTTGCATCACACGATGCCGACGTAGCCGCGTCGTGCATGGCCGAGGTCCAGCTCGTGGGTGGTCGTATGGCGGGAGGAGCGATGGACCTGGGGCGGCTGGAGCGACCGCCTGCCTGACGGGATTGAAGAGGTCCTGGCGGTGCTGACCGCCGCACCCTCAGCCTGCGGCATCGTCCACCTGGGGATTTCCAGAGCGGGATGAGCCGGGTGAAAATCAGCGAAGTGCCGTGGAGAGTGCTCAGGCTGGGACGCGCCGGAGGGGGACGAGCCGTCGGCGTGATCGCCGTCTGGGCCGGCTGGGAACGCCTGATGCTGAAGCGGCATCCCTCTCAGCCGGCGCGGCCGGGCGGGCTCTTCAGGTACAGCCTCGAGCGGTACCGAGGACCGAGCCGGCGGCTGGCCGACGGGACAGAAATCCGCCACGGCGACCCGATCGTCGAGCTGCACCTCGATAACAGGGCGCTGGTCACGCTGCGCAAGGTGCGTGGCTACAGTACCTGGAAGGCTGTGCATGAGATGCGCGCAGACCTGGTCGAGATCGGGTCCCGCATAGCGTCCGGGCAACTGGGTCCAGCAGTCGCCCTGCACGGGGTGTCTCTGATGGGCGCCGCGGGCGGCCTGATCGGGCTCGAATCGAACGAGCTGCCGCACGACCTCGTCCACGCGCTCCAGCGCTACTTCCTGGCCGGCCTGGACGCCGTGTATCACCCGGCGGGACTCGATCGGCTGGTCGGACGGCCTCGCGACCGCTGGCCGGTGGAGGTCTGGATGAGCGCAGCGAAGACCGCGGCGCTGGCGGCCACCCCGTGAGCGGGCGCCTGCTGGCCGCGCTCCGCGAGCACTGGATCGTCCTGCTCGGCCTGGTCGGAGTCGTGGCGCTGATCGTCGCGGTGGACCCGGCGAAGGTGGCCCGCGCCGTGGCGGGAGCGGACCCCTTGCCAGCCGCGCTCATGATCCCAGTGGTCCTCGCCCTCTACCTGAGCCACGCCGTGGCGTGGTGGATCGCGCTACGGGGCATCGGCGCGCCTGTCGGTTTGCGGCAGGCGGTCAAGGTCACACTGATCAGCCAGGCATTCGACGTCCTGCCCGGAGGCGACCTCTGGCGCGTGCCCATCGTTCGGTCCGAGGGCGAGGTGGCCCTCAACAGCGGCTCGATCGCCGCGACCGTCATCTTCGACGACCTCGTGTATTTCTTCGTCCTGACATTCGCCATGGTGCCGCTGGCGGTCACTTCCCCGATCGTCCGCTGGCCGCTGGCGATCGCACTCGCACCTCAGGTCGCAATCTTCACGATCCTGCTGTGGCCATCGCTCTACGAGTGGCTGGCCACCCGGGTGGCGCGCATGCGCCTGTTCTGGCGGTTCGCGCCCCAACTCGCGGTTCTGGGACCGTCCTTCCAGCGGCTGGTCGTGCCGCGCGTGATCGTGCCGGTGGTGCTGGTGGACGCGGTATGCGCGGCACTGGCGATCAGCCTCTACGGGTTCGCCATGGGGGCGGTGCACGCCGCCGGTGTGGGCGTGCCGGCGATCGCGTTCACCTACGCGATAGGCCAGGTCCTGTCTGGCCTGACGGTCTTGCCCGGAGCGCTCGGCGCCTACGAAGGGATGATGACCGGCATGATGTCGGTGCAGGGCGTGCCGCCGGCAGCGGCCGCGGCGGCAGCACTGCTGTACCGGGTCGTGAACGACCTGCTGATGGCCCTGATCGGCTTGACGGTCGCCCTTTCGTTCGACCGCGAGTACCTGCGCAGCCTGCGCCGGCCGGTGGAGACCATGGCGTCCTGATCTCGGCACGCGAGCGCGCCGCGCAGCGACTCGGCGTTCCCTACCTCGGCGCCATACCGCTCGACAAAGCGATCCGCGAAGAAGCCGATAACGGGGCGCCGGTGGTCGTTTCGAAGCCCGACACCGTGGGCGCGCAAGCGCTGGAGAGGGTGGCGTCGGCGGTCGCGGCGCGCATCTCGGTCCAGAGCTTTCGCCAGCTGCCGGTCATCAACGTTCGCTGACTGGATTCGGACTTTCAGCCTCCAGTGTGTGACGGACCTCCTCGATGAAACGAGCCGTGGCTGCGTCATCAGTCCCGGGCTTCTCTATCCGCAAGCGCTCTGCGGCGATACCCGCCAGGTAGCACGACAGCGGGGCGAAGCGGCGCTCACGGGTTTGAGCGGCGACGCGGGCCAGCTCGAGCAGCTCTAACGCCACTCGCGAGTCGAGCGTTGGGCCTGCGATGACGGCGCCACGGCGCTGAGCCGCTGCCACCCAATGTTTACCCAGGGCTTCGAAGAATTCATTCATGGGTCACAAATGGCACGCGTCGACAGCGGTCGGCGACCCGTTGCTGATGCAGTCGTTGTAGAACCGGCGGAAATGGTCCAGCACCGGCCCCGTGAGTTTCAGGCCGCCTGCCTCCCCGACTCCAAGCCGCGCGTACTCCTCCGCCGTCGATTCCACAAACGCACGTCTTTCCTAACACTCTGATCGACGCGCTCGCCGAGGTGAAGCCGAGCGCGGAGCTGACCGAAGGGCTCTGAGCCCGGAGGGCGTCGTGCGAATACGCGTCGATGACCATCGAATCGATAATACCTGCGATGGTAGTGAGCACGGCTTGGGAGTGATGTGAGCGAGGCCTGGATCGGCCGGTCGCTGCGCCGACGGGAGGACCCTCCGCTTCTCCAGGGCCACGGCCGCTTCGCCGCCGACAACCATCCGGCCGGCATGCTCCACATGGTGGTGCGCCGCGCCGGCATCGCCGCAGGCGAGAGCCTGTCGATCGACCTCACCGAAGCGCTGAAGATGCCGGGTGTCGCCGGCGCCTGGACCGCCGGCCAGCTTGGGCTCGTCGACGACTTCATGCCCGACGCGACGCCACAGCCGCCGCCGGTGCGCCGGCCGATCCTGGCTCGTGGCGTGGTGCGATTCCCTGGCGATGCGGTCGCGGTTGTCGGCGCCGAGAGCGAATACCAGGCACACGACGCAGCCGACGCGATCACGGTCGACCTCCACCCGGCGGTAGAGGCGCCGCGCCCTCTTCCCTCGCAGACGTTTCGCGCTGGAGACGTGGAGGCCGCTTTCGAAGGCGCGGCGGTGACGCTGCGCGAGAGCTTGAAGATGGCGCGCATCTGCGGCGGGGCCGTCGAGCCGCGCGCGGTCTTTGCCGACTGGCGCGACTCCGAACAGGTCCTCTACGTCAGGGCCAGCGCCGGCGGCGTGCACGTCCTTCGTGACACCCTCATTCGCTGCCTGGGTTTGGAGCGGTCACAGGTGGTCGTGCTCTCCGAGGACGTGGGAGGCAGCTTTGGCGCGAAGAACCACCCGTACCCGGAATACCTCATGGCCGCGGCGATCAGCAGGCTGATGAAGCGACCGGTGCGGTGGGTCGCAGGCCGCTCGGAGGACGGTCAGACCACCGGCCAGTCGCACGCCGTCGACATCGACTTCGAGATCGCCTCCGATGGAGAGGGCCGCATCCTCGGCGCGCGAGGCAAGTTCGCCTGGACGATCGGCGCCTACCCTGGGCGTGGCGCATTCCAGGACCTCAGCATGGCCGCACACGCGATGTCGGCCTATCCCTTTCCGTCGATCCAGGTCGAGGTCGCCCCTCGTCACTCGAACACCGCCCCGGCGGCGTTCATCCGCGGCGGCGGCCGGCCGGTCGGCAACTTTGCGATCGAGCGCATGGTCGACAGGCTCGCCCGCCGGCTGGGCGTCGATCCGATAGAGCTGCGGCGTCGCAACCTGATCACTCCGCAACAGATGCCTTACGACACCGGGCTCGCCTCGATCGTCTACGACGGTGGCGACTTCCCGCGCCTCCTCGACCTCGCAGTCGAGCGAGCGGGCGCGGCGCAGGTGCGAGAGCGCCAGAAAGCCGGCGAGCCGGTCGGCGTGGGGGTCGCCATGTGCGTCGAGTCGACCGGCATCGGCATGGCCGAGCCGTCGCGGGTCGCGATTCTTCCGGACGGCACCGCCCGCGTGTTCACCGGCAGCACGCCCCAGGGCCAGGGCCACCACACCTTCGTCGCGCAGGTCGTGGCCGACCGGCTGGGCTGGCCGATCGAGCGGATCGAGGTCCGCACGGGCGACAGCCGGGACGTCCCTTTCTCGGCGGTGACGGCCGGCAGCCGCAGCGTGCTGGAGGTCGGGAACTCCGTCGCCATGTCCGCCGCCTCGGCTCGGCGGATGCTCCTCGAGCGCGCGTCTCTGCGCCTGGAGGTTGCGACCGAAGACGTCGTGATCGGTCCTGCTGGTGTCTCGGTTCGAGGCGTGCCGGATCGGATGGTCCCTCTGGCCGAGCTGATCGAGGACGGGCTTGAGGCAGCGGAAACCTGGGACTCGAACGGCAGGCGGGCCTGGGCTTCCAACTGCCACGCCGCGGCGGTGAGGCTCGACCGGGAGACCGGCGCAGTCGAAGTCGAGCATTACGTCATCGCGCACGACTCCGGTCGACCGGTCAACCCGCTGACGCTGGACGGGCAGCTGCGCGGAGGCTATGCGCACGGCCTCGGGTACGCGCTTTTCGAGGAGGCCGTCTACTCGCCCGAGGGCAACTTCCTCTCGGCCTCATTTCTCGACTACGCCATCGTCAGCGCTGCCGAGGTGGGTCGTGGGCCAGAGCTCATCCACACCGAGACGCGCACGCAGCACAACCCCGAAGGGTTCAAGGGCGCCGGCGAGGCCGGCACCATCGCCGTTCCGGCCGCCATCGCCAACGCAGTGGAGGACGCGCTCTACGCGATGGGTCGCGAGGTCTGCGTGGACGAGGTGCCGATCACTCCGCAGCGCTTGTGGGACCTGATGTCGGGGGAGCGGCCTAGAGACCCGGCCGAGAAACGGCCTTCAGAAAGGACGGGCTGAGGCGAACTGCGGCGCCGAGGGGGATGCGTCGGCCTCTGACTCCGCGCGGCCGCGGGCGCCAA
>JBOHUQ010000110.1:0-20362 GCA_050734495.1 Candidatus Dormibacteraceae bacterium
GGAGTCGGAGTGGGAGATCCCGCTGATCACGAGGGGCGCCCCGACCGCCTCCTGGAAGTCGATCGACACCGGGATCGAACCGCCGACCCTGATCAAGGCCGTCTCCTTACCGAAAGCCTCCTCGTAAGCAGCGCGTATGGCCTGGGCCGCGGGATGATCCACGCCGCAGGTCACCGGCGGCGCCGCACCGAGCAGATCCACCTTGATCTCGACACCGGGAGTCGTCAGCTCCCGGACCTGCTTCTCCAGGGCGGCCAGGATGGTTTTCCAGTCCTGGTCCGGAACCAGCCGCATGCTCACCTTGGCCGACGCGCGCGCGGGGATCACAGTCTTCTTGCCCTCCCCGACGAACCCGCCCACGATGCCGTTCGCATCCAGGGTGGGCCGGCTGCCCGACCGCTCCAGTGCGAGGAAGCCCTCCTCGCCCTCGAGAGCCCGCGCGCCAGACAGGCGCTTCACCGTCTCGGCGTACCTGGCGTCCTTCTTCCTCCAGTCCTCCAGCTCGTCGGCGCTCGGCGTGAGCACTGCGTCATAGAAGCCCGGGATCGTAATGTGCCCGTGGCGGTCCTTCAGCTCGCCGATGATCCGGGCGAGCGTGTTGATCGGGTTGGGCGCCACACCGCCGTAAACGCCCGAATGCAGGTCGACGGCAGGGCCGCTCGCGTGGAGCTCCACATACAGGAGACCCCGAAGCGCAGTCGCCAGCGTAGGGTGGCCGTCTTCATCAAGACCGCTGTCCCAGATCAGGACCGCGTCGGTCTTGAGTCGCGCGCCGTTCGCGCGGATGTAGCGGGGAAGGGATTCGCCGCTGATTTCCTCCTCGCCCTCGATCACGAAGCGCAGGTTGATCGGCGGGCCGCCGGCCTCGAAAAGATGCTCGACCGCCTTCACAGTGGCCATGTGGTTGCCCTTGTTGTCCGCGGCGCCGCGCGCGAAGAGCTTGCCGTCGCGAACCTCAGGCTCGAAGGGCGGGGACTTCCATTCGTCCATGGGGTCCGGAGGCTGGACGTCGTAATGGCCGTAGATCGTGAGGTGAGGCTGGCCGGGACGCCCATTCCAATCGGCGATCACCACCGGCAGACCCTTTTCCATCACGTCGACGATCTCGGTCTCGAAGCCGAGCCGCTCGAGGCGGTCGCGAAGCCACGTGGCGTTGCGCAGGCAGTCCTGGCGGCGCTCGGGCAGGGTACTGACCGAAGGGATCCTCAATTCCTCGAACAGGTCGGCCAGATCGGCCTCGCGGCCCGCGGCGGCTCGGGCGAGGGCGTCTCTCTCCACGGATTGCGTCTTCATGACTTGCCTCGCGCGCGCTTGATCTGCGCGGCGTGGTCGTGCGCGTGCGCCGCATAGATCTTGAGCCAGTCAACGGCCGAATAGGCGCCGCTCTCGCTGTGAGTTCCCACCTTGCGCCAATGCTCCTCTGTCATCCGATCCATCAGTTGCGCGCTCGTCTCGCGCGCCCAGCGCATCGCCTCGAGCGATGGCTCGATCGGGCGATCGGATGTCAACTGGCGCGCGAAAGTCGCCTCGTCGTAGCCGTGGATGACTGGCGCGTCCTCGGTCAAGAGGCGCCGGAGCCGGATCGCCGCCATCATTTCGCTGTCCGCCAGGTGATGCGCGGTCTGTCGAGGCGTCCACTCGCCGCTCGCGGAGCGATCGAGCTCGTCGTCGGTGATCCCCTTCAGGGCATCCATGACCACGCGATGCCCGTCGCGATACCTCTTGATCAACCGCTCTCGTTCCGCAGCATCCATCAAATCCTCCATACGAGCCGTCCCAACCAGCTTGAACACGAAATCATGGCATCGAACAGCACTCTGAAATTCGGGGTGTGCCTCGCTGACGCGAAGGACAAACAGACCAAACTCTAAACGAGGGCCGAACAAGATCCGTTCTGACGCCGGTCATTCGTTAGCGTTCTGGCAATCGAAGAACGAGGGAGAACAAGGATGCGACGAGCGAGTCTGCGGTTGCGGGTGAGCTGGGTCTCTCTACTCATCGTCGGACTTGCCACGCTGGTGTACGGCCTCGTTGTTGTCGTCCTGCCCAGCTCGGACGTGCAATACGTGAGAGCTGGCGGCGTGGCGTCAATCGGCATGGGCCTATTCGGCGTGATGATCACCCTCGCCCCGTACAGGAGGCGTGAACGCTGGGCATACATGGCCCTCTGGTATTACCCGGTCTTCTGGACGGCGCACCTGGTGGGCAACTTGCCGCCGGGCCGGGACCACATCCACCAGGTTGTTTTCATCTTGCTGTCGCTGGTCGGGCTTCTGCTCCCGATCGATCAGTACTTTCTGCGGCGGACGCACTGAACATGAGTCAGGTGTGGTGCACATCTCTGCGATGGCCGAAGCGCCTACGCACCGAACAGCTGGTCGAACGGTCCTTTTGCCCGATCTCGATCTCAGCGGCAGAGCACCTGATTACAAAACCTACTCCCTCATCTGCTCGAGAAACTACATGGAGCCGGTACAGGAGCCGGTATAGGAGCCGGCGACAGGAATCGAACCCGTAACCTGCTGTTTACAAAACAGCTGCTCTGCCAATTGAGCTACGCCGGCGTCCATTCGGAAGGGTAGCCGAACGCTTTTCTACAGGCGGGAGGCGGGCCTCGAAATTCAGACGCTTCGAGGCGGTCTGGCCACCGGTGCTCTCGAGCCGGTCGCACGGGTCAGGACCGTGAGGCTTCAGTTAGGATCCGCGACCGCTGACAGATCTTCATGAACGCGTCTGGGCGCCGGTACTGTTCTGCGCTAGTGGTTTGCCAGTCTCCAGCAGGGTCTTGAGACCGCTGATGATGAACATCCAGCCGCCAGATACGCTCTCAGATGTTTTCGGGGATCCTTCCAACTGATCGTGCACCACGGTTAGGCGCGTTACCCCCCCGGGTTGGGGCTCGATCTCCCACGTGACGCGACTCGGCGGTTCAGCCGCGAGCTCGGGATTGTAAAGCGCTCGCCAGGTGTGCACGAACCGTGTGGGCCGGACGGACTCGATGACGCTGTCGTCAACCCAGATCGTGTTGCCGTCAGGAGCGTAGTACCGGATTGGAGATCCAGCCTCGGCATTTGTGTCCACACGCGAACCGTAGAAGTATTGGGCTGTGAATTCGGGCTTCGTAATCGCCTCCCAGACCTGCTCGGGCGTAGCGCGAATGAACACCTGGTAGACCTGCTTGGATGACGCGTTCATGTTGATGCCTCCCTCCAACGTTTGTTTCAGATCGATTAGCGCAGCCGTCCTGGCGGCCGTGTATTTACTGACCCATCGGTCGTAGATCTGCTGAACTGGCACCGAATTGAGGTAATGGAACTTCGCCCGGCCTGCCCTTCGAGTTACCACCAGACCTGCAGCCTCGAGAACCTTCAAGTGCTTCATCACTCCGAAACGCGTCATCGCCGGGAGCTCCGCCTCCAGCTGACCGAGTGTTCTGCCATCTCTCTGAAACAACTGATCGAGGAGCAGACGACGGCTCGGGTCAGCCAACGCCTTGAATACGGCGTCGTCAGACACATTCGAAAGTACTGGCGCCCAAACATTGACGCTTGACACGTGCCTCCTCGGTCACCTATTGTTGGGTGACCCCACGGTCACATCTTATCAGGAGGTACACGGGTGGCAAGGAATCCTGCGTCCAGTTACGAGTACGAGGCGTATATCAGGGCAAGCGCCGACGAGGTTTGGCGGGGCATCACCGACGGCAAACAGACGGCGCAGTACTTCTATGGCTCCCCGGTCAAGTCCAGCCTCAAGGCGGGTGGGGAATTCCTCTACATGACCCCCGATGGCAGCGGAAAAATGGCCGAAGGGACCATTGCCGCCATCGAGCCCAAGCGCCGGCTGGTTCTCGAGAACTACCGGCTCCTTTACCACCCAGGAGTGGCGGAGGACAAGCCTTCGCGCGAGAGCTGGGAGGTGACTGCGATGGGCGCGATGTGCAAGGTGGTTGTGGTCCACGACCAACTCACTCCAGACGGCCCTACGTACAAGGACGTCTCGTCCGGAATCCCGCTTATAGTCTCGAGCCTGAAGTCGCTCCTCGAAACCGGGACGGCACTACCGATGCAGCAGGACGGGCAATAATCCAATGGACGCTGCGTCTGCTGGCGCGCCTAGTGTTAACTTCGAAGTCGACCAGTTCGAACTTCTCATCCTCCGCGAGGGAGATCAGGCTTCGAAACTGGACGATGAGACGATCAAGCGGCTCCAGGCTGATCACCTGAAATACCTCTTCCGATTGCAAGCCTCGGGCAAGCTTCTCGGTGCTGGTGCGATTGGGGTGAGGGCGCCGGGTCAGAAGATTACCGGCATCGGGTTTTTCAGGCTTGGCTCTGTGGCCGAGGTCCAGGGCTTGATCAACGAGGATCCGTCGATAAAGGCCGGGCTCGACTCTGCCGAGGTCCTAGTGTTTCTGTGTCCAAAGGGAGCGTTTGCGTTCCCACAATCCATCGAAGCCGGGGCCAGTGGAAGGGGCTGATCTGCAGCGACCCAACTAAGAAGCGAAGCACTTCTGACGGAGATTGACCAGTTCGTCGCCAGTAATTTGACAGCCGTCGCCGAGCGGAGTAGCGGGCGTCTGAATGGTGCAATGACCGGTGCTCGCGTCTCTTTATATGTGGCTCCTTAATACGTGGCTCCGCGCGTTTTGCACCGGCTGATGACACTGCTGCCGGATCACAGCCGGATCACGCATTCGCGGAACTCTGCGGACACTGGAGGACACAGGAGGTCACGAAGAAGATGCGGTTCGAGTACAGGAGGAACCTGGAGGACACCACAGGACACGCGAGGACACGCCATCACGACGGTTCGGGACCGTGAGGCCTATGCCACAGCGGCACTGCAGCCATCCGGTTACCAGAGGTCACCGAAAGGGAGTCAGTGCCCGACCGTGGACAGTCACCGACGCGATAGCCGACCATCAGCTCATGGTCCGCCTCTGACGGAGTATCGAATGTTGTGCCGCGATCGCTCACCGGCGTGAATCGCGAATGGCGACAAACGGGGACAAAAGGCTCCGAATGAGGCTGAGGTTTGAGGGGGAGGATCCTCCGCAGGTTGTATCCTTACGGGAGCGGCAAAAAGAGCTGTTCCTTTGTTTTTAGACAGCTGGTCACGGGGCCTTTTCGGGCCGATTTCGATCTCAGTGGCAGACCACCTGATTACAAAACAGCTGCTCTGCCAATTGAGCTACGCCGGCGTCTTCCGAAGGGTAACGGAACCCTTTTTGGAAGGGGGAGTGGCGAGGCTAATGTGAAATCGAAACCGGCCTCAAAAGGGCCGTGTCGGCCGCCACTCCAGGGTGATGGCTCCATCAGGGATCGGTCAGCGTCGGCTCTACGCAGCCGGAACACGTGTGGCCACCAAGCCGGCTCAGCGTGCCGCATCGAGGACAAACCAGTCGACGGTCCCGCAACAGGAACACGACCTTATGCCCATCGATGAAAACGAGCAGCAAATCACCGGCAACGGTGGCGGACGCCAATCTCACTCCAAATTGGGGGCCTGGTCCAGTCACGGCCGGCGAGTAACCAACTGGTCGAAGTGCTGCAGCATCCGGTTGATGTCAGGCGTGCGACCGGTGAACAGCTCGAATGCACGCGCAGCTTGGAACACCGCCATCCCTCCGCCGTTGAGCACACGGCATCCTAGCCGACGTGCGACCCGAAGCAGTTCCGTCGCCATCGGTAGGTAGACGATGTCGGCGACCCACAGATCCCGGTGCAAACAATCGATTCCGATCGGAACCCCCGGATGTGACGACATCCCCACGGGGGTCGCGTTCACCAACCCGCACGCATCGCGCAGCTCCCGCTTTGCGTCGCGCTGATTCGCCAAGGTGAACCGAGAGGTTTCGTAACGCGCAGCGAGTGACGAACCGAGTTGCTGCAGCCGCTGCTGGTCGGGATCGATTGCGACCAGACGCTGGACGCCAAGCCCGAGAAGGGCCTCGGCCACTGCCGACCCGGCTCCGCCGGCTCCGAGCAGAACCACCTTCTCTGTCTTTGCCCCGGGAAGTCCCCGGATGAAGCTCTGCCGGAAGCCGTAGACGTCGGTGTTGTAGCCGACGCCGCGCCCAGATTCGAACAGGACCGTGTTCGCGGCGCCCACGGCGGCCACCTCCGGCGAGACCCCATCCAGGTACTCCAGGACCGCTTGCTTGCACGGGTGTGTGATGTTGAGGCCGCGAAACCCGAGAAGCCGCGCGTAGGTGATCATGCCAGCCAGATAGTCATCAGGCAGCTCAAGTAGGTCGAGATCGATGGTGAGGTACAGGCAGCGCAGACCGGCGCACGCGGCTTCCTGCTCGTGCATCGGCGGTGTCAGCGAATGCTTGATCCCGCTCCCGATCAGCCCCAGCAGGTATGGTGGCGCCGGAGCCGGCCTCAAGGCGGGGGTCCTATGTACCGCTCAAGGTCGTCGCCGGGCGGGCAGGGGCCCTTGATCAAGCTCCCCGACTGCATCTCCTCGAGGGCGTGCGCCACGATCCCCATGCCCCGAGAGAGGCAAAACAGACCCTTGCCCGCCAGTGCCGGGAAGCCGAGCTCGCAGTAGATCACAGCAGTGGCGCCGTCGATGTTCATCGTCAGCTCCTGGCCCTTCGCGGCGGAAAGAGCGCCCTCGAGCGTGAGGGCGGCACGCCGAAAGCGGCCACTGACCTCACCCTCGGCCTCCGCGGCCTTGACCAGCCGCAGCAGAGGTGCTCGCCGGGGGTCCCCATGCTTGTGAAGCTGGTGGCCGAATCCGGGAAGATTTCCGCCCCCAGCCAGTCGCTCGGCAACGGCGCTGTGAGCTGCGGATTCGATCTCCCCTTGCGCAGCGACTTCGTACAACAGCTTCATGCACTGCTCACCGGCTCCGCCATGGTGGTCGCCCAGCAGATTGATACCGGTGGCGATCGCCGAGTTGAGGGGGATTCCACAGGTAGCGGCCATCCTTGCCGCTGCGATCGACGGCGCCCGCACGCCATGATCGACGCCGGCGACCAGCGCCGCTTCGAGCAATCGCGTCTGAACTGCACTCAGCGAAAGGTTGCCCACCAACATGCCGACCATGCCCGCGTATGAGATGTTTCCGATCAAGTCCTCGATCCGATGTCCGCGAAGCACGATCCGGCCTGGGCCGATATCGCTGATGGCGGTCTCCCACCAGGCATGCCCACCCTGGCGGAAGCGAGTCAGCGCGCTGTGCTTTTGACTTCCCACGCTGTGCCCTGGCCCTCGCCGTCGAGCTCCGCGGCGAACGAGCGCTGCATCTGTTCGACGGCCTTTATCAGGATGGCCGAGATCTCATCCACCCGCTCCGCGGTGAAGCGGGTACTAGGCCCCGAGATCGCAAGTGCAGCGATCGTCTGCTCGCCGGTGCGGATTGGCGCTGCGACAGAGGAGGCGTGCGGCTCGCGCTCCCCGTGACTGACGGCGACCCCCTCGGTTCGCGCCCGCTCCACCTCGTGCCGGAACCAGTCCCTGTAGCGGATGTCCTTGCCGGCTGACCGGAGGACATCCTCGACAAACTTCGGGGAGCGTCCGGCGAGTAATACCTTGGCGGAAGCCCCGCCCCAGAGCGGCAGCGGAACTCCGGTCGGAATGACGTAGCGGATGTTCTGTGGCCCTTGCTTCTGGGCCACGCAAACGCGGGTCTTGCCCTCGAGCACGTAGAGGTTGACGGTCTCGCGCGTCTGCTCGCGAACGGTCTCCATGGTCGCGTCGGCGGCGACCGGAAGCCGCCACACCTGGGCGACGGCCCTCGACAGACGGATCAGGGTCGGCCCGAGGCAGTACCGCCCATCAGGGCGGGCGTAGAGGTAGCCAAAGGTCTCGAGGGTCTGGATGAGGCGGAGCACAGTCGTCTTGGGAAGTTCCGCCGAGTCGACCAGCTCGCGCAGCGTCCGAATGGGTTGGTCCTCGCTGAAAATGGTCAGCAGCGAAAGCGCGCGGCTGACGCTGCGGACAGCAGATCCGCCCGCTGGCTCAGGCGTGCTCATTCCATTGCCACCTGAGGAGCAGTAGCCACCGACGATCCGTCAGCTGTAGCGATCACGTTCATCGCGGTCAGCCTTTCAATGTCCGCCCGGGTCAGCCCAAGCAGCTCCTCGAGGACGCTCGCGGTGTCCTTGCCCGCGGCTCCGCCGAGCCAGCGGACGCTGCTAGGGGCCTCCTCGAACCGCGGCACCGGCCCAGGCACGAGGATCTCCCCGATCCGACCTGGGCCCATCATCCGGAGGATCATGTCGCGTGCCTGGTACTGGGGGTCGTTCACTATGTCCGCGATGCTGTAGACGGGGGCGGCGGGGACCTCCGCTACAACCAACGTCTCCCAGATCTCGTCGAGGTCATGGGCCAGCGTCCAGCGCTCGATCAATGCGTCGAGCTCCATCACGTTGCGGCGCCTTGACTGATTGTCCGCAAATCGCGCGTCGTCCGAGAGGTCGGGCTGACCAATGGCTGCGCAGAACCTCCGGAAGATCGAATCGCCGTTGGCGCCGATGGTGATGTGCCGGCCGTCGCCGGTCGGATAGATGTTGGAGGGCGCCGACCCGAGCAGGGCGTTGCCGCGTCGCTGCCGCACGGCACCGGAGTATCCATACTCGGGCAAGATGGCTTCGAGCAAGCTGAACACAGATTCGTGCAGCGCGACATCGACGACCTCGCCACGTCCGGTCGCGTTCCGTCGCTGCAGAGCTGCTAGCACCCCGATCGTCGCGTAAAGAGCGGCGATGGCGTCGCCGAGGCTAATCCCGACCTTGAGCGGCGGCCGATCTGGGAAGCCGGTGATGAAGCGCAGCCCACCCATGGCCTCACCAGTGCTGCCGTAGCCGGGACGCTCGCGGTAGGGACCCGTCTGACCGAATCCAGAGAGCCGCGCGATGATCAGGCGCGGGTTGTTGCGGCGAAGCAAGTCTGGTCCGAGGCCCCACGACTCGAGCCGCCCCGGCCGGAAATTCTCGACGATAACGTCGACGCATTCTGCCAGTTGCCGGACCAGGTTCTGGCCCTCGCTTTGATGTAGGTCGATCGCGACGGACTCCTTGTTGCGCGACTGGATCATCGACCACAGCGACCCTTCTTCAGTGACCATGCTCCAGCTTCGGAGCGGGTCGCCGGAACCTGGCGGCTCAACCTTGATCACGCGCGCGCCCATGTCTCCAAGCAGCCGGCTGCAGTAGGGGCCGGCGATCAGCGATCCCAGCTCGAGGATTCGTAGGCCGTCCAGCTGACCCGGTCCAGGCTCACCCATGCCTTGCATTTATACCATCAGATGGACCAACTCGTCCATCACATGGATCTTTGGTCTATACTGTGCCGGCATGGCGACGGCCACTGTTTTCACCGCTGCCGCTCTCGTTGACGGGCGATGGGTCGTCGCCACTTCCGGTGGTCGCGGTACTCGCGAATCGCCATATTCCGCAGCCCAGGCCTCGGTGGCATCGCTTTGCGGGAGGGTTGAGGTCGAGGCAGCCCGCCGCTTCGCGATTGCATCCGCTCGCAGCATCCGTGAGATCCCGCCTTTTCGGCGGGCGGAGATTCTTGAGCGCGCGGCAGAGCTGCTGACGGTGCACGGGCATGAGATTGCGGTCCTCGAGACGAGCGAGCTCGGCAAGCCGATCAAAGACACCTCGAAAGAGGTGCTGCGCGCGGGCGAGACCCTGCGGACCGCGGCGGCTGAGGCGCGCCGGCTAGGCGGCGAAGTCCTCCCAACCGAGGGTTGGCCCGCGGGCGCCGGGTCGAGCGCGATCGCTGTCCGAGTACCGGTGGGGATCGTGCTCGCGATCACGCCCTTCAACGCGCCCCTCAACCTGCTGATTCACAAGATCGCGGCGTCCTTCGCTGCGGGCAACACGACCATCGTCAAATCACCGCCACAGGCTCCTGGCACGAGCACTCGCTTGGTGCAGATCCTGCTCGAGGCGGGGATGCCCGAGGACGCGATCCAGCTCCTCCACGGCGGCGCCGAGCTCGGCGACGCCATGGTCCGGATCCCCGAGCTCGGCGCGGTCGCCTTTACCGGCAGCCCCGCGGCCGGGCGCCAGGTGGCCGAAGGTGCCGCGGGTAAGCGACTCGTGCTTGAGCTCGGTGGCAATGCCGCGACTCTCGTTTGTGCCGATGCCGACCTAAACGACGCCGCGCGCGTCTGCGCTCAGACCGGCTACAGCAACTCGGGTCAGAGCTGCATCTCGGTGCAGCGCGTCTACGTTGAGACGCCCCGGTTCGAGGAGTTCGTCGCCCTCTTCCGCGATTGCGTCGCCGCGCTCCGCGTCGGCGACCCGCTCGACCCCCAGACCGATGTCGGGACGATGGTGGACGCGGCAGCCGCCGGGCGGGTGGCGAGCTGGGTCGCGGAGGCGGTAGCGGCCGGTGGCCGGCTCGAGCTGGGTGGCGTCGCGAACGGTGCAGCGTTGGCCCCGACTGTCATCGCCGAGCCGCCGCGGAATGCGAAGGTCGTGACCGACGAGGTTTTCGGTGCGCTCGTCTCGCTGCTTCCCTTCTCGGACTTCAGCTCAGGAATCCGGGAGGCCAACTCGACCCCGTATGGGCTTCAGGGTGGTCTCTTCACATTCGACCTTCGCCGGGTATTCCAAGCGATCCGCGACTTCGAGGTGGGCGGTCTCGTGATCAATGGTTCGTCTACATTTCGGCTCGACCATCTTCCCTTTGGCGGCATCAAGGACTCAGGGATCGGGCGGGAAAGCCCGCGCTGGATGATCGAGGACTTCACCTATCTCAAGACCGTTCATTTCCGTGGGCTGTCCCTCTGGGCATGAGCTCAAGAGCGATGAGAACGGCCACCCGCGTGACCACCGGTTCGGAGGTCTTTGTCAGTCAGTTGGAGGGCTATGGCGTCGAGGTGGTGTTCGGCCTCTGCGGCCATACCAACATCGCCGTCTTAGACTCTCTGTCGCGCAGCAAGATCGAGTTCGTCACCGCGCGGCATGAGCAGGCTGCCGCCCACATGGCGGATGGCTACGCGCGGGTGACCGGCAAGCCGGGCGTCGTGCTTGTGCACGTTGGGCCCGGGATGATGAACGCGGTCACCGGGGTCGCAACGGCGGCTCTCGACTCGGTGCCGCTGGTCGTAATCGCCGGTGACATCCCTTCCTACTACTACGGCCGGCACCCGCATCAGGAGGTGAACCTCCACGCCGACTCGAGTCAGTCCGAGATCTACCGGCCATTCGCCAAGCGTGTCTGGCGCGTCGACCGGATCGAAGACCTGCCTCGGTTCACGGAGCGTGCCTTCTGGACGGCGCAACATGGCCGCCCGGGAGCGGTGCTGCTCGACGTCCCGATGGATATGTGGTCACGCCCGCAGAACCTGGCTCTGGCCGAGCGCTACCCGCTGCCGCGTGAGTTTTTCGGACCCGCATTGCCCCCGCATACCGCCGACGAGATCGTGGGGAAGCTGGCCAAGGCCAAGCGTCCAATGCTGTTCGTGGGTGGGGGCGTCCGGCACCCGGACGTGCGGGACGACGTGCTCCGTCTTGCCGAACGCCTCGGCATCCCGATCGCGCACTCGCTCATGGCGAAGGGAGCGCTGCCTGACAGCCACCCCCTCCTCATGGGCATGACCGGGTTCTGGGGCACGGAATTCGCAAATGACTACGCGAGAGAAGCCGACGTGGTCCTCGCCCTTGGCACCCGGTTTGCCGAGACCGACTCCAGCTCCTGGGACGCACGCTTCACCTGGAACGCGGCCGGCGCCGACCTCATCCACATCGACATCGACTCCAACGAGATCGGCCGCAACTTTCCGGTGGCGGTGGGCGCGGTGGCGGACCTCCGCCACGCCGCCCGGCAGCTCGCGGCAGCAGCCGCCGGCATGCCACGCGGGGAGTGGACCACGCTCGGAGCGCAGATCGCACGTGCCCGGGGGACTATCTGGCGCGAGACCGAGGAGCGTGGCGCGCTCGACGACTTCCCACTCAAACCTGAACGAATCCTTGAAGACGTCCGCCGAAACCTCCCCTCGAACACAATCTTCTGCACTGACGTCGGCTGGAACAAGAACGGCATGGCCCAGCGCTACCGGCTGCCGGACGATGGCGTATTCATTACCCCGGGCGGGCTGGCGACGATGGGCTTCGGACCTGCGGCTGCGATCGGCGCCAAGTACGGCGCTCGCGACCGGCCGGTAGTCGCGCTGATCGGGGATGGTGCGATGAGCAGCCAGCTCTCGGCGCTACTCACGGCTGTGGAGCAGGGAATCGATGTGATCTGGGTCGTGATGAACAACAGTGCGTTCGGCACGATTGCCGACCTCGAGAACTCGCACTACGGAGTCCAGTACGGAACGGTGTTCAAGGATCCCAAGGGCAACCCGTACACGCCAGACTTCGCTGGCATTGCGCGCTCCTGCGGTGCGTGGGGCGCGCGTGTCTCGTCCGCGGGTGAGCTCGCGGGCGCGCTCCGGGAGGCGCTGGCCGCGAAGGGCCCGGCCCTGGTCGATGTCCCGATGGTCAATGACCCCGTGCCGACACCCGGTTACTGGAACATCAACGACATCTACAAGGGCGTCTTCTAGCGGCTCCCGATGACACACCGCTATTCGCTCGCGTACCTTACCGTGCCAGGGCTCAATCCGCCTGACATGGTGGACGTCGCCGCGCGCACCGGCTACTCATACGTCGGGCTCCGTCTGAATCGGACCACGCCTGAGGAGCCGCACTATCCGCTGATCAGCGACGCTGAGCTGCGGCGGGCGACCAAGCAACGGCTGCAGGCGACGGGGATCGGCGTGTGGGACCTCGAGGTGGCGCGCCTCTGGCCCGAGACCGAGCTGGAGGACTATCGCGAGTTCCTGGAGACTGGCGCCGAGCTGGGCGCGCTGCACGTGATCGCCCAGCTGCAGGATCCTGATCTATCGCGTGCCAGCGAGCGTTTCGGGCAGCTGTGCGTACTCGCCGCCGGCCTCGGAATCGGCGTGGACCTCGAGTTTATCGCTTGGTCGCAGGTCCCGGACCTGGCGACAGCGGCGAGCATCCTTCGAACAGTTGACCAGCCGAACGCCGGGATTCTCGTCGATATGCTGCACTTCCAGATCGCGGGCTCGACTCTCGCCGAACTGCGATCGTTACCGGGTCGCTGGTTCCGATACGTGCACCTCTGCGACGCCCCGTCGTTGACAGCCGACAACACCGAGGAGCTATTCCGCGTGATGCGCCATGAACGCCGCTTCCCCGGCGATGGCGTCATCGATATTCGAGGCGTTTTGGGATGCCTCGACCCGGACGTCGTGTGCGCTCTCGAGATCCCCGGTGACACGATGGCGTCCCAGGTAGGCCTCGACCAGTACGCACGCCTAGCGCTGTCCGCCACCGAGGACTACCTCGCAGGGCGACGATCACCCATCAGAGAACAGGAGGAGGAGAAGACCAGATGACCAGATTGAGACTCATAGGGATTTGCGTGAGTGCGGGGCTGATGTCCCTCGGCTGCGGCGGGCAGCTGGCGGGCGGCAGTACCACCAGCCCAGGTGCGCCGATCACGATCGACCTGATCGCGACGTTCAGCGGTCAGAATTCGGTCCTCGGGAACTGGAACTACGACGGTGTCAAGCTCGCCATCGACCAGGCCAACGCGAAAGGCGGTATCAAAGGGCGGCAACTCGTAATCAACAAGCTCGATGACCAGGGCCAGCCGACGATCGGCACGGACCTTGCCACCCGCGCCGAGGCCGATCACGCTGTGATGGTCTACGGTTCCGACCTGAGCACGGTCACCCTCGCGATGATCCCGACCCTGACCGCCGCCAAGATCCCGGAGATCACCTCGGGTCAGTCACCGGCGATTCTGAAGCAGGGATCTCAATACATCTTCCTGGACAGCACGACGAGTGCCGTCTTCGACAAGACGCTCGCGGACTACCTGGTCCAGAACCAAAAGGTCTCATCGATCGCGATGATCAGCAACAACGACGCGTACGGTAAGGGTGAGCACGACTCCTTCCTGGCGGAGCTGACGGCGCTCAACGTGAAGCCGACCATCGACAAGGTGGTGACGCCCGATCAGAAAGACTTCACTGCCGTCCTGACCGAAATTCGCGGCACCAACCCAAAGGTGCTGTTCGTCGGCGCCGAAGAGGTGGAGACGGGGCTCATCGCTAAGCAAGCCCGGAGTCTGGGGATTACCGCCACCTTTGCAGGTGGCGCCCCAATGGGGACGCCAACCTACTTCACTACAGCCGGTACCGCCGTCGTTGAGGGTACGATCATGACTTCGCCCTACCTGAGCAACGATACGAATGCCCAAACGAAAGCCTTCGCGGCCGCTTACAAAGCTGCGTACGGGCAGGATCCCGAGTTTCACGGCGCCAAGGCTTATGACGGAATGAGCGTGTTCATTGCAGCCATGAAAAAGACCCCCAACGACCTCAGTGGCCCGAAGCTGATCGCGGCAGTTCGGTCGATCACATACCAAGGGCTGCTCGGAACGTTCAAGTTCGACGACACTGGCCTGGGGCTGCACGCAACGCAGATCGGAGTCATCCACAATGCGCAAATCACGCCTGCCTAGACTGGGCGGAAATCTCCGAGTGAGCGGGCCTGCGGCATCAGCCGCGGCCCGCTCCGCATACTTCCGGCGATCGGTCTTTCCTTGATCTGGTTCCTTCAGACGGTCGCTGGTGGATTCAGCACAGGCGCCGTCTACGCACTCGTGGCAATGGGTTTTTCGATCGTCTACCGAACAATGGGCCTGGTGAACTTCGCCCACGCCGACGTGGTGATGATCGGGGCTTACATCACGGTGACCTTCTTTCTTACCGCCCAGCTTCCATTCGGTCTTTCGCTTCTGCTCGCGGTCGTCCTCACTGGCGCGCTCGGCCTCGTCATGGAACGTATCCTGCGACCACTCGAGAGCAAAGACCTGAACCTGATGTTGATCGGCACCATCGGCTTCGGAATCGTTCTGGAGAGCGTCGCCATCCTCATCTGGGGTTCGTTGGGAACCGCTGTCCCGACGCCCATCCCCGACGTTCCGATCAACGTGGGCGGCGTGATCGTGACCAGTTACCAGCTACTCATCATCGTCGTGTCGGCAACAGTCATGGTGCTGCTCTTCCTCTTCCTTGACCGCACGAAGCTGGGTACGGGGATGCAGGCCGCCGCAATGGATCGGATGGCAGCGACCGCGATGGGGGTCAACGTCGGGACGGCCAACGGGATCGCTTTCGCGATCGGCTCCTCGATCGCCGCCGTGGCGGGGGCCCTGGTCGGACCACTGCTCTACGTCAGCCCTGGAATGGGCGCGTCCATCGGCATCAAGGGCTTTGCGGCGGCCATTTTAGGTGGGTTCGGGAACATCCCCGGCGCGATCCTGGGCGGCCTCTTGTTTGGCCTGATCGAGGCCTTCTCGTCAGGCCCCTTCTCCGCCTACTCGGACCTGATCACTTTTGCTGTCTTTGCGGTCGCGATGATGGTGCGCCAGACCGGGATCTTTGGGGAGCGGACGGTGGACCGCGCGTGACGCGCATCGGCATCGGGAAGCCGCTGCTGCTCGCGGTCCTGTTCGCGCTGCCTGTCTTTCTGGATGTCTACCAGGCTCACGTCGCCGTCCTGATCCTGGTTTTCGCAATCGTCGCCATCGGATTGAGTCTCGTGATGGGTTTTGGGGGCCAGGTCAACTTGGCCCAGGCGTCCTTTTTTGGAGCGGGGGCCTACACGTCGGCGATCTTGACCGGGACGTTCGGCTGGAACCCATGGCTGGCCGCGCCCGTGGCGATCGTTGTCACCTGCGTCGTAGCGCTCATCGCCGGAATCCCCGCCCTCCGGGTCCAATCGCACTACCTCGGGATTGTCAGCCTCGGCCTCGCGATCGCGTTCATCAACGTGCTCACCAATGCCAACATCACCGGGGGCGCGTCTGGAGTGAGCAAGATTCCGCCGCTGCCGCTTTTGGGACTCGACATGACCGACGAGTACAACTACTACTACGTTGCGCTCGTTGCCCTGATTGCAGTTTTCGCGTTCTCGATGTTCATCGCACGCACCGCTCTTGGGCGCCGCTTCAGGGCCATGCGCGACGACAACGTCGCCGCTGCCGCCGCGGGGATCGAGATCCCCCACTACCGGATGATGGCCTTTCTGCTTGCAGGTCTGCTGTGCGGCGTTGCGGGCGTTCTCTATGCCCACCTTGTCCGCTACGTCAGCCCGGACACGTTTGGCCTCCCGGTCATGTTTCTGCTCCTTGCGATGGTCGTCATCGGTGGCCAGGACAGCATCTGGGGGGCAGTCGTCGGCGCTACGCTCCTGATCCTCGCCCGCAACCTACTTACGGGAATCCAGACCTACCAACAGCTCACGTACGGGGCCCTTATCGTCGCAACGGTCGTGTTCGCGCCGCAGGGGCTGGCCGGCGCTGCTGCCTTGGCACGGCGCCGGCTGCCCTTTCCATGGCCGTCCATCCCGCTACCTGTGCCGCGTCGCGCCTCTCCGCCCACCGACCCGGTGCTCCACCCCGCCAGGGGCCGCGAGGTCCGGCCTGCCGGGGCGGCTGCTCTGGAGGTCAGTTCGATCGACAAACGGTTCCGAGGCCTCAGCGCGCTGTCGGGCGTGTCGCTGACGGTGCGAGCGGGCTCGATACACGGCATCATCGGCCCGAACGGATCGGGAAAGACGACGCTGTTCAACTGCATCTCAGGCATCTACCGACCCAATGGCGGGAGGGTCACGCTATGGGGTCGCGATGTCACCGCCGTGCATTCCTACCGGATGTCTCGATTGGGCGTTGCCCGTACATTTCAGAACCTCCGCCTTTTTCGCCAGCTCTCTGTTCTCGAAAACGTCATGGTGGCCCTCGACCGCGACCCCCCGCACGCCCACATCCGGTACCTCATTGCTCCCTGGGCGGTATTTCGACGCGAGCGCGAGCGTCGGGAGCGCGCCTTCGGATTGCTCGGTGAGTTCCAGCTTGAGAAGGTCGCCGGCGAGCTCGCGGTCAACCTCCCGTATGGCCGGCAGCGGCAACTCGAAATCGTGCGCGCGGTCGCTACGGAGCCGAGCGTTCTCCTGCTAGACGAGCCGGCCGCAGGTCTCAACGCTGCGGAGCAAGAGAATCTCAAGCACACGATTCGGAGGATTCGCGATAGCGGCATCACCGTAGTCGTCATCGAGCACAACATGGGTCTCGTGATGACCGTGTGCGAGCGGATCACCGTCCTGGCGCATGGCAAGGTGATCGCCGATGGACTTCCGGCGGAGGTGTCGCGAGACCCGGAAGTGATCGTGGCCTACCTAGGCCAGGACGCCATCAGTGCCGAAGCCGTCTGATGGCGACGGCAGTCGCGACGCCGCTCACGGTCCGCAACCTCCGAGTCACCTATGGCCGCGTGGTCGCTGTCAGGGGCGTGAGCTTCGACGTCCCTGCGGGCAGCAGCGTAGGGATCATTGGAGCCAACGGTGCCGGCAAGTCGTCAACCCTGAAGGCGATCTTCCGGCTTGTCAACTCAACCGCGGACGCGGTCACGTATGGCGGCACTTCGCTGCGCTCGACAGCACCCCACAAGATCGTCAGCTTGGGCATCGGGTACGTGCCTGAGGGACGCCGCGTCTTCGCAGGCCTCACGGTGCACAAGAATCTCCTGATGGGCGCCTACCGCGAGCCGTGGCGGCGGATGTCCGGCCGCGTCGACCATGTTTATGAGATCTTCCCGGCGCTCAAGCCGTTTGGGTCCACACTGGCGGGCGCCCTCAGCGGCGGCCAGCAGCAAATGCTCGCGATAGGGCGAGCGCTGATGAGCTCTCCGACACTGTTGGTTCTCGACGAGCCGTCTATGGGCCTGGCGCCGGTGCTGATCGAGGACATCGCCGCCGCGCTGCGGCGTCTCCGGGTCGAGGGGGTCAGCCTCCTGCTGGTCGAGCAGAACGCCAAGCTGACATTCGGGCTGACCGACCGATGCGTTGTCCTCGAAAATGGAGAGATCGTGAAGGAGGGAACCTCCGCCGAGCTCCGCCAGGATACGGACGTGCGCCGGATTTACCTAGGCATATGAGCAAGCAAGCTCCGCGAATCCTCGTTGTCAACGGGCCCAACCTCAACCTCCTTGGCAGAAGAGAGCCGGGCATCTATGGCGTGGAGACGCTGTCCGATGTGGAGCAGCGCATACGGCGTCGCGCCGAGCGGCTCGGCTGCGAGGTCGAGTTCCGCCAGAGCAACTTCGAGGGAGAGATCGTGGGCTGGCTGCAGGAGGCGGGGGATGGCTCCGACTTCGACGCCGCCATCATCAATCCCGGGGCCTTCACCCATTACAGCTATGCGATCCGCGACGCGATCTCGGCTGCGCGAGTGCGTGCCTACGAGGTGCACATTTCCAACGTGCACGCGCGCGAGGAGTTCCGGCACCGCTCGGTGATCTCGGCAGTCGCCGCGGGGATAATCGTTGGAATGGGGACGATCGGATACGAGCTCGCGCTCGAGGCTGCCGTCCGAGCGGTTAGCGAATGAGCAGCCCGGGCGGTCGAGCGGCCGGTGGGTATGATTTCCCGACGCGGCTCTGGTGCCGGTATGGTTTCTGGGCCTTAACCCGGCCGGTGGGTGACAACCGGAGCCGAACGAGTTAACCCCCTCGTCTGAAGCTCCTCCCACCGGCCAGTTCGTAGGGGCGAGTTGAGAAGGTAGGAGGTTCACGATTTGTCCACCACCGGTCCCGGCGGCTCCAACCAGCAGCTGGATACGCATGACTGGCAACTGCTGCATCTCTTGGCCGACGACGGCGGTGTCACGCTGGAGGACCTGGCGCAATTGGCCGGGCTCTCAGAGTCGGATACCGCTGCACGGGTGGCGGCGCTGCGGGACTCGGGGGTCATCGCCGGCATTCATGCACGAGTCAATCCGCAAAAGCTGGGCCTGCCTGTCACCGCATTCTTCATGGTTCGTGTCGCGCAGACTTCAGAGGCATACGAGGCTATCGACGGGATGATTCGCGACATCGACCAGGTCGAAGAGGCGCATGCCGTCAGCGGCCAGTTCGACTGGATAGTCAAGGTCCGGGCAGCCGACCCGGACGACCTCCGTGACCTTTTGACTCACAAGCTGTCACTGCTACCTGGCTTTGTTCGGGCTGAGACGATGGTCGTCCTCAGCACGGCCTGTGAAGCCGTAAACGTCGAGGCTCTGCTGCATCCGAGGCACAGATGATGGATCGGGCGTGGAGCGATCGCGACGAGGCGATGGCGGCCGAGCTTGCTTCTCTGGCCCGCTCGAACCTCTACCAGAGGCCGATCACCCTTGCCGGTTTCATGGGGGTCGGAAAATCAACTCTGGGTCTGCTGCTGTCCGAAGTCCTCGAACGTCCCTTCTACGACACCGATGGATACGTGGAAGAAGCGACAGGTCGCACTGTAGACAGCTTCTTTCCAACCGATGAGCCCGAGTTCAGGCGCCATGAAGCGGACGCGATTGTCGCGCTGCTCGGGCGGGGTCCGAGTGTCATCGCCCTTGGTGGCGGCGCGCTTCTCAACGATCGATCCAGGGCGTTGCTCCGCGCTGAGTCTCTGCTCGTGCACCTCCATGTTCCCTGGCGGGACCTTCGTCACCACGTTCCGTCCATGATCGCCTCGAGGCCGCTACTCCGGGGCAAAACCATGGCGGAGATTCACAGGTTGTATCTCATTCGCCTCGCCACCTATCGTCAATCGTCGCTCCGTGTCACCGTTGGTCGGGAGGGGGCTGCGGCCGCCGCTGCGGACGTGCTCAGAACGCTCAGAGCATTAGAACCACAACGAGGCCGCAACGAGAGCGCCACACCACGCCGCGTCACGGCGGTGAGGGAGGCCCTCACAAAGGCCCACTCTCTGGACGATGTCGAGGCCGAGCGGACGGTCTAGACGTCCGCCTCGTCACATCGGTGTACTTCCACCTGATGGGCTGAAAATAGAGGTCGACGTGATCCGTCGATCCGTCGATCGCTGTGAGGTGGCCGTGGTCGTCGCGGACCTGCCCGAACTTCGTCGTCAGGACGACCCGATCCCGCATGCCCGGGATCGCGCGGCCGACCAGTTCCTCGTTGTGACCGTTGCCGTAGGCATCGGAGGTGTCGAGAAACACGACGCCGAGCTCGACCGCCCGCCGGATCGTGGCGATGGATTCGTGCTCGTCGGCCACGCCATATATCCCCGACATGCCCATGCAGCCGAGGCCGACGGCCGAAAGCCGCAGCTCGCTCCTTCCCAGCTCGCGATGCTCCATCTCTAGTCCTCCAGGCGTGGGATCAGTACGCGGTGGGGCGCCGCGGGCGACCCAGGTGAGTAGCGCCTGGCGCGGCTGTGGCATTGTTTCCCGCGTGGCTGACAAACCAATCGGCGTGACGCGATGAAATTCCTCGACCTGACCCAGGACTTCTCGCTGCACACGCCGGCCTTCGCCGG
>JBOHUQ010000111.1:0-2838 GCA_050734495.1 Candidatus Dormibacteraceae bacterium
GTAAAGGGTCGAGATCATCTCCAGCGCCCCGGAGTCGGGCGGGATGGCCAGGCGCTCGCGCTCCCGTTCGAAGATCCGGCACCACATCTCCCACGTGGGGTCTGGCATAAGGACCTTGTAGGAGAGACGGCGAAGGTAGGCCTCGTCCAGCAACTCTGCCGGGCGAAGGTTGGTCGACAGCGCGAGCTGTGCCTGGAAAGGTATCTCCACCTTGCGCCCTGTCGACGACAGGTTCATGAAGTCGGTGTCCTGCTCGAGGGGCACTAGCAGCCGGTCGAGGATCTGCTTCGGGGAGACGCGCTGCCGGCCGAGGTCGTCGATCAGCAGCACCCCTCCGTTGGCCTTCACCTGGAGCGGCGCGCCATAGGTCCTGCTGCCCTCCTCCCAGGTGGATTCGAACATCTCGAGCTGGAACTCTCCGCCGACCTGGACGAGCGGCCGCGCGACACGGCGCCACCGCCGGTCGGCCGGCTGGTGCGGCTCGAGGCGATGCACGGCGCCGTCGAAGATCGTCATCACCTCGCCTCCGCCGATGTCGAGGGCGATCGGGATCACGATCGGGCCGCCAAGCAGGCTGGGAATGCGACGCGCAAGCGTCGTCTTGCCGTTGCCGGGAGCGCCGTAGATGAAGATCGAGGAGCGGGAGTTGACCGCCGCGCGCACGGCCTCGGTGACGCCGGGCGCGAGCTCGATACCGCTGAGCGCCAGGTTGACCTTCACCAGGTCCAGCGTGCCGGGCTTGGCCGCTTCGGCCAGGACCGCCCGGTACTCCTGCATCGAGACCGGGGCGGGACCCGTGTACCGCGTGCCCGAGCCGCCGATCTGGTCGCTGCGGGTCCGTCCCTGCTTCGTGATCGAATACGCCATGCGCTCGGGTAGAGGCCGGCCCAGCCACGGACCTTGCTCCGAGGCGAGCCCGAGCGCATCCAGGAAGTTCGTTCCGGTCAGCGATTTGAGGCTGGGTTCGACTGCCGAGAACGGCAGGGCAAGCTGGTCGGCGACCTCATACCCGGTTACGCGATTGGCGCTGGACGCCAGGCGCAGGATCATGCCTTCGATCAAAGACCGATTGATCTCCGGCGGCGGGGGAGGCTCGATCTCGTGGCTGGGGGCGGGCACGGTCGACGGAACCGGCTGCGGCTCGTCGACGTGCTCGAGGATCGCTCCGAAGAGCTTCTTGCCGAACCGCGCACGGTCGGCGTGGTCCGGCGGCTCGCCTTCGCGCCGCCGGCTGATCCAGTCCGGGACCTCTTTGAACACCACGGTGTTGCCGATCAGCAGCTGCACGGTATCCGGCTCATCCGTGGAGACGCGCACCGCGATCCGGACGAGGTAGCCCTGGCTCTTCAATGCCGCCCAGCTGCGCTCCCATGCAACCTCGTTGCGCCCCGACCACGTCTGACGGACCGTTCGGTCGCGCGCGAGCGTCACGTCCTTGCGGTTCTGGTAGCGGCGGCGGACCAGCTCTGTGACGTCCTTGTCGATGTCCTCGGCGACCAGCGCCGCCAGGGGCAGGGCCCGGTCATCGACAGCCGGCCTGTTCTTGATCTCGAAGATCGTGTTCGCGGTCGGCGCGAGGGCCCGGATCACGCTGGCGTGGCGAGGGCAGAAGGGAGTGCGCTCGATGAACTGGATGTGCCTCCGGCACCACCAGCTCTTGCACTCGCGGCCGGTGAGGTCCTTGTAGGCGCAGGCCCATCCGCGCCGCTCCTGGCAGTCGCTGTAGGTGCACACGCCGGCCGGCTTGTTGCCGTCGGTACGCGCCGGCGCCGGGGCTCGCTTCTCGACCTCCTCGTCGACAGTGATCTCGTCCGAGATCGCCTCGACCGGCGGCTGCGCCGCTCCCGGCTTCGGCATGTAGTGGAACGCGCCGGAGAACGCCTCACAGCTCTGGAAGCGCTGGCTGCGATCCTTCGCGGTGGCCTTCCAGATGATCTCCATGATCGGAGACGGGATGGCGGTCGACGCACGCGGCCGGTCGAAGACCTGCGAGTGCAGAACCGTCGGGAGCGCCCCGGTGAAGGGCGGTTCGCCGTGGAGCAGCTCGTAGAGGATCATGCCAAGCGAGTAGATGTCTGAGGTGGCGTCCACCGCTTCGCCCTTGACCTGCTCGGGCGCCATGTAGGCCGGCGTGCCGACCATGCTTCCGGTCGCAGTGAGCCGGTGCTTGTCGTCAATCAGCTTCGAGATACCGAAATCGAGGATCTTCGTCTTGCCCCGGTTGGAGATGAGGATGTTGTCGGGCTTCAGGTCGCGGTGCACGATCGAGTAGTCATGGGCAACGCCGACCGCGGAGAGGAGCTGCTGGATCAGGTCGACCGAGACGTCGACGCTGAACCGTCCGTACTCGTCGAGCCAGGACCGCATCGAGCGCCCTTCGACCCACTCCATGACGATGAACAGCACCGGGCCGTCCTCGTCGAAGTCGTAGACGCGCACGATCCCCGGGTGGTTGAGAGCAGCGACGGTGGCGGCTTCGCGGTGGAACCGCTGCCGGAAGCTGGTGTCGCTCGAGTACTGCTCGGCAAGGACCTTGATCGCGACCGGGATCTCGAGGCGTGGGTGGGTCGATCGATAGACAACTCCCATGGCGCCGCGACCCAGCTCGGCTTCGATGGGATAGCGCCCGAGTTGTGTCGTACTCAACCTGAGAACACCAGTCGGTCAGTATGCCGGACGGTACGCGGGTCACCACCCCCGGAAGGGGTAAAGGCCCTGAGGTCGAGCGTCCTGTCTAGCGGAAGACGCTCAGCGGGAGGTAGAAGGAGACCCCAAAGTTCGGCTGGTCGACGATCTGACTGATCCGCAGGTCGCCCGCCAGGCTGCAGAGGATGTAGG
>JBOHUQ010000112.1:0-2081 GCA_050734495.1 Candidatus Dormibacteraceae bacterium
GGTCGAGGATGTCGTTGATGATGCGGAGCAGGTGGATGCCGCTGTCGTGGATGTCGGAGACGTAATTGCGGTAGGAGTCGTGGCCCAGCGGCCCGAGCGCCTCCTGCTTGAGGATTTCGGAGAAGCCGATGATCGCGTTCAAGGGCGTCCGCAGCTCGTGGCTCATGTTGGCGAGGAATTCGGACTTGGCCCGGCTGGCACCCTCGGCGCTGTTCTTGGCCTCGATCAGCTGGGTCTCGACCCGTTTGCGCTCGATCGCGTAACGGATGGCGCGGCTGACCAGGTGCCCGTCGCCCTGGCCCTTGACCAGATAGTCCTGCGCGCCCGCCTGCAAGGCGGCGAGCGCGGTCTTGGCGTCGTCGAGGCCGGTCAGCACGATCAGCGGCACCAGGCTGTGCCGCGCGTGCAGATGCGCGGCGGATTCGACGCCGTGCGCGTCCGGCAGCGAAAGGTCGAGCAGCACCACCGAGAAGCTTTCGGCCGCGAGCTTCTGAAGGCACTCGGCGAAGGTAATCGCGTTCACCAGCTCGAAATCGAGCACCGCCGCCTCGCGCAACAGCTCGGCAGTGAGCCGCGCGTCGCCCGGGTTGTCCTCGACCAGGAGGATGCGGAGAGGGGCGTTCAAAAGGGCGGCCTCGCTCGCTTTCGCTGCTCGCGCCTTACGCCGCGGCCGCGCTGTGGGCGCTGGGCAGGGTCACGACCGCGAGCCAGAAGCTCTCGATCGCGCGCACGATCTCGATGAACTTCTCGAGGTCCACCGGCTTGGTGATGTAGCAGTTGGCGTGCAGCTCGTAGCTCTTGACGATGTCCTTTTCGGCCTCCGAGGTGGTCAGTACCACGACGGGAATGAGCTTCAGCCGCGGGTCCTGCTTCATCTCGGCCAGCACCTGGCGGCCGTCCTTCCGCGGCATGTTGAGATCGAGCAAGATCAAGTCCGGCGTCGGCGCATTCTTGTGCTCGCCTTCGTGCTTCAGGAAGGACATCGCCTCGACGCCGTCCTTGGCGTGATGGAGGTGGTTGCGGATCTTGCCTTCGCGCAGGGCTTCCTGCGTCAGGCGGGCGTCGCCCTGATTGTCTTCGACGAGGAGAATTTCGATCGGGTGGGCAGTGATCGTGTCAGGCATGGCGAAGCTCCGTTCTAGGCTGCGGGGAGGGTGAAGATGAATCGGCTGCCCTGGCCCGGAATCGACTCGATCCAGACGCGGCCGCCATGGTGCTCAATGACCTTCTTGGCGATGGCGAGGCCGATCCCGGTGCCGGAGTATTTGCTGCGTTCGTGCAGGCGCTGGAAGATGAGGAACACGCGGTCGAGATATTCCTTCTCGATGCCGATGCCATTGTCCGCGACGGTGAAGCGGCATTGGCCGTTTTCGGGGACGGCCGTGATCGAGATGTGCGGAACCACGCCTTCGCGGCGGAACTTGATCGCGTTGCCGACGACGTTCTGCAAGAGCTGCACGAGCTGGAGGCGCACGCCCTTGACCCGCGGCATTTCGCCGATTTCGATCCGCGCGCCGCTGTCGGATATCGCGCCCTGGAGGTTGGCGAGCGCGGCCTTGACCAGTTCGGCGAAATCGAGCGGCTCGGGATCGCCGCCCTTGCGTCCGACCCGCGAATAGGCGAGCAGGTCGTTGATCAGGCGCTGCATGCGGTTCGCCCCCTCGACCGCGAAGCCGATGAATTCGTTGGCGTCGCCTTCGAGCTTGTCCTTGTAGCGGCGTTGCAGCAGCTGGCAGTAGCTCGCCACCATGCGGAGCGGCTCCTGCAGATCGTGCGAGGCGACATAGGCGAACTGCTCGAGCTCGGCGTTGGAGCGGCGCAGCTCCTCGGAATGCGCGGTCAGCGCCTCCTCGCGACGCTTGAGCTCGGTCACGTCGATGCGCACGCAGACGGTCCCGCCCTCGACGGTGCGCCGCTCGCGACGTGGGTACGCAGCAGTTCCTCGTATTTGGTGCCGGGCACCAGCAGGTGGGAGGCGGTGGGAAAATAACGTTGCGTGGCTCTGTTTCAGAAGACGATGCGGTCCTCGGCGTCGCACATCATCAGGCTGGCGGGGACGTTCTCAATCGCCTCCATGAAGC
>JBOHUQ010000113.1:0-26160 GCA_050734495.1 Candidatus Dormibacteraceae bacterium
GGTACCGCCTACGGGCCGTTTTTGGCGCCCGCGGCCGCGCGGAGTCAGAGGCCGACGCATCCCCCTCGGCGCCGCAGTTCGCCTCAGCCCGTCCTTTCTGAAGGCCGTTTCTCGGCCGGGTCTCTAGACCAGCTCCCTGACGACCGCCGCGACGCCGGCGGCGCAGCGGTCCCAGCTGAAGGCGCGTGCCCGCTCGCGAGCTGCCTTGGCGATGGCCTTGCGCAGAGGCTGGTCGCCAAGCGCGACCTCCAGCACCTGCGCCAGCTGACCAGGATCCGCGGCTTCGTGGAAGTAGAGGGCCGCATCGCCGCCGACCTCGGGTAGGGAAGAGGCCTTAGCCGCCACGACCACCTTGCCACGCGCCATCGCCTCGAGCACGGGAAGCCCGAATCCCTCGTAGAGGCTCGGAACGATGACCACTTTAGCCCGCTTGTACAGGAGCTCGAGGGTCGGTTGATCGACCGGGCCGAGGACGCGACACCGGCGTGAGGATCGCAGCCTGGCCGCCAGCACGGGGTCACGCTCGGGACCCGCCAATGCGAGCGTGACACCATCCAGCCGTTCGACCGCCGCCAGCGCAGCGGACTGGTTCTTCCTGGTCTCGATACGCCCGACCTGGAGCACGAAGTCACCGTCCAGCCCCAGCTCCTCGAGGCGCGAGGCTGGAGCTGCGCCGACCTCCGGCGGCGATGCGCCGAGGGGCACCACGCGGATTCGCTCCAGACGGACTCCGTAGATTGAAACGAGGTCTGCTTTGGTCGACTCAGAAACCGTGATCAAAAGGGGGCTGCGCACCGTCGCCCATCGAGTCGTGAGTCGGAGGTATGCCAGCTCCGCCGTCGAGTACGCGCTAGGGTAGCGCTCGAATGCTAGGTCGTGCACCACCGTCAGCGCCCTTCCAGGCCACGCGAACGGGATCGCGTGAGCGGGCACGAAGAGAAGATCCGGTCGCTCGGCCGCAAGCGCCAGGGGGAGGCGGACCTGCGACCAGAGGCGGCGGAGCGGGATCACCATCACGTCCATTCCGAGGCCCGCGCGAGGCCGTGAGGCGAAGAACCGCCAGCGCAGCTCGGGTGCGGCGGCCGGCAGTCGCGAGCAGATCTCGCGCGTGTACACCTCGGTCCCAGTCATCACCGCGCGAGTGGCCGGGTTGGCGTCGACCGCGACTGTTTTCACTTACCGCTCCCTCACCTTTCTGACGACCTTAAGCTATCGATGGTGCTCAACAGCGTGCGCGCGGCTGCCGTCTTGCTGGCGGTGTTGGCGACCAGCTATCTCCTTCAACTTGGGGGTCAGGCAGCGCCCGCCACACGGTCGACACGCACCGTTCGGATTGCGGTCACGGCCTGGGACGCAACGGCGGCCTCGTCCAACCACGAATACTTTGTTTCCCGCCTCGACGTCGTCCCGGTGGGCCGGCGAAACATAACCCTGCCGATCCTCATGTACCACTACGTGCGCACTCCTCCCTCGACGAAAGCCGACCCGTTGGGCTACAGGCTGTCAGTCTCGCCGGCCGACTTCACGACCCAGATGGACTGGCTCTCGCTTCATGCCTTCCACCCGGTCGATTTCAACGACGTGCGCGCGTACTTCGCCGGAACGCAGCCACTGCCCGCCAGGCCGGTCGTGATCACCCTCGACGACGGCTACGCCGACCTTTACACGACGGCGTTTCCGATCCTTGCCGCGCACGGTTTCAAGGCGGTCGCGTATATCGTCAGCGGCTTTCTGGGCTGGCCGGCGTACGTGAACGCGGCCCAGGTCGTGCAGATGGACCAGAACGGCATCGAGATTGCATCCCACACCGTCAACCACGCGAACCTGGCGCGGTCGTCGAATTACTCGCTGATGCGAGAGCTTGTGGACTCCAAGCACACCCTCGAGAACCTTCTCGGTCACCCGGTGCTCGACTTCGCCTATCCGTCGGGGCAGTTCAGCGCACAGGCTGTGGCGGCCGTTCAGCGGACAGGCTACGACACCGCGGTGACCACGTTGTTTTCGGTGAACCACAGCGTCGGAGACCGCTACATGTGGACACGTGTCCGAGTCGGTGGTGGCGAGTCGCTGGCCGAATTTGCCGACAGCCTGGGAACGCCGATGCCAAGCACGACCATCGCCGTCCTCCACCTCGAAACAGTGGAAGCCGCCGTTCCGCCACTCGCGAGGCCGACTTACCAGCTCTTGAAGTGACGCAGGTCAGGGTCCTCGGCGTGAGGGTCGACTGCCTGGACATGCAAGCCACCCTGGACCGGATCGAGAAGCTGGTCAGCGCGGGCGGGTCGCACCTCGTCGCCACCGTCAACCCCGAGTTCATCATGAGAGCGCGCCGGGACCCCCAGTTCGCGCGGGTGCTCGAGTCGGCGGACCTCTGCCTGGCCGATGGAACTGGTGTCGTGTGGGCTGCCAGAAGGCAGGGCTGCTCGATGAGTGCGCCCGTCACCGGCACCGACCTAATCCCGCGACTGGCGGCCCTGTGCGCCAAACAAGGTTTCAGACTCTTTCTGCTGGGTGCGGAGCAAGGCGTGGCGGAAGGGCTCGCCGCGCTGCTGCGCGCCGAGCACCCGGAGCTGGCTGTGGCGGCTCACGCGGGTTCGCCCGATCCGTCGGCTGACGACGAAACGGTGAGCCTGATCAGGGCGCAACGGGCACAGGTGCTACTCGTCGCCTTCGGCGCACCGAAGCAAGAGCTCTGGATCGACCGCCTGAAGGACCGAGCAGGTGTTTCCGTCGGCGTCGGCGTGGGCGGAGCCTTTGACTACCTGACGGGTCGGGTACCGCGCGCTCCTGTATGGATGAGAAGGGCAGGGCTGGAATGGCTCTTCCGCCTGGTGTACCAGCCGTGGAGGGTTCGTCGCATGGCCGTGCTGCCGCTGTACGCGGTCAGGGTTCTCAGCGCGGGCAAGTAGGATGGCGCATCGAGGTGGAAGCGTCGGCAAACCCAGAGCTGAGCGTCGTGATCCCTTGTTACAACGAGGAGCAGAGACTTCCACGCACCATCGAGCAGATCGTGAGCTACCTCGCCGGCAAGCAAGTCTCGTACGAGCTGATCCTGGTCGACGATGGAAGCCGCGACGGCACGCGCAGGGCCATGGACGAGGCGGCCGCGCGCAACCCGGCTGTACGGATCGAGGCGCTCGCGCAGAATCGAGGTAAGGGACGCGCCCTGGCGGAGGGAGTGGCCAACGCACGGGGCGCCGAGATCCTCGTCACCGACGCCGACCTCTCCACTCCGATCGACGAGCTGGACAGGCTGAGGACGGAGCTTCGCAAGGGCGCGGGCGTGGCGATCGCCTCACGGGCCTTGAAGGAATCACGAGTCGAGGTGTCTCAGCCGGCCTATCGGGTGCTCATGGGCAAGGCGTTCAACCTTCTCGTCCAGGCCGTGCTGCTGCCAGGCATCTGGGATACGCAGTGCGGCTTCAAGCTGTTCCGGGCGGACGTGGCGCACGACGTGTTCGCGAGGCTCACCACCGATGGCTTTGGCTACGACCCCGAGGTCCTGTACCGCGCCAAAAAACAGGGCGTGCGGATCGTTGAGGTGCCGGTTGTCTGGCGCAACTCGGCGCAGACGACCGTGAGCCCGATCAAGAGTTCGCTCGACATGTTCAGACATGTCGTGAGAATCAGGTTCAGCGCATGAGCGGCGAGGCGCGGGTGACCGACCGCAAGCAGCCGCCGACCGAGGTCCTGGTAGTCCTGCCGACCTATAACGAGAGTCAGAACATCGAGAAAGTGGTGGCGGGGGTGAGGTACTTCGGGCACGACGTTCTCATCGTGGACGACGCATCGCCAGACGGGACGGGGGAAGTCGCCGACCGGCTGGCCGCCGGCGACCCAGGTGTGCGGGTGCTGCACCGACCGCGCAAGCTCGGCCTCGGCAGCGCGTACGAGGACGCGTTTCGCATCGGCCTTGCCGAGGGATCGGCCCTGTTCGTCGAGATGGATGCGGACGGGTCGCACCTGTCCAAAGACCTGGACGGCATCGTCGACGCCGCGCGTGGCTGTGGCGGCCTGGCGATCGGTTCGCGATACATACGCGGTGGGCAGATCGTCGGCTGGCCGCCTCACCGCTGGCTCCTCTCCTGGGCGGCCAACCTCTACTGCCGCACGTTGCTTGGCCTCAAAACGCGAGATTGCACCTCCGGCTTTCGCTGCTACACGAAGGACCTGCTGCTCCAGATCCGCATGGACGAGGTTATGTCGCAGGGCTACTCGTTCCAGATCGAGATGGTCCACAGGACCAGGCGGCTCGGCTATCCGATCGTCGAGGTGGCGATTCGTTTCGAGGACCGCGTAGCGGGAGCCTCCAAGGTCTCACGTGGCGAGGTCAGGCGCGCCTTATGGACCGTATTCCGCCTCAGTCTGGCCCGGTGAACGAGGCATTGATAAGTCACTTACCCGCTGGCGGAGAAGGTGGCGCGCAGCGCGCGATGGGGAGGTGGAGCTGGCACAGGCTCTGGCTGAGCTGGCGCATTCCCCTTCTCACCGGCCTCGCGCTCGCGATCGTGACCGCCGTGCCCTATCTCTACGCCTATGCCGTCCAGCCGGCCGGCCACGTGTTCATGGGCTTCTTCTATCTCGGCGACGATGCCAACACGTACCTGGCCAAGATGCGCCAGGGCTGGGAGGGCTCGTGGTCCTGGCAGAACCGGTACACGACCGAATCGAGCCCCGCCGCCTACCTGTTCATGTTCTGGATCGTCCTCGGGCACCTCGCCGCGCTGCTCAACCTGCCCTTGATCGTGGTCTTCCATCTCGCCCGGGTGGCGGCTGCTTTCGCCCTCATGGCGGCCGCCTGGTCGATGATCTGCCACTTCATCGCGGACGGTGCAGCCCGCAAGTTCGCCTTCTTCTTCCTGGCGTTCGGCCTCGGGATGGGCTATGTGATCCAGGCGCTAGGTCACCCCGTCATCTTCGGCAACCAGACCGACACGCTCGACTGGCGCATGCCGGAGCTGTCCGCCTTTTACTCGGTGCTCGCGCTGCCCCATTTCGCATGGACGGGAGTTTTCGCGGCGGCGGGCATCGCCCTCACGTTCAAAGCCATCCAGCGCGGAAGCCTCGTCTTCGCGGTCCTCGCCGGGCTCGCGTGGCTGGGCCAGGCCTCGATCCACCCGCAGATGCCGATCCTGATGGGAGGCGCCACCGCGGTCGCGCTCGTCCTGCGGCCCACCCCACCGCGGGGATGGCTGGCAGCCGGGCTAGCCTTCGCCATCCCGGCGCCCTACATCCTTTATTCGTATCTCGCGTTCATCGGCAATCCAGAGGTGCAGCGCTGGACGTTCCACTCGAAGAACGCCCTTCCCCCAGAGAGCTTCAGCTTGCTTTTCGCCCTGGCGCCGCAGCTCTTGCTTGCCCTGGTGGGCATTCCAGGGGCCCTGCGCCGGCGCACTCGCGAAGACCTTTTCCTGCTTGCCTGGCTCGTTCTGCTCGCCGCGATCCTCTATCTGCCGAACCCTGCGGGGGACCTTCGCCGGCGATTCCTCGACGGCATCTATCTCCCGCTCGTGATCCTGGGAGCTCGGGGCCTGTACGAGACGATCGCGCCGCACCTTCGAAGTAAGCGCTGGCGAGTTCTTGTGCCGTTCACGTATGTGTGCTTCGCGGCGATCGGAAGTGCCTTCCTCACCCTGGCGCCGCTCGCCGTCGCCGGCAACCCCCAGTACTCGGCCACGCGGGCTGAGTACGACGGCCTGACCTGGCTCGGCGCGGAGCCCGCCGGCCGCGTGCTGGCCATGCCAGGGGTTGGGCTGTACATCCCCGCCTACAGCCCTGACATCGTCTACGTCGGCCACTACGACGAGACGTTCGACTATCTGGACAAGACCCAGACAGCGCTGGCAGTGCTGACGGGGAAGAGCGACCTGGAACAATTCATCTCGGCCAACCACATCAGGTACGTCGTATGGACGGCAGATCTTCCGACCCCTCCACCAGATGTCCTCGGCGCAGCTTCTTACGACACGCCCAGCTTCAAAATCTGGAAGCTGTACTGAGCGGCGCAGCGGCCGGTCGGACGGGGGATCACGCAGCCCTCAACTGCGTACGTAAATTACCGCCACCGAGTCCTGATACACGAGCTTCCAATCCGGCTGTGTCGCGAGGACGTTGGCCAGCGCCTCGCCTCGGTTATAGACGATGTAGTCCACCTTGTACTGGTCGAGCACCTGCTTCCAGTCCGGCCGCAGCGTCTGGACGTCCTCGTACTGGTTGAGCAGCGGATCTCCCATCAACGCCGCCTCGCCGAAGATGAAGACCCTGCGGTTGGGCTGCGGGTAGAAGCGATAGGCGAGGTAGCCGCCCCACCCGTACTGGTTGTACATCCTGGTGCCCACGTCGGGATGGGCGGCCAGCCAGTCGGCCGCGCCAATCGGGTAGCTCGACGCGTCCACGCTCTGCTGCTTGCTCGGGCTGATGCTGTCCGCGATCCGCAGCGTGGTGGTCAGCAAGATCGCGACCAGGGCGATGGCGGTCACGACCGCGAAGATCCGCCGGGGCGGAAGGTCGAGCTTCCAGCCACGAGCGGCGGCAAGCTCCGTCCAGCACGCGGAGTAACAGTTGATCATCACCGGCGTGGCGATCGCCACGAACAGGACCACGTTGCGGACCGACTGCAGCGCCAGCCCAAGCCCGACGAGCGTGAGGAGGAACTCGTAAAGAGGTGGGCGCCGCAGCGCAAACCCGATGATGCTCAGAAAGACCATGGCCTCGAAGGGGCGCAGGTAGGCCTGGTGGAAGTCCGGTGAGAACCACTCGACGATCAGCCTCTGCTGCGCGACGCTCCCCTCGGTCTGGAAGGGGTAGGGGTAGAGGCTGAACCCGTGCGGGGTGGCCGCGACCGCCACCACTGAGAAGACGGTGATGATCGCCAGGAACCGCACGTGCTTGCGGTGGGCGGGGTTGGCGCGATCCCACGCCCAGGCGAGCAGCTCGGCCGCCAGCGCAACGCCGAGCCAGACGAAGCCGATGACCCAGCCCCCGTGTAGGTTGGCCCAGAGCACCATCACGAGGGGAAAGAGCTGAAGCGCTCTGCTGCGGCCCGCGAGGTATCCCTGCAGCCAGTAGAGCTCGAGGCAGGTCAGGAAGAAGGTGATCATCTGTGCTCGCGGCCCCCAGATCGGCGAGCCCGCGATCGCCCCGATCGCCAGCCCGATACCGACGATCACCCACGGCTGCCGGCGGACCTGCCGGTACATCACCCAGAACCCGGCCCACGTCAGGAGTCCGAAGGCAAGGCTCAGCCCGATCACCCCTGTCGAGTGGTACACGAGCCACATCAGGATCTCCGTGAGGTACTCGTGGTCGGTCCACACATGGGAGGGGACCGTGAACGTGTACAGGTCGATGGACGGCAGGCGGCCGTTGTCAAGCATCCACCGCCCGGTTCGGAGGTGCCACCAGAAATCGGGGTCCTGTTCGCTGGAAATGAACAGCGACATGGTCACGACCATCACAGCGCCCAGGAGCAACGTCCTCGCGCTCAACCGCTCTGTGAGCCGCAAGCCACTCCGCGTGCGCGGTGACGCGTGCAGGTCCGTGCTCATCGAATTCAGCTGCGGGCCTTGAACGGGTTGGGAAGATACCGCGCCACCCGGCGCGCGTAGGCCGGGTAGTCGTTCGGGAAGGCTCGCGCGAGCACACCCTCCTCCCAGCCGATGCGGAGGAGCTCGCACAGAACGAAGTAGACGACGGCCAGCGCGCCCGGCCAGCCAGCGGTCGCGAGGTTGACCCCGATGGCGGCCATGATCTCGCCCAGGTAGACGGGATGGCGGCTCAGCGCATAGGGGCCCCCCGTGACGAGGCGCCTGGCCTCGGGGATGATCGAGAAAGATCGGCGGAGGTAGGCGAGGCCCCAGACCGAGTAAGCGAGCCCAAAAGTCGCCAGGAGGTCCGCCGCCAGGACAAGGCCGGCGCGGTGGCCGCCGCCCGGAAGGAATGGGGCCGCGATCACCGAAAAGGTGCCGGTGAAGGCGATGAACACCACGGCCGCCCTGTGATCGGTGCCGCGCTTGGGAAGGCGCGTCGAGTACAGGACCACCAGCATCGTGAAGTAGGCCAGCGCGAGCGCCTGCTGCAGTACGAACAGGTAGTCGGACGGGTTGTGCAACGAGTGAAGCCCGCCCCACAGGAACAGGAGCTGGCGGGCGAGAAAGATGCTGAAGAAAAGGGCCGGGAACAGACGGCTGAAAACCAGGTCCCGCCAATACGCCCCAGCGCCCTTGTGCACATTTTCTGCAACGCCGGGGGAGGTCATGCGCGACGAAACGTATCCTGTTGGACCCCGCGGAGGGTGCTCTTCTCCCTCTCCCCTCAGTCGAGAGGGTCGTACCCAGGACTACAGCGACCAGCCTGGCGGCGCTTTGCGTTAACTCATTGACCTCCCCGGGACCGCCCGAGTAGGATCACCGCCGCTGACGGCCAAGAAAGCCCCGCAAGAATCGGGACCGGGAGCCGTCATTCAGATCAGACGCTGTAGTTCAAGAAAAAGGAGGTGAATGCAGATGTTGAACTTTTACATGAAGCTTCGGAGCCTTACGACCCGTCAGGAAGGCCAGGGAATGGTTGAGTACGCCCTGATTCTCGTCCTCGTTTCAATCGTGGTCATCGTCATCCTTCTTACGATGGGCAACCAGATCAAGAACGTGTTCTCGAACGTCGTAGCCGCCCTCGGCTAACGAGAACCAATCGTAGTAGCACCTTCAAAAAGAGAGCCCCGCAATGGGGCTCTCTTCTTTACCGGAAAGCAGGGGACGATCGCGGTCCCCCTCGCTACAATGCAGGCACTCTTGCGGATCCCATGATTTCGGAGGTGACTTAACTCTTGGCCGTCGCACAAGCTCCAGCACGACCGCGACCAGGCGGTGGACGTCTTTTCATCATCGTTGGCTTGCTGCTAGCCGTCCTCGCCGGAGCCGGCGTTTTCTTGCTCGGCAACCTCGGCGGGGGAGGCGCCATCGGTGGCGGGCCGACGACCACCGTGGTCATCGCGAAGCAGGCCATCCCGCTGCGACACGCAATCACCGTTGACGACCTCGACACCACGAAGGTGACGGGCAGCTTCACAAGCGCGAATAACACATACGCCAACAAGAGCGACGTGGTCAACCTGATCGCGGAGATCCAGATCACCAAGGGCTCTGTGATCACGTCCGACATGCTCGCCCGCGACGCCGGCCTCGTGCCGGAAGGCGCCGCTCCTGCCTACCTACCCCTGGCCAGCGGCTACGTTGCCATGACCATTCCCACTGGCGAGCAGCAGGGTGTGGCCGGTCACATCACACTGGGTGACTACTTCACCGTCATAGCATCCGCAAACCTCTCCGTATTCAACACCAGCTCGACTCCCGCTCCGGGACCGCCCAAGGTCATCACCAAAACCGTCTTCACCAACGTCCGCGTGATCGGTCTTGGTCCCGCGGTGGCGAACGTCCAGCCGGCCGCCGGCGCGACGACTGTCGGAGGCACCGCTCCGGTCGGTGGGGTGACCTCGAGCCTGACCATCGAATTGACCCAATGTGACGCCGAGTACTTCACGTGGTTTCTCAACAACACGCAACTCAAGTACACGGTCGAATCGTTCCACGACTACTTGACAGCGCCATCAGCTGCAGACCCCACCTGCCCCACCGTTCAGTCGGCGCAGGGTGTCAGCCAGAAAGAGGTCGAAGCCAGGTACCATTTCTCGACCCTGTGACGTCCAGCGCTAGCTGAGATGGGTCTACTCGACCGAGTCAAGCAGAACCAGACGGTCCCCCCGGCACCGACCGGGGGGTCCAACGGCCCCGCCGTAGGGACCCTCCCGGGCGGCGCCACGACGTACGGCTCACCGACGGCAATCCCGGTCGCCTCTCAGTCGGCGGCCACCACGGCCCCGCCCGCGGCAGCACCCTCACTGTCACAACGCGCCGCAGGCGCAGCCGTCGGCGGGGAGCTGACACCGGCTTTCACGGCGGCCAAGGTGCAGATCCACGCCCGTCTGATCGAGAAGTACGCCGACCAGATCGACTCGAGCAACAAGCCGGGCGTGCGCGAAAAGATCGTCGAGCTCGCCGAGGAATATTTCCGCTCCACCGCGATGACGATGACCAAGAACGACAAGGAGCGCCTTGTCGACTCGGTCCTCGACGACGTGCTGGGGCTCGGTCCGCTGGAAGCCCTTCTGGCCGACCCGGCGATCACCGAGATCATGGCCAACCACCCCAAGCAGATCTACGTCGAGAAAGCCGGCGAACCGACGCTTTCCGCGGTGACGTTCGAGAGTGAGCGCCAGATGCGCCAGGTCATCGACCGGATCGTAAGCCTGGTGGGCCGGCGCGTCGATGAATCGACGCCGATCTGTGACGCCCGCCTGAAAGATGGCTCGCGTGTCAACGTGGTCATTCCTCCCATCGCCCTGAAGGGCCCGTGCCTGACGATTCGAAAGTTCGCGAAAGAGAAGTGGGGTCCGGCCGACGTCGTGAACCGGTTCAGGTCGTCGAGTCCGGAGGTCATGTCATTTCTGCGCTCGTGCGTCCGCGCGAGGTTCAACATCCTGGTCTCCGGAGGCACTGGCTCCGGCAAGACGACGCTTCTCAACATCCTGTCGTCCTTCATCCCGGAGACCGAGCGGCTGATCACGTGCGAGGACGCGGCTGAGCTTCAGCTGCAGCAACCGCACTGGATCCAGCTCGAGTCGCGTCCGCCAAACGTTGAAGGAAAGGGCGCCGTGCCGATCCGAGAGCTCGTGAAGAGCTGTCTGCGTATGCGTCCCGACCGCATCATCGTGGGTGAGTGTCGAGGCGGCGAGGCGCTCGACATGCTCCAGGCGATGAACACGGGCCACGATGGCTCGATGTCGACCCTGCACGCGAACAACCCGCACGAAGCGCTGGTCCGCCTCGAGACCCTGGTCCTTCAGGCCGGGCAGGACCTGCCCTCGAGAGCCATCCGCGAGACGATCGGCGCTGCCATCCACATGATCGTGCAGCAGTCTCGCTTGCGCGGTGGCGTGCGACGAATCGTGAGCGTCGCCGAGATCACCGGGATGAAGGATGGAGACGTGCAGTTCCAGGAGCTCTTCACGTTCAAGCAGATCGGTGTCAGCTCCGAGGGCAAAGCCGTCGGTTACCACACCGCGACGGGCCTCATCCCCATGCGAATGGAACACTTGATGTCAGAGGGCGAGGACGTGTCCGAGAACCTCTTCAAACCTACGCCGCAACCGTCGCCGGATAAGCTGTACTGACCCCTTAGGAGGAACAGATGTCGATCCCACTCGTGTTCGGGCTCATAGCCTTCGCGGGAATCTTTCTGCTGGCGCTCGGTGTCAGCCAGATGCGGCGGTCCGCCGGCGGCACCGAAGACTTCCAGGCGCGGCTTGCCGCCTACGGCGTGACGACCGCCGGGGCAGCTACGCTTCCGCCATCCACAGGACTTCGAGACTCGTTGAACCGGTTGTTTCAACCGGCCGCCGACCGCGTGGGTCGCGGCAATTCCAAGAAGGGCAAACCCTCGGTCGCCGAGCAGCTGCAGAGGGCAGACCTCAAGCTCCGCACGTCGGAGTTCTTGATGATCCAGCTCGGCAGCACCGTGGTGTTCGTCCTGATCGCGATCATTCGCTTCGGGTTGCCGCTCGGCGGGCTGATCCAGACGATCGTGGCCGGCGTCATCGGCTATCTGCTGCCCAGCTTCTACGTGAAGTACCGGATCAACGCGCGCTTGAAGGCGTTCAACAACCAGCTCGGGGACACTCTCACCCTGCTCTCCAACGCGATCAAGGCCGGCTACTCGTTCGCCCAGGCCATCGATACTGTGGCGAAAAACGGCGTGCCTCCGATTTCAGACGAGTTTGGTCGAGCGGTGCGCGAGATGAACCTGGGTGGCTCGCCTGACGAATCGCTGGCGAACATCACCAAGCGAATCGTCAGCCCCGACTTCGACCTCGTCGCCACCGCCTACGCAATCCACCGCACGGTCGGGGGAAACCTCGCAGAGATTCTCGACAACATCGCCTACACCATCCGCGAGCGCGTGAGGATCAAGGGTGAGATCGCGACGCTGACTGCCCAGGCACGAGCGTCAGGAACCCTGATCACCTTCCTGCCCATCGTGCTTGCCGCCTTCATGTACTTCGTCACGCCGACGTACTTCCGGCCGATGTTCGAGAGCTTCGTCGGATGGATCCTGCTGGTCATCGGCGGCTTCATGATCTTCGTCGGCAACCTGATCATCCGGCGAGTGGTCGCTATCGAGGTATGAGCAGTTGAGCACCACCCTTCTTTTTGCACTTATCGCCGGTTTTGGCGTGCTGATGATCTTCATCGGCCTCGCCCGAACGCCATCGCGGAACACCGCCGAGATGGTGCAGCAGCGACTTACCGCATACGGTGGCGGCGGCACCGCCGCAAAGCCCCTGACGCTCGAAGAGGTCGAGCTGCAGAGACCGTTCAACGAGCGTTTCCTGCGACCCTCGATCGAGCGCCTCGGCAGCCTCCTGTCCCGCTCGACGCCGCAGAAGTCGCGCCAGAACCTCATGAACAGGCTCGACCTTGCGGGCCGTCCCGGCAACCTGACCCCCGAGGATTTCGCGGCCGTGCGCATCGTCGCGGCCGCGGTGATGGCAGCCGTCGGATTGGGGGTCGGCCTGTTGCTCGCCAACGTCGTGTACCTGGTGATCTCCCTGGTCGTGGGCGCCATCCTCGGCTTCTATCTGCCCGTGGTGTGGCTCAAGCAGAAGGTCGACGCGCGGCGCAACGACATCCAGAGGGGGCTCCCTGACGCCATGGACCTGCTCGTCATCGCTGTCGACGCAGGCCTTGGCTTCGACGCAGCGCTGGCCAGAGTGACGGACAAGTACAAGAACGCGCTGTCCGACGAGTTCGCCAAGGTGCTCCGCGAGGTCAGCCTCGGGCGGCCGCGCCTGGAGGCGATGGACGAGATGGGCCGCAGCAGCGGCGTGGAGGACCTCCACAATTTCATCCAGGCGATCATCCAGTCAGAGCAGTTCGGAACCGGCATCGGCAAGATCCTCCGGATCCAGGCGGACGAGATGCGGCGGAAGCGCCGCCAGCGGGCGCAGGAGAAGGCCGCGCAGGCAACTCTGAAGATGATGCTGCCGATGGTGGGCTGCATCTTCCCGACCCTGTGGATCGTGCTGCTCGGCCCGGCCGCGTTGATCCTCTTGAAACCGAGGTCGTAAGGCACGCCTTCTTGGTTGGTGCCGAGCCTCCCAGCGTGGGAGCTCGTGGTTCGCGGGATCGTCATTTACGCGGCGCTGCTGATAGCGCTCCGGCTCTTTGGCAAGCGTGAGGTCGGCCAGTTCACGCTGTACGACCTCGTCTTCATCCTGCTCGTCGCGAATGCGCTGCAGCCGGCGATCACGGGGCCGGATACGTCGCTGGGCGGCGGCTTCGTCCTGATCGTCGTGCTCGTCGGTACGAACTACCTGGTCGGAAAGCTGGACAACATGCCCCGGTTCCACCGCCTCTTCACGCCCGCGCCGGCGATCATCGTCAGGAATGGCAAGTACGTGACCGAGGTGATGAAGAAGGAGGGCGTTGACCGGGAGGAGGTGGAGATGTCGATGCGGGAGCACGGCGTCCTCGACATGAAAGACGTGCAGCTTGCCGTGCTGGAGCCCGACGGCACGATCTCGGTCGTGCCCACGGGAGCGGCGATGACCAGGACGAAGCACCGGATCCGCTATCACCACCGGGCGGGCTAGGGAGCCGAGCGTTAACAAGCTGGGTTGTAGAGCTCTGCATCTCGCGCTAGATTCGCGAGCAGTTGGTGTGTCAGGAGCGGGGGAGGGGCTCCGGCACGGTGGAGGAGGGAGGGCCCTCGGAGAGGTATGTCGACTTGGGTACGGGCGCAATTAGTCGCATCTGTGGCCATTCGGGCACAGTTGGTCGTATTCCGGGGCGGGCGAAAGCGGCCATTCGGGCACAAATGGCCGGGATTCCAACTGGTCGCGATTCCAAACTCGCGACCACGCGTTCCGACCCCCTGTGTCTATTCCGCCGACAGGAAGTCGATGGCCGCTTGCTTGAACTCGCGCGCTGGCACCGCGCCCATGTGATCGCGCCCTGGGATTGTGACCAGGCGCGACGACGGGATCAGCTCGACCAACTCCGCAGCATCTGGCGCCAGCTCGTCGCGATCGCCCGCCACCACGAGGACCGGTGTCTGAATCGCCGACACCCTCGCGGGGTCCCACCGTGGCTGTAGGCCGGTGATGCACGCCGCGAGAGCCTTCAGGTCGTTGGTCGGACGCGCTGATGCGAAGCGATAGAACGATTGCGCGATCGGATCGTCGCCGGGGTTGCCCCGAAGAAACGCCTCAGCGATCGCATCCGCACTCCGGATCGAGCCCGATGCGCCGATGCCGCCAAGGACCGCTCGCGTCACGCGTTCCGGGGAATCCATCACGACCTGCAGCCCGATGCGCGCTCCCATCGAATACCCCAGGTAACCTGCCGACAGCACCTCGAGGTGGTCCAGCAAGCGGGTCACGTCGCGCCCCATGATGCCGATGGCGTAGGCGGCGGGGTCATGAGGCTTGTCGCTGTGCCCGTGGCCGCGGCAGTCGAGGCCGAGCACGAGAAAGCCGGCGGCAGTCAGCGCTTCCTGCCACCGGGTGCCGACCCAATTCAGTCGATAATCGGACGCGAAGCCGTGCACGACGACCAGTGGCGCACCTCGCTCGGGTCCATGCACTTCGTAATGCAGTCGGACGCCATCGCTGTCGAAATCCATGCGGCCCAGCTAGGCTAGTCGATCGTCATGACGGGAAGGCGCGCGGTGCACGAGCGTTCGGGGAAGGTGCTCGCTGAAGACCTCGAAAGCGCCACGTCACTGTTCGCGCTGACTGCTGGTCTCATGTTCCGCCGCACGCTCGAACCCGGACGGGGCCTGTGGCTCTATCCGTGCAACGGCATTCACATGATGTTCATGAGATTCCCGATCGATGCGGTCTTCCTCGACGGCCGCGAGCGAGTGAGGAAGGTCTATCGGAGGTTGCCGCGGTGGTACGGGATCGTGTGGTTCGTCTGGGGCGCCCGCAGCGTCCTGGAATTGCCCGCCGGGTCCACCGCGCTCATGGATCTCAAACGCGGCGACCAGGTCGTCATCTCCTAACGCGGTAAAGGAGCCCTTGACCGCGCCGGTAGGCTCGGATTGTGCACAGCCGGCTGCTCGACCTGCTCCTCCCGCCGAGGTGCGGTGGATGTCGCAGCGCGGGCTCGTGGCTGTGCGGCCCGTGCCGTTCGCGCATCCGCCGCCTCGAGGAGCCACTGTGCCGCCGCTGCGGAGCCGAGGTGGAGTCGGCGCGCAAGGACTGTGGGTGCCGCGGCCGCCTGAAATCCCTCGCCCGGGTGCGGGCCGCCGCTTCGTATGAAGGCCCACTCGAGCTCGCCCTGCAGCGCTTCAAGTACCAGGGTTGGCGGCGCCTGGCGGGGCCTCTCGCGCTGCTCATGGCAGAACGCCTGGTCGTAGAGGGCCTACCCGCCCAGTGGGCGGTGGCTGTGCCCCTCCACCCCTCTCGACTGAGGCAGCGTGGTTTCAACCAGTCCGAACTGCTCGCCGCCGACCTTCGCAAGCGCCTCTCCCTATCCAGGCCGCCTGGCGAGCTGGTGCGCACCCGCTCCACGCCGCCCCAGGTTGGGCATGACCGCCGGTGGCGCCTCGAGAACGTGCGTGGCGCTTTTGAGTGGCGTGGAGCGTCCCTGGAGGGCCGTTCGATCTTGCTGGTGGACGACGTGGCAACGACGGGAGCCACTCTCGAGGCCTGCGCCGCCGCTTTGAGGGCCGGCGGATCGGGGCCCGTAATAGGGGTCTCGGTGGCGAGGGTTAACGTATAGTTGGCAGCCGGTTCAATTCCGAAGCGGAGGCTAGCGAATGGCAGTTCGGATCCCAGGCATCAACATCGATGAGTACTACCAGCAGCTAGGGCCGATCGAGCCCCTGATCCGCGACGACCGCGTGACAGAGATCATGGTCAACGGGGCCGACCACGTCTACGTCGAAATGGCCGGCAAGGTCGTGCTGACGAACATCAAGTTCGTGGACGAGGACGCCTTGCTGAACGTGATCCAGTTCATCGTGCGCACCGTCGGTCGCCGCATCGACGAGCGCAGCCCGCTCTGTGACGCCCGCCTGGCCGATGGCTCGCGTGTCAACGCCGTGATCCGGCCTCTCGCGTTGAACGGGCCACTGCTCACGATCCGCAAGTTTTCGCGCGACCCATTCCAGGTTGAAGACCTCATCCGCTTCGGCAGCTGCAATGAGGCAGGCTTTGGCTTCCTCAAGGCTGCCGTGCTGGCAAAGGCCAACATCATCATCTCGGGCGGAACGGGTACCGGAAAGACGACCTTCCTCAACGTCCTCTCGGGCTTCATCCCCGTGGAGGACCGCATCGTGACCATCGAGGACGCGGCCGAGCTTCAGCTGCATCAGGAACATGTGTGCCGCCTCGAGACGAGGCCGCGAGACATCAACGGCGAAGGCGAAGTCACCATCCAGCGTCTGGTCATCAACGCATTGCGCATGCGACCCGAAAGAATCGTCGTCGGTGAGTGCCGTGGCGGCGAAGCGCTCGACATGCTGCAGGCCATGAACACGGGGCACGACGGCTCGATGACCACTCTGCACGCCAACACTCCGCGCGACGCTCTGGCCCGGCTCGAGACGCTTGTCCTGATGGCGGGCGTGGATCTGCCCGTGCGGGCGATCCGCCAGCAGGTGGGCAGCGGCATCAACCTCATCTGCCAGCTGAACCGCCTTCGCGACGGCTCGCGCAAGGTGACCGCTATCAGTGAGATCGTGGGCATGGAGATGGACATCATCACGATGCAGGACATCTTCACGCTGGAGCAGAAGGGCGCAACCGCGGATGGAAAAGTGATCGCCGAGTTCAAGCCGACCGGCCTTCGGCCGAAGATCCTGGACCGCATCTTCGCCCAGGGTATTCCGCTGCCGAAGGAGATCACCATGCTGTTCCCACCGCCGCCGGGATACAAGCCCTCGGCGCGCTAGACGGGGCGCGGGCAGGGCGCTCGGTTCGGTCATATACTCGGGTTGTGAAGGTCGTACTGCACGACCGCACCGAGGGTCTGGGGCAAGAGGTGCGCGAGAACGCTGAGCGCAAGCTTGCCAGGCTCGCGCGCCATTTTGGCAAGGTGGCCGACGCCGACGTGGATTTTTCCGAGGAGCGCAAGCGCAGCGGACTCGCCACGATCGTCTGCCGGATCAACATCCATCTCGACGGCCGCCGCACACCCGTGCTCTCAGCGCACGGGCGAGGGGCCGACGCCCTCTCTGCCCTCGACCTCGCTCTCGACAAGATCGACCGGCAGGTCGTCAAGTTCAAGGAGAAGGTCACGCACCGCAAGAAGCCGGTCTCTCCGGTCCGTGTGCCCGCCCAGGACGGGCAGGATGGGGAGGAAGCCAGGTCGCCCGAACCCGAGAGGGTCCGGCTCAGGCTGCGCCCCATGACCGTCAGCGAGGCCGTGGATGAGCTGGATGCCGACGGGCAGGCGTTCCACGTCTTCCTGGACGAGGATTCCGGGACGATCCAGATCGTGGTCCGCAGGGCGGACGGTACGGTGGCCGTGATAGAGCCGGTCGTCACCTAGTCGCGCGCCGCAGTGGGAGGGTGCTCTCCCAAAGGGCACGGCCGGGTGGGGGGCGACCCAAGCCTGATCCAGATTCGAAAGGCGCTGGTGCGGGTACCCTAGATTCGTGCTCTCCCCCCTCACCAAACTGCTCGACCCGAACGAGCGCGACGTCAAGCGCCACCTCGTGGTGGCCACCGCCATCACCGCCCTCGAGCCCGAGCTCACTGCCCTGGACGAGGCCGCCATCCGCGCGCGATCCGACGAGCTTCGGGAGCGGGCGAGCCAGGGTCACGACCTGGACGACCTCCTGATCGAGGCCTTTGCACTTTGTCGCGAAGCAAGCCGCCGCGCGATCGGGCTGCGCCATTTCGACGTCCAGCTGGTCGGAGGACTTGTCCTGCATCAGGGAAAGATCGCCGAGATGAAGACAGGGGAAGGCAAGACGCTGGTCGCGAGCCTTTCCCTGTACCTCAACGCCCTGGCCGGCAAAGGCGTCCACCTAGTGACCGTCAACGACTATCTCGCCCGCCGCGACGCGGGCTGGATGGGCCCCATCTACAACCTCCTCGGCATGAGCGTGGGAATCAACGTCGGCACGGCCGGCACTTACATCTACGACCCGGAGTACGTCGACGAGGCGCATGGCGACCCTCGCCTGCAGCACCTGAGGCCGGTGACCAAGCGTGAGGCCTACCTGGCGGACATCACGTATTGCACCAACTCCGAGCTTGCCTTCGACTATTTGCGCGACAACATGGCGCGCGACCTGGCGCAATGCAGCCAGCGCCCTTTGAGTTACGCGATCGTCGACGAGGTGGACTCGATCCTCATCGACGAGGCGCGCACACCTCACATCATCTCCGGTCAGTCGGACGAATCCACTGAGAAGTACTACGAGTACGCGCGGTGGGCGGCGCGGCTAGAGAAAGATGTCGACTACGAGGTCGACCTCAAGCACAAGTCGGCGTCGCTGACGGAGGCGGGCATCGCGAAGATGGAACGCTGGACCGGCATCAAGAACATCTACGACCTCGAAAACGTCATCGAAGCCCATCAGATCAACCAGGCGCTCAAAGCCAAGACGCTCTTCAATCGTGACGCCGAATACCTGGTCAAAGACGGAGAGGTGATCATCGTCGACGAGTTCACCGGGCGCACGATGCCTGGTCGCCGCTTGTCCGATGGCCTGCACCAGGCTGTCGAGGCCAAAGAGGGCGTCAAGGTCCAGCAGGAGCAGAAGACGATCGCGACCATCACCGTGCAGAACTATTTCCGGCAGTACGAGAAGCTGGCCGGTATGACCGGAACCGCCCTGACCGAGGCTGAGGAATTTCACAAGATCTACGGCCTTGACGTCGTCGTCATCCCGACACATCGGACCATGGTTCGACGAGACAGCCCCGACGTGATCTACAAGACCGAGCAGTCGAAGTTCGAGTCCGTCATCGACGAGATCGTGGAGATGAACAAGGCCAAGCGTCCAGTGCTCGTCGGAACGGTTTCGGTCGAGAAATCCGAGCGCCTTGCGCGCATGCTCGAGAAGCGAGGCGTCAAGCACAACGTGCTGAACGCAAAGCAACATGAACGAGAAGCGGCCATCGTCGCCGAGGCCGGTCAACCAGGTGCCGTGACCATCGCCACCAACATGGCCGGCCGAGGCACCGACATCGTGCTCGGCCAAGGCGTGACCGACGTGGGCGGCCTTCACATCATCGGCACCGAGCGCCACGAGAGCCGGCGCATCGACAACCAGCTCCGCGGTCGAGCGGGCCGTCAGGGCGATCCCGGGTCGAGCCGCTTCTTCATCTCGCTGGAGGACGACCTCATGAAGATTTTCGGTCCCGCCGCCGATCGTATCGGGCGGTTGATGGACAGTCTCGAGGTCGAACCCATCGAGCATCCGTGGGTGGCGCGATCCATCGCGGGCGCCCAGAAGAAGGTGGAGGGCATGCACTTCGACGCCCGGAAGCACGTGGTCGAGTACGACGACGTGATGAACAAGCAGCGTCAGATCGTCTACGAGGAGCGCCGCAAGGTCCTCGAGGGTGCGGACGCTCGCGGCAACATCCTCGGCTACGCCAGGGAAATCATGACCAAAGGCGTCGAGCAGCACTGCCAGAGCAGGCACCCGGAAAACTGGGACCTCGAAGGGCTCATCAGATACCTCAATGCCTACCTCCCGATCGCGCCGGACTCACAGATCCCGGACGAGGCGCTGGGCAGCGGGCCGGATGGTCTCGTCGAGTATCTCTTCGCGGCGGCCTCGGACACCTATGACAAGAAGGTCGAAGAGGTCGGCGTCGACCTGATGCCCCTGGTGGAGCGGGACGTGATGTTGCAGACGATCGACTGGCAGTGGATGGAGTACCTGACGCAGATGGAGCATTTCCGCGAAGGGATAGGCCTCCGGGCGTATGGTCAGCGCGATCCGCTGGTCGAGTACAAGAACGAAGCCTTCGAGATGTTCAACGAGCTGCGCGAGCGGATCCAGGCTTCGATCGTGGCGCGCATCTTCAGGGTGCAGGTCCAGCGCAACGCGCCGCCGCCTCCGCCGTCGCCACTGGTGAGACAGGTGATGGAGAGCGGGCCGGCCGAGCCCGACGGCACGGATGGCGCGGGACGAAACGGTGCGCCCAAGCGGCGCGCTGCTGTGGCGATGGCCGGCCAGGCGCCGGCCGGCGCTGCGGCTCAAGGTAAGATCGGCCGCAACGATCCGTGCTGGTGCGGGTCCGGAAAGAAATACAAGCGCTGTCACGGCAGATAGTGGCGCGGGAATTGCTGGAGAAGTAATGGACGCTGAGCTGAACCCTAAAGAGCTGTTGGAGCGGATCGTGCAGCTGAAGGAGCACCTTTGACCTTCCGGCCAAGCGCAAGCGCGCCGACGACCTCGACGCCCAGCTGGTGCAGCCGGGCGTGTGGGACGACCCCGCCCGCGCGGGCCAGATGGCGCGTGAGGCTGCGGAGCTCCGCCAGCTGGTCGGTTCCTGGGACCGACTGGAGAAGCGCGCCCGCGACCTGATCGAGCTGGACGAGCTCTCTCGCGGCGATCCCGACCTGGAGCGCCAATTGGACGAGGAGCGAATTGCGATCTCCAAAGAGCTGCGAGCGCGGGAGCTCGACCTGCTGTTCACCGATCCGTTTGCCAACCACAATGCGGTGGTTACGTTGTCCGTCGGGCAAGGTGGGGTGGAGGCGCAGGACTGGGTCGAGATGTTGATGCGCATGTACCTCAAGTGGGCAGAGCGCAAGGGTTTCGAGACCGAGATCGTCGACACGTCACCGGGCGAGGAAGCCGGGCTCAAGAGCGCCACGTTCATAGCGCGAGGACCGCGAGCCTACGGGCTTCTGCGCTCTGAGCACGGCGTGCACAGGCTGGTGCGCATATCGCCGTTCGACCAGAACCATCGCCGGCACACGTCCTTCGCTCTGGTCGAGGTGATGCCGGAGCTGGAGAGCTCAGATGAAAACGCCGTCGTCGTCAATCCGCAGGACCTCCGCATCGACACCTACCGTTCGACCGGCGCCGGCGGCCAGCACGTCAACAAGACGGACTCGGCGATTCGCATCACCCACCTGCCCACAGGGATCGTGGTCACGTGCCAGAACGAGCGTTCGCAGATGAAGAACCGCGAGATGGCGATGAAGGTCCTCAAAGCTCGCCTTTTTCAGCGCCAGCAGCAGGAGGCGGCCGCTCAGCTCGATCAGGTCCGAGGCCAGGTCCTGCCGGCCGAGTTCGGGTCGCAGATCCGGAACTACGTGCTCCAGCCCTACACGCTGGTGAAGGACGTGCGAACGGGCCTCGAGGTGGGCAACGCCCAGGCCGTGCTTGACGGGGAAATCGATCCTTTCATCGAAAGCTGGCTGCGCTGGCGGCTGAGCCAGAACGCAGCGGTCGCAAGCAACTCCAAACCGCCCCGTTAAACCTCCGTGGTTGGCACGTTCCGAAGGGGTTGGAGCCTCGGGGGCCATGCGGTATACTGCCCGCGACCTGGCCACTCGCGCCCTCTGGCGCGAACCGTCACACCAAGAGTCGCACCTTATGGTTCTAACACCAGATTTCGATACACGGCCCGTAATCAGCTTCCAGCACGTCTTCAAGACGTATTCGACTGGAACTGAAGCTCTTCGCGACGTCAATCTCGTCGTCCCCGAGGGAGACTTCGTGTTCTTGGTCGGCCCTTCGGGCGCGGGCAAATCCACCCTTGTCCGCCTCTTGATCCGAGAAGAGAAACCAAGCAAGGGCAAGATCTTCGTCGACGGGCTTGAGCTCGGCCGGATGAAGCGGCGGCAGCTTCCGCGCTACCGGCGCAAGGTCGGCCTGGTCTTCCAGGACTTCAAGCTCCTGCCGAACCTCACGATCTACGAGAACGTCGCGTTCGCGCTGCGGGTCCACGGCGAGGCCGAGCACGCGATCCACGCCCGCGTGGCCGAGGCGCTGGACACGGTGGGCCTCAACGGCAAGGAGAACACGTATCCCGCGAACCTGTCCGGTGGCGAGCAGCAGCGCGTCGCGATCGCCCGGGCGCTCGTTCACGCGCCGCGTTTCATCATCGCCGACGAGCCCACCGGCAACCTCGACCCCGCCACCGCGTGGGAGATCATGCAGCTCTTTCTGCGCATCAATGCGCGGGGGGCGACCGTAGTGATGGCGACCCATAACCGCGAGATCGTCGACCTGCTGCGCCGGCGCGTCATCGCCATCGACGCCGGGCAGATCGCCAGGGACGATCGTTCAGGCCGATACCACGATGATTTATCGAAACCTCAGATTCGCGCTCAATAGCGCCTGGCAGAGCTTCTGGCGCAACCTCGCGGTCAGCATGGCCGCGGTGTTGTCGATCACGCTCATCCTGATCCTGGCCGGGGTCAACCTGCTGGTCGGCCACGCCTTCTCGCAGGTGCTGGACGGCTTCAGGGCCAAGGTCAGCCAGATCTCGGTCAACGTCGCCGACGGCACGCCGCTCCAGACCGTGTACGACTTCCAGCACCAGCTGGCAGCCGATCCACGGGTGGTCAGCGTTCAGTTCATCACCAAGGACGAGGCGCTGGCCCAGTTCAAGGCCGACCCCAACAACGTGGTGCTGGCCCAGCAGATCTCAGGCAACCCACTCGACGCAAAGCTCGAGGTGCGCGTCGCAAAGCTCGACGACGTGGCGGCCATCGACACGGTCGCGCGTCGCTGGTCGGGAGTGGATCCCACCGATCCTACGAACTACCAGGGCGATTTCGTCAACCGGATGCTGCAGCTGTCGGCGTGGTTGGGACTGGCGGGTGTGGGGCTCCTCGCGATCCTCGTGGTGGTATCGATCGTGATCGTCATGAACACCATCCGCACCGCCGTGTATCACCGCCGCAAGGAGATCGAGGTGATGAAGTTGGTCGGTGCGACGGAGTGGTTCGTGCGTGGGCCATTCGTCATCGAAGGCGTGATGACCGGCCTCATCGCCGCCTCATTTGCGCTTGCCCTGCTCGCGATCGCCTATCAGCCCGCGGTGGAACGGTTCCGCGCGGACGTCGCTTTTATTCCACTCTCGTACGATCCCGCTTTCGTCGTGAGCCTGGCGCAGGACCTCCTGATCGGCGGCGCGCTTCTGGGAGCCCTTGGCAGCTACATCGGCGTACGCCGCTACGTGAAGATCTGAGATGAGGATCCGATTCCTGGCAGCGCTGGCGATCGCGACGTTGTCGTGGATTCCACTCTCGGTGCAGCCGGTGTCCGCGATCTACTGTTATTCGGGCGACCCACCTGCCGTCTACCAGGCGTGCCTGGCTTACAACGGCGGGATCGGACAGCAGGTCAACAACCAGAACCAGCTGCAGAACATTCAGGCCAATATCAACAACGCGTTGACGCAGATCAATGCGATCGACACCCTGATCAACAACTTGAAGAATCAGATTGCGGCCCAGCAGGCGCTGATCGCTCAGACCCAGGCCGCGATCGACGACCTCAACAGGCAGATCCGCTTTGGCGAGGCCAATCTGATCCGCCTGGTCGCGAGCACCAGCGTGCGCGACGAGCTGTTGAACGAGAGACTGCGCTACATCGACTCGCACGGCGCTCTGAACTATGTCCAGCTGGTCCTGACCGCGAGCAACTTCAACCAGCTGATGGATCGCATGATCGCGGCGCAACAGGTCGCCGCTTCGGACCGAAAGCTGCTGAACGACCTCGCCGAGCAGCACTCGCAGGTTTCTCTCGCGAACACGGCTCTCGACGATCAGAAGGCCCAGGTGACGGCTTTGCTTCAGCAGCAGAAAGCCACCGAGGTAGACCTCCAGAACAACGTCAAGGCGCAGGCGGCGGCGCTTGCTGCCGAGCAGCAGTTGGAAGTGAAGCTAGCATCTCAATATGCGGCGGTCCAGGCTGAGCGCGCCGCGATCGACGCCCAGGTCGCGCAGCTCGCCCTCCAGTACCAGGCCGCTGCGGCGAAGGCCGGCGGCGGTTCGGGTGTCTTCGAGTGGCCATTGCCCGCCTGCGGCCCCGGCTGCATCAGCCAGCGCTTCGGCTGCTCCACCTTCTACCTGGAAGTCTATGACGCGAACTGTCCATGGCCGAACAAGATCCACACCGGCCTCGACATCGCCGGACCTTATGGAACCAACATCGTCGCGGCGGACACGGGCGTCGTGTACCTGTACCCGGGCAGCGTTGGCTATGGAAACCTTCTCGTGATGTTCCATGGCAACGGATATTCGACCTACTACGGCCATACCGCGGGCTACGCCCCGGGGCTTTACAGCGGCGAGGTGGTTGGGCGCGGGACGACGATTGCATTCGAGGGCTCGACGGGTTGGTCCACCGGACCGCATCTACATTTCGAGATCCGGGTCAATGGCGTCTACAAGGACCCTTGCATCTGGCTGGGCTGCTGAGTCTCGCGATTTCGTAGTCTGCTGACATGAATCGCCGCGCCGCCGTGAGGGGTGGCGCCTTCCTTGCACTCTTCATCGTCACATTCGTCGCGGGTGTCTTCATCGACCAGGCGTTTCCTGAGTACGTGCCTTACTTCGGGCATCGGTCGGTGGGCAGCGTCGATCTCACGGAGCTTCAGCAGGCGATCCGGCTGGTCCAAGCGGACTACGTCGACACGAACAAGGTCGACTCGGCCAAGCTGTCGCACAGCACGGTGCAGGGGCTCATCAACGGGCTGGGCGATCCGTTCTCCGCGTACTTCGACCCAACCCAATACAAGAAGCTTCAGCAGAGCTACCAGGGTCTGTACTCGGGCATCGGCATCTATCTGAGCTTCACGACGGCTTACCCGGTCATCACCGGCACCGTGCCCGGATCGCCGGCCGCGACCGCAGGGCTGCAGGCGGGTGACCAGATCGTGAAGGTGGGGGACAAGGACATGAAAGCTGTCACCTCCGACCAGGCCACGACCCTGATCCAGGGCACGGACGGGACCAAGGTGACGATGGAGGTCTCCCGGGCCGGCCAGACGTTCTCGGTGACGATCACGCGCGCCGAGATCCACGTACCGACCGTGAGGTCGGCGGAGATCGGCAACCAGGTGCTGTACGTGCGGATCTATCAGTTCGGCACGCAGACGGAGACCTCGAGCGCGTTCGCGTCAGCGCTGTCCACCGGGCTGCCGGGCAAGACGGGCATGGTGCTCGACCTGCGCGGAGACCCCGGCGGTTTCATAGCGACTGCGACCGATGTGATCAGCGAGTTCGTGGCGAGCGGCGAGACGTACGAGCTTCGCGACCGCAGTGGCACGGTCGAGCGGAGCCAGGTGAGCGGGCACCCGGCGGCGCCCACGATTCCGCTGGTGGTGCTGGTGGACGCCAACAGCGCGTCGGCCTCGGAGATCGTGGCCGGCTCGCTGCAGGTGCATCACCGGGCGAAGCTGGTGGGCACGGTGACCTATGGCAAAGGATCGGTGCAGCAGGACTTCGTGCTGGCGGACGGGGCGGACATCCACCTGACGGTCAAGCGCTGGTACCTGCCGAACGGCCAGACGATCGACCACAAGGGCCTGACGCCGGACGTTCCGGTCACCCTGGCGAATCCGACCGACGCGTTCGACGTTGCCTCGCCCTCGCAGGGCTATGCGAAAGACACGCAGCTCAACGCCGCGCTCGCACTGCTCGCTGGGTAGACTGGCACATCGCTAAGGGCGGTTAGCTCAGTTGGCTAGAGCGCCTCGCTTACACCGAGGAGGTCGGGAGTTCGAGGCTCTCACCGCCCACCAGACCCTTCAGAGCTTGCCGACTGCGTTCCTGGCGAATCGAATTGCCATCCGCCGATAGAATTACCCGCCGTGCCGAGGTAGCTCAGCTTGGTAGAGCACTTGACTGAAAATCAAGGTGTCGGCGGTTCAAGTCCGCCCCTCGGCACCAATTCGACCCTTTCGTATTCAGCTGTGGCGCTTGACTGAGATTGGCGGGGGCTTGACTTAGGCTTGTTTTGGCCTATGCTTCGCAGCAGTAATGCGCCATTCTATGGCGCGACCGCAAGCAATGACGCCAAGCAAGGAGACGAAGTGACCAAAACCCTGACCGTCATGAAGCCGCGACCGAGCAGCGAGCTCGAATCGTTAGTCGACGAGTACCTGAC
>JBOHUQ010000114.1:0-6684 GCA_050734495.1 Candidatus Dormibacteraceae bacterium
GGCTGAGCCTCCGCCGCAGTTGAGTCAGGCGGTCTTTTTTCGCGGGCCCGGCTTGAAGCCCATCACCGCTTCGGTGAACAGGCGTGTCGCGAGGCGGCTCTTGGGCTCGCCGGTTCGGGTTGCGAGCTTGCTGAGCTGGTCAACGACGCGAGGCTCGACGTTGAGCCTGTAGAGCTGCTTGACGACCGGCGCCTTAGCTTTCATAGCCGACCCTCCGAGTTCTGGTTGATTGATGCGCTGAGTGTCGCGGCCAGGGCGCCTGAGGCAAACCCAGGTTGTTAAGGACAAATTCAAAGCTGTGACATACCCACCCGACCCCCCCTGCCGGGGGAGCGAGAATTTCGTCAGCGGCTCGGTAGAGCCTGCAGGGCCGACACCGCCTCATCCAGGCGGGCACGCGAAAGGCGACCGCTCTCGACAGCAGCTTTGATCGCGTCGAAGGTCGCGCCGGCCACGTCGATGTGGTGCGCGATCATCACCATGTCCCCGCCTGCCAAAAGGAACTCGACCGCGGCCTCCGGGGTGGGCGTGCTGGCGGTGATGGCGCCCATCTCCATGTCGTCGGAGATGATCGCTCCATGGAACCCGACGTCTGACCTCAACCTTTGAACGGTGACCGCCGAGAGATCGGCCGAGCGAACCTGGTCTAGCACTGGGTAGTAGAGGTGTCCGAGCAGGACGAAATCGACCCCATGCAGGGCCGCCGCCTGAAAGGGCGGCCATTCTCGTGACTGGAGCGTGGCCAGGCTCTCATCGATGCGCGGCAGCTGCGTCTCCGAGGAGACGGAGGTGTCGCCGTGCCCGGGAAAGTGCTTGGCCGCCGCCAGCATGCCCGCCGCGTGGATGCCGTCGACCACCGAGCCCACGGCGGCGGCGACGGTGGCGGGGTCGGTTCCGTAGCACCGTCCCCACATGATGGAGCTTGGGCCCGAACACACATCGCTCACCGGTCCGAGGTCGAGGTCGAAGCCCAGCTGCCGAAGCGCCGTGGCCATGCGCGTCGTGGCGGCCTGCCCGACGGGCATGGGCTCGCACGGCACCGAGCTGATCGCCAGGCAGACCTGGCCGCCCTCCTGGTCCGTGGCGGCGATCAGCCGGTGACGAGTGACGCCTCGGAGGCCGCCGATGAGACTCGTCATGGACTCCGCGGTGGCGGCGTTTTGGTTGAGGTTCACGATCAGCAGTCCCCCGAACTGGTGCTGTTTCCAGTCCGCGAGCAGGGCGTCGGTGAGCGGGCCCTCGAAGCCCGCCATGATCACCGCACCAACCTCCTCGTCGAGGGTCAGGCCGCCGGGTCCCGGCGTTCCGGTCGGGACGGCGGAGCTGGATGGCGAGGACGTTGGAGAGGCTTGGGGCGCGCTCGCGCACGATGCGAGCATGACGGCCAGCACGATCGACGCGAGCCGGTGCCTCGGGGGATGCCTCAGGACAGTTTCGCGCTCAGGCGGTCGATGGTCGACGGGGTCAAGCCAGTGGCTTCTTCCAGGTAACCGGGTAGCCCGCCCCATCTACGCCGCAGGTGGTCCAGCACGCCGACGATGCGGTCGGGCGGGCAACGCAGCTCTTCGCGCATCTCGCCGCGGCGCTCAGGCGCTGCGGCGGCGATCCACTCCTGGTAGCGGCGCGCCAGCTGTGAGTCGGTCTCGGCGAAGTCGGCGGCGATGGCGCCGTCTGGCACCCCGGCAACCGAAAGCAGCAGTGCCGCGACGAGGCCCGTGCGGTCCTTTCCCGCGAAGCAGTGGAAGACGACGGCGCCATCCGCTGCCGCCACCGCCTCGAAGATCGGGCGGAATGCTTCCGGCCGCCCGTCGAGCATCCACAGGTATCGCTCGAACATTCCTGACGCCTCGCCCAGGCCGACCATCATCGAGTCGTCGACGAGCGGCAGGTGGCGGTATGTGGGCCCGGCATTGTCCGCGCAGGGGTTGGGCGCGCGCAACAGCTCGGCGTCGGTGCGCAGGTCGATCACCGTCGTGACGCCGTAGGCGGCCATCGCTTCGCGACCCGCCGGCGTGAGGTTGGCGATGCTGTCCGAGCGCACCAGGACGCCCATGCGGGTGACGCCGCCTGCTCGCGGAAGACCTCCGAGGTCGCGTGTGTTCTGGCAGTCGGGCCAGCTGAGCTTGCGGCTCGTCAGCGCCAACTCCGACCCCCCACCCGGGCCTCCCCCGCGCACCAAGGGCGCGGGGACCCCGAAGGAACGGCCTCCCCGGCGAGCGGGGAGGTGACCATTACCTCTTGGTGTACTGCGGGGCCTTCCTTGCTCGCTTCAGGCCGTACTTCTTGCGCTCCTTCATTCGCGCGTCGCGCGTCAGGAGACCCGCCTTCTTCAGGGCCGGGCGGAGGTCGGGGTCGAACTTGATCAGCGCCCGCGCGATACCGTGTGAGATGGCGCCCGCCTGGCCACTCGTTCCGCCACCGAACACCTTCACGCTGACGTCGAACTTGCGCTGCATGCTGGTTATGCGCAGGGGCGCCAGGGCGGCCATCTCGAGGACCCTACGGCCCAGGTACGCGAGAGTGTCCTTGTCATTGATCACGACCCGGCCTTCGCCCGGCTGGATGCGCACACGCGCGACCGCGTTCTTGCGGCGCCCGGTTCCTCGGTGGAAGATGTCAGCCAATCTTGAGGTCTCCCTTGGCGTCGAAGGCAAGCGCCTTCGGCTTCTGTGCCTGGTGCCCATGCTCGGCACCTGCGTAGATGCGAAGGCGGGTCAGCATATCCGCGCCCAACGTATTGTGCTGGAGCATCCCCTTGACGGCATTCATCAGGGGGAAGGTGGGGTCGGTCTCCTGGGCCTTCTGCAGGGTGCGCCTGCGCAGGCCGCCGGGATAGCCGCTGTAGTGGGTGTATTCCTTGGATCCGAGCTTGGTGCCCGTCACCTTGATCTTGGAGGCGTTGATGACCACGACGTGGTCGCCGCTGTTCAGGTGCGGCGTGTAGGTCGGCTTGTGCTTGCCGCGCAGGACCTTCGCCACGCCTGAGGCAAGGCGGCCGAGGACCTGGTCCGTGGCATCGACCACAAACCAATCCGATTTGATTTCCGCGGCTTTCGCCGTCCACGTCTTCTGCTTGCTCATTTCGTTCTTTTGGATTCCCTAGTAAATCACTTCCATCAAGGTCAGGCCCCCCGCCGGGGCCGTCCGCGCCGCCCTTCGCCGATCTCGCGCCTCGAGGATCTCTCCCACCCACTCCGGCGGCCGCCGGCCCTGGCCGACCTCCGCCAGCCCGCCCGCGATGCTCCTCGCCAGACCGCGGAGGAAGCCCTCGGCGACCAGCTCCAGCTCGACGACGTGTCCTCGCCGGACCACGCGGGCGGAGCGCATCTCACGCACCCTCGCGTCTTTCGGCTCCGAGGCCGAGCAGTAGCTGGTCCAGTCGTGCTTGCCAACGAGCGCCTTCGCCGCCGCGGACATCGCGTCCACGTCGAGGGCTCGCCGCACGTGCCAGCACCGGCCCCGTTCCAGAGCGGGCCTCGCCGGACGGTCGAGGTACCGGTAGCGGTAGCGGCGCCACTTCGCGGCATAGCGAGCGTGGAACTCGTCCGGGACCTCCTCTCCCGAGAGGACCGCCACGTCGGCGGGCAGCCTCGCGTTGAGCGCCGCCACCAACCTGTGTGGTGAGATCCGCCCGTCGGTTTGGAAGTTCACGACCTGGCCTTCGGCATGCGCACCCGCGTCGGTGCGGCCGGCGGCGTGGACCTTGAGGTCCTGGCCGGTCACCGCCTTCAGCGCTCGCTTCAGCTCGGCCTCGACAGTCCGGCCGTGGGCCTGCTGCTGCCAGCCGGCGAATCCGCTTCCGTCGTACTCCAGCACGACTTTGATATTCACTTTTTAACTTCTGCGTTTCTCTGGCGTTGGCTGCGCCTCCCACCCGCCCGGCTTCGCCGGCGACCGGGGAGGTGACTCAATCAACCAGTTCGATGATCACCATGGGAGCGGCGTCCCCCAGGCGGGGGCCTTTGTGGATGATTCTTGTGTAGCCGCCTGGGCGCTCTGCCAGGCGGGGCAGCAGGTTCGAGAACAGGCGCTCCACCACGTCGGCCTTGGAGATTTCCTCGGCCACGCGGCGCCGCGCGCTGAGATCGTCGTCCTTGGCAGTGGTGATCAGCCGTTCGACCCAGCGCTTCAGCTCCTTGGCCTTCGGCTCGGTTGTGGTGATGCGGCCATTTTCCAGCAGAGAGGTGCACAGGTTGCGCATCAGCGCCTTGCGCGAATTGGTGTCTCGGTTGAAGCGGCGGCCGCTCTTCTGGTGTCTCATGAGAGCTAGCCCCGGAGGACCGTACCCATCTCTTCGGGCTTGATGAAGCCCTTTTCGACGAGCTTCTCTTTGATCTCGTCGAGCGACTTGCGTCCGAAGTTGCGGAGCGCGAGCAGCTCCTCTTCCCTCTTCTGAAGCAGCTGGCCGACGGTCTGGATTTCGTTCGCCTTCAGGCAGTTGAACGCGCGGACCGAAAGGTCGAGCTCCTCGATCGGGGTGTCCATCAAGCGGTTCTGGCTGCCCATCTCACCGCGCATCTGCGCCTCGTGCTTCTCGATCGAGTCGCGGAAGCGGACGAAGAGGTTCAGGTGCTGCGTGAAGAGCTCAGCCGCATGGCTGACCGCTTCCTCGGGTGACATCGTGCCGTCCGTCCAGACCTCGATGAGCAGGCGGTCGAAGTCGGTCGACTGCCCGACACGGGTCTTCTCCACGGTGAAGTTCGCCTTCTCGACCGGCGAGAAGATCGCGTCGATCGGGATCACGCCGATGGGCTGGCCCTCGCGCTTGTTGCGGTCCGCGGGCACGTAGCCTTTGCCACGTTCCACATTGAGCTCCATGCGCAGGTGGCCCTTGGCCGCCAGGGTGCAGATGTACAGGTCGGGGTTGACGATCTCGACGTCCGATGAGGCCTGGATGTGCGATGCGTGCACCTCGGCCGGGCCCTTGACGTCGAGGATCAGGGTCACGGGGTCCTCGGTGAAGCTCTTGAGGCAGAGCCGCTTGAGGTTGAGGATGACCTCGGTCACGTCCTCTTTCACGTGCGGGATGGCCGTGAACTCATGCGCGACGCCGTCGATCTGGATCGACGTGACCGCCGCGCCCCACAGCGAAGAGAGCAGCACGCGGCGAAGCGTGTTGCCCAGGGTCGTGCCGAATCCCGGGTCCAGGGGCTCGATGTCGAACTTGCCGTAGTTCGCGCTGGTCTCCAGCTTCCGGACCTGCGGGGTAACGCTCATCTGTGTGTCGATAGCCAATTGGGTACTCCCTTTACCTTGAGTAGAACTCGACGATCAACTGTTCCTCGACTCCGGTCTCCATCTCGTGGCGGTCAGGACGCGCCAGGATCTTTCCGGACTTGTCGTCGGCGCTGAATGAAAGCCATGACGGAACCGGACGCACGCGCGAAGCCTCGAGCGCGACATCGATAACGCCGTCGCTGCCCTTGACCTTCAGCACGTCGCCGACCTTGAGCTGGTAGGACGGCACGTTGACCGTCTTCCCGTTCACCTCGAAGTGGCGGTGCGACACGAGCTGCCGCGCCTGCTTGCGCGATGTGCCAAGGCCGATCCGGTAGATCACGTTGTCGAGCCGGAGCTCGAGATGGCGGAGCAGGTTGAGACCGGTCACGCCCGGTTCGCTCGCCGCCGCGTCGAAATAGTTGCGGAACTGCTTTTCGAGCAGACCGTAGATGCGGCGCGCCTTCTGCTTGGCGCGCAGCTGCAGACCGTAGTCCGACGTCTTGCGCTTGCGCGCCTGCCCATGCATCCCGGGCGCGAACGCGCGGCGCTCGATGGCGCACTTCGGCGTGTAGCAACGCTCGCCTTTGAGGTAGAGCTTCGCGCCCTCGCGGCGGCAGAAACGGCAGACCGGACCACTGTAGTTGGCCACTAGACGCGCCTCCGCTTGGGAGGGCGGCAGCCGTTGTGTGGGATGGGCGTTACGTCGGTGATTGCGCTGACCTCCAAACCTGTTGCCTGCAGTGAACGGATCGCGGCCTCGCGACCGGCGCCCGGGCCGCGGACGAAAACCTCGATCGAGCGCATCCCATGCTCGAGCGCCCTCTTGGCGGTCGCCTCGGCGGTCACCTGCGCGGCGAACGGCGTCGACTTGCGGCTTCCCTTGAAGCCCTGCGCGCCGGCCGAGCCCCACGAGATGACGTTGCCGTCGATGTCGCTGATCGAGATGATCGTGTTGTTGAACGTGCTCTGGATGTGCGCCTGCCCGTTGACCACGTTCTTGCGTTCGCGGCGCCGGGTGCGGACGACCTTCTTCTTGGCCATTACTTGCCTGCTTTGACCTTCTTCTTGCCGGCGACCGCGCGCTTGGGACCGCGGCGGCTGCGGGCGTTGGTGCGCGTGCGCTGGCCGCGCACCGGGAGGCCGCGGCGGTGGCGCGAGCCGCGGTACGAGCCGATCTCGGTCATGCGCTTGATGTTCTGCGCGACCTCGCGCCGGAGGTCACCCTCGATCAGCAGCTCCTTGGCGGTCGCCATCCGGTCGATGATCTGGCGGAGCCGGCCGACCTCTTCCTCGGACAGGTCTTTTACCCTGGTGTCCGGGTTGATGCCCGCGGTCTTGACCAGCTTCCTGGCAGTTGTGTTTCCGATGCCGTGGATGTACGTCAAGGAGATGACGGCCCTTTTCTGCGGGGGTATGTCGACGCCGGCGATTCTCGCCATTTAACTCCCTAGCCCTGCCGCTGCT
>JBOHUQ010000115.1:0-5346 GCA_050734495.1 Candidatus Dormibacteraceae bacterium
AGCTTGACCAGCGCCGCAAGTCCCGCTGCCACGATCACCAGCCGCAGAACCAAAGGGCTGAGGCGGCGTCCGATCATCGAGCCGGCCTGACCTCCAATTATCGAGGTGATCGCGATCACGCCCGCTGCCGCCCAATCGATGTGGGCGACCGCGAGAAAAATCAGCGCCGCAACAAGATTGTTGACCCCAGAGACCACATTCTTGAGACCGTTCAGCTGCTGGAGTGGGTCGCGCAAAAAGACGGTGAGCAGCCCCATGAGGATCACGCCCTGGGCGGCTCCGAAGTAGCCGCCATAGATCCCGGTCAGGAAGATTCCGATCGGCAACCCATACCTCGCCCACGGCGGGGCCGTTCCATCAGGAGTCAATCGACTTGAGATCAGGGGCTGAACGATGACCAGCAGCACGGCAAAAGCCACGAGCGGCGAGACGATGAATCCGAAGGCGCTTTGCGGCAAAACCAGCAGCAGTACCGCCCCGGTCACCGCACCGAGGAGGCTTGGACCGGCCAGCCAAAGCGCCCGCCGCAGCTGTGGACGAAGCTCGCGCCGGTAGCCGACCACTGCGCTCCCTGAGCCGAAAACGAGACCGACAGTGTTGGTCACATTGGCGGTCAGAGGGGGCAAGCCGACCGCCAGCAGCGTCGGAAAAGTGATCAGCGAGCCGGATCCGATGATCGCGTTGAGCGCACCGGCGAGGAAACCGGCCAGGGCGAGAAGGGCGACCTGGCCAACTGACATCGAGGCTGAGGGTAAAGGACAGACGAAGTCGGCGAGCCCTCTCGACCTTTCAGCGGGCGCTGAACGCCCGATCGGCGATCAGAGCAGTGTCAGCGATCAGGGTGACCATAACGACAGGTGCCTAAAGGGCGGCGAGCTGACTCAGGTATCGCCGTTACTTCATACGGGAGACCATGAGCACGAACTCGGCCTTCGCTGCGGCCTGATTCCCGTATTTAGGCGGGCGTTGAGGGCACCAGCTCGGGCGATTCACGCAGATCTTGCATGGGCATGAAGCTGCGCACAGCTCGGATGTGCTCAAAGTTATAGGGAGGCGGAGGCGAAGACGTTGCCCACTCCAGGGTGTTGCCTTGCCAGGGGTCATTTCCGGTGATCTCGCCGTGCTTCCAGCTGCGAACGACGTTGATCAGGAACAAAAGGACGGAGAACGCGATGAGGAAGGAGGACACGGTGATGATCATGTTGGTGATGGCCCACGCGGGGTTGGTGTAGGTCGCGATCCGGCGGGGCATGCCTTCAAGGCCGAGCGTATGCATGATCAGGAAGGTCCCATTGAAGCCGATGAAGAGCGTCCAGAAGTTCCACTCCCCCAGCCTTTTGTCGAGCATGCGGCCGGTGATCTTTGGGAACCAGTAGTACACACCCGCGAGGATCGTGAACACGCTACCTCCGAACAGCACGTAGTGAAGGTGCGCTACCACAAAGTAGGACGTGTGCAACTGGGTGTCCACCGGAACTGACGCCAGATATATGCCAGTGAGGCCCCCAATCAGAAAAGTGGCGAGGAAACCGAAGACGAATTTCATCGGAACCGTGAACTCGATTGATCCCCACCAGCAGGTGGCGATCCAGTTGAAGAACTTGATGCCGGTCGGAACGGCGATGAACATGGACATCAACATGAAGAAGCTCTCGACGTAGATGTTCATGCCGACCGTGAACATGTGGTGTCCCCAGACGGTCATTGACAGGAATGCGATGCCAAAGAGCGACGCGACCATCGACATGTAGCCGAAGATCGGCTTGCGTGCAAAGACCGGTATGATTTCCGAAATCATCCCGAACCCGGGCAGGATCATGATGTAGACCTCGGGGTGGCCGAAGAACCAGAACAGGTGCTGGTACAGCACCGGGCGTCCCTGGGTTGTGAAGAACTGTGAGCCCAGTTGGCGGTCGAACTCGAGAAGGATCATCGCCACCGCGAGCGGTGCGCCGACGACCAGCAGCAGAATCGACGTCGAGGTCTGCGCCCAGACGAATATCGGCATCCGAGTCAGCTTCATCCCTGGCGTCCGCAGGGCCACGATTGTCGTCAGGAAATTGGTCGAGGCCATGATCCCGCTTATGCACCAGACGATCAGGCTCAACGCCCAGAAGTCGACGCCAAGGCTGTGTGACTGGTAGGCCTTCTCGGTGAGCGGCGCGTAGCCGGTCCAGCCAGCGTCCAGAGCACCTCCGGAGAGGAAGCCACTGTAATAGAGGACGATCGAGACCGGGATCAGCCAGAACGCCAGCAGGTTCACGCGCGGGAAAGCCATATCCCGAGCGCCAATCATGAGCGGGACCATATAGTTGGCGATCCCGGTGAGAAAGATTGTGATGAAGAAAAAGATCATGGTCGTGCCGTGCGCGGAGATGAGCTGGTTGTAAGTCTCGGCGTCGACAACTTTCAGGTTGGGTTGCGCAAGCTGCAGACGGATGACCAGGGCGAATATGCCACCGACTACAAAACTGAGCATTCCGGTGACCATGTACATGATCCCGATCAGCTTGTGATCGGTCGTGGTCAGCCAGAGACTGACCGGCTTGAAGAAGGTGTCGTCGTACGCCTTCGGGCGGGGCAGGACTCGAGCAGCCGCCATATTTCTATCCTAGCTCAGCAAGAATCCTGGGGTCGGCCAAGTTTGCGTAGGGTCCTATCAGCGCCCTTGGCGATCGCTATCGCATCCCGACTGGCTGCTCAAGCCAGCGTAACGGCGGGGCGCTCACGTGGCGCCAAGGCACTGAGGTGCGCTGAACTCAGGCCTTAGTTTCCACTGATGATCGGGGGATCACGACGCGGTATCGGCGAGGCGTTGATTATCGACGTCGTAGTCTCGCCGTAAGCGAGAAAGCGATCGAGCATCTTGCTCAGGTCGTCAATTGTTCGCAAATAAACTTTCAGGTAGAAGCAGTCCTCGCCAGTGATGCGGTGGCACTCGCTGATTTCGGGGATCTGTCCAGCAAGCTCCGGAATCCTGGGCAGCTTTCCCGGTGCGGGCTTGATACGGACGATCGCAGCCAGCTGATAGCCGAGCGCCCAGGGGTCGATCTCCGCCCGGTAGCCGGTGATGACGCCGCCAAGTTCAAGGCGCTGCACGCGCTCCGCTATCGCCGGCGAGGACAGGTTCACACGCCTACCCAACTCCGCCCAAGGAACTCGGCCGTCGGCGGTAAGGTGACCGATGATCTTATGGTCAATTGCGTCTAATTTCAGCAAATGGGCGCCTGATCCTTGCCTAATACCCTTCTTCATAGGTCAAAGCGACCGTAATGCCTTTGATCATCTATGTCAATGCAGGCACCGGGTGGCTAGGCTGGTCACATCACGAGCGAACCTGATGCGACCACTTCACCGACCCTCCCCCGGGCCCTCCGAGCGGACGTTGTGCCGCCGCATTTGTACTTCATCGCCAGTGCCGTCTTCCATTACCTCGGCCCCTCGTTCGCAGTCCTCCTGTTCACGCGTGTGGACGTGCTGGGCGTCGCCTGGTTGCGGATTACGTCAGCCGCCCTGATCTTCGCGATCTGGCGGCGGCCCTGGCGTAAGTTTCTCTCGCTCGACGTCAGAGGCAAGGTACTGATCGTTGGCCTTGGTCTCGTGTTCGCGGTCATGAACGCGTGCTTCTACGTCTCGATCAGCAGATTGCCCCTGGCGACCGTGGCGGCGATTGAGTTCACCGGGCCGATCGCCCTGGCGGTGATCGGCGCGCGTGTCGGCCGCAACTTCGCGGCGATTGCGGCGGCTGCGGCCGGGGTCTACCTGCTGACCCATGTGCGGTTGGTTGGAGAGCCGGTCGGCGTTGCTTTCGCTTTCGCAAACGCGGCTCTGTTCGCCGCCTATATCGTGCTCGCGCACCGAGTGGCCCGGCGCTCGGCGATGGGCGGCATCAACGGGTTGGCGGCGGCGATGGTGTTCGCCTTCGTCTTTGTCTCACCGATCGGCCTGAGCGGCGCCGCTCACGCATTTGGCGACCCGTTGGCGATCGCGGCCGGAGTCGGCGTTGGGGTCTCTTCCTCGGTCATTCCATACGTCTTTGACCAACTGGCGATGGCTCGGCTACCGCGAGCGACATACGCCCTATTCGTTGCATTGCTGCCGGCGACGGCGACCGTGATCGGGGTGATCGTGCTTCGCCAATTCCCGTCAGTGCTTGATCTGGTCGGAATCGCGTTTGTCATGCTGGGGGTGGCTTTGCATCGGACCGACGTGCGCCCCGCCGGAAGCGCGGTAACCCCCCAGGGGAGCGTCGCCAAGTGAGTCCTGGCTGCTTCGGGTGGCCCGGTGCGCGCTCCGCACCGGGCCTGATTCTCCGTTATTAACATTGATGGCGATGCGCAGGATGGCCGGCAAGTCGTAAGTGTGAAGCTGCTCCTTCTGCTGGCCTTTCCCGAGCCGGTTCGCAACCAGTACCGCGACCGACTTGCGGCGAGCTTTCCCGAGCTGGAGATCGTGGCGGTCGACCATCACTCGAAAGTCGAACCACACATCGCCGACGCTGAGATCTTGATGACCTTCGGCGCCCATATGGCCGACCGCGTGCTCGAAAGTGGCGTGAACCTGAAGTGGATCCAGGCCCTCGGCACCGGAGTCGACGGCATCGCCGACAGTCCCGCGCTGCGGGACGGGGTCCTGGTCACCAACCTGCGCGGGCTGCACTGCGGGTCGGTCTCGGAGGCAGCGCTCACGTTCATGCTGGCCCTCGCCCGCAATCTCCCGCGCTCGGTTCGCAGCCAGGCCGCCGGCCGTTGGGACCGCTTCCCGGTCGCCCTGCTCACCGGCGCGACCGTCGGCATCCTCGGCGTGGGAGTGATCGCAGAGGAGCTCGCGCCCCGCTGCAAGGCGCTGGGAATGAGAGTGATCGGCATCACTTCGGGCATTCGCGAGCTGCCTGGGTTCGATTTGATGCGAAGCAGGTCCGAGCTGCTGGACGTCGTGCCGGAGCTGGACTACCTGGTCCTGTTGACCCCGTACCGGCAGCGTCTCGTCGGAGCGGACCAGCGGTCGCTCCACCATGTCGTATGAACGAGGGGACGCTGTTCTTCGTCCGCCGCGACGACCCCGAAGAAGTGCGGATGGAGACGGTGGGACGGCCGGTCAGCCCCGACGACGAGGTCAGGCTGACGGATCCCGAGGGCCGCGAGGTCCCCGACGGCGACGTGGGCGAGCTGACGGTGCGCGGCCCCCTACACCTTGCGGGGCTACTACCGGGCCCCGACCACAACGCGCGCCAGTTCAGGCCCGACGGCTTCTACCGGTCGGGCGACCTGATGCGGCGTCATCCGTCAGGGTCGTACTTGGTCGAGGGCCGGATCAAAGACCTCGTCAACCGCGGTGGCGAGAAGA
>JBOHUQ010000116.1:0-8600 GCA_050734495.1 Candidatus Dormibacteraceae bacterium
TTGCGTCATGAATCCGAGTTCGATTGAGCCGCTCTGATCCTCCCTGAGACGCCAGGAGACTCCTTGTCGGAAGACTCTTAATCCCAAGGTTCAGGGTTCGATTCCCTGCGCGAGCACCACTCGTCGACGGTTTACGAGTTCGGCTTGACTATCGACGGCGCCGCCAGGTTGGTGTTGTCGATGACGATCGATGCAATCCCTTTCGGATCGCATTCTCTGAAATAGATGCGCTGCCCCTCTGCATATCGATGCTTCGCGCTAGTTGGATCCGGTAGAACGATATTCCACGCAGGCTGAGCGGGCAGATGGTGATTCTTCTCCCAAGGGATGTCGAGGAAGATCGAGATGTCCCAGTAGTCCCGAAGCGCGGGACGATGCAGAAAGATCCCGTCGAACAGGAGGATCGATCCAGGCGCCGCCTCCTCTTCATTGGCGTTTACAGGCGTATCCGAATCAACGTCAAAGATCGCCCGACTATGCCGCAAGCCGGAGTGGAGCGGGTCGAGCAGAACAGCCTTCAGCGCTTCATAGTCGTATGACTCGCGATAGAAGCCCTCTGGTGATTGGCGGCCCAACCGATAACGCTTCGCCCTGGGCTGGTGGAAGCCGTCGACCGTAGCCCTGATCACAATCCTCTGGGCGCGCTCGATGAATGGAACGAGCTCATCGGCGAAAGTGGTCTTGCCAGCGCCATCGACACCATCAATTCCGACCAGGGTGATGCGATACGGGTGCGCGGTATCGACGATGGCATCTGCAACCCTCTGTAGAACGATCGTCCGCTCCGGGCTCTCGAAGATGGACCGTCACCTCCACGCTCCGCCGACGAAACTGACAGCTTGTTTGACAGCTTACTGAGGGCACTCTGCGACACGCCAGGACGCTCTGTGGCACAGGCGCGTCAGACCGGCGAATTCGCGAGGCACGTCCAGACATCGCCTGACGCTTCCTGGCAAGGATGGTCGGTGCGGACCGCTGTCATCAACTGAGTGTGGTCGCACACCTGATGCAGGCGATCCGCGCCCGAAACGCGTCACGACGCGTCAAACAGTCGATATAACGAGAGTCTGACGAGGCCTATCTCCCCTGGTGGTTGACAAGGCCGACACTCGGTAAGCGCATTCAGCGCACGACCCGAGTAGGAATCCCCGGATCATTTGGCCCTGGCTTCAGCGTCCACTCGTAAGCCCTCCGCAAGGATCACTGCGGCGGTTAGAGCATTGCCCCAAGCAAGTACAGCCAGGAATTCTCCAGCCGCAACAAGCCGGCGCTCAAACGTCTCGTGCCTAGGATTCCATGGATCCAGCTCAACTCTGGCCCAAAGCCGCGCCTGGTAGTAACTCTGCGGCCCATCAGGATGTTGCAAGTCGTCTACTCGCTGGCAGCCGATGTAGCGACAGTCGGTGACACGCGCGCAGCCTTCCTCGGCAACCTCACGAGTCAGACATTGGTCAAGCGTTTCGCCCGGGTCGAGACCGCCTCCGGGAAGGTTCCAATAAGGGGTGACGCCATCAACGTCGTGACTACAAATCAATAGGATTTCACCGCCCTCCGTGAAGCAGACGCCGTATGCCTGATCGACATAATCGAGCTCGGGTTGAAAGGGTGGGTCCAGCCAGGTCGCCGTCCATGGCCGAGGCTGATCGTGCCTTTCGATAAGGCGGGGGGCTGGTTCCTCGCTCCTGTCGGGCAATCCTGCCATGCGGAAACCTCGAGTCATCAGATCTGGGAGGAGGCACCTTCCGGCGCTTTTGCTCCAAATTCCGCCTGAAGCCATCGCACGACCTGCGCTTCAGATGAATTGAAGCCTGCGGATGAGTCGATCCGGAGTACGGGCCGATGAAGGTCTGGTGGATCGTATGAGCCGGTCCGCACTCGCTGACGGAGATCGGGCAGCGCCTCCAGTCCGCGATGGGACGGGTGTCGACTGGCTTGGCTGTCGATGTAGCGCTTTTCCAATATCTCTAGTTTGCAGTCCAATCTCAGCACCACCGCGTCGCCCAGCTCGGCGAGGTCAGCGAGCTCTGCTTGGTCCACGAACAAGGCGCCTTCGAGGATGATGCCAACACCTGCTCGGAGCAACTCATGAGCAATTGCGAACTGAGCGGCAAACGCGGCGGCCCCGACTGCCGGAGATCCGCCGAGGTGATCCATCGGCGCTTCTTTCGAAGCGTCCTTCGAAATGACTGGATGTCCGAGCTGGGCGCTCAACGCCTTCGCGAGTGTCGTCTTGCCGACCGCAGGAGGACCACAGACGATCACAAGCGGAGTCATGCGACGGGGAATGTAAACGGAAATCGCTTCCTCCGAGGCGCGGAGGAAGTTGTCGCGACTAGGCTATCTCGCCCCGTGCGGGGCCAACGACACAGCCGCTGGTCGAGTCCGCAGAGGGTCGATGTGGAGCGGGATTGCAATAGGTCGCAGTAAGGCCGACTTCGAACTCTGTCGGCTGCGCTGTTCCCTCGAGAGGCGGCCGCCACGCACTTTGCGGCACGTGTGCTAGGGCAGGCGGGCAGCACACCACGGTCAGGGTGGCTAATTTAGCGGCGTTGGACATCATCGCCGCTGAAGAGTGGATCCGTAAGCACGTCGAGCCAGGGGGTGCGATCGAAGTGACTCACGATCGGCCGTGGGGGACTGTCATGCGCGTGCCAGTCGCAGGCGGCCTGACCTGGTTCAAGGCTTGCGCTGAAGTTCAGGCATTCGAGCCGAGGCTCACGGCTGAACTCTGCGCTCGATGGCCTGACCGCGTTACCAAAGTCCTCGCAGTCGACGAATCACGGCGATGGCTATTGCTCGGCGACGCCGGCATCGCGGTCAGGGAGCTTGGAAATCCGCCCGAGGCCTGGCTCAAGGCATTGCCGTCATATGCCGAGCTGCAGAAAGGAGAGACGGCATATGCGATAAACCACATCGACCACGGCGTGCCGGACCTTCGAATCGCGGCGCTGCCGGCGGCTTATGAACGTCTGCTAGCGAGCGAACTCCCGCTCACAACAGGTGACGTCGATCGCCTAAGGGAGCATGCACCGCGCTTCACCGAGCTCTGCTCTGCGCTGGCTCAGGTGGAAATCCGGGAGTCGATCCAGCACGACGATCTCCACATGGCAAACCTCTACTCCGATGGCGGCATGCTCCGCGTCGTGGATTGGGGAGACTCGTCGATCGCGCATCCCTTCTTCTCTCTGCTTGAGACTTTCCGGTTTCTCGAGGAGTTCAATCACCTCGCTCCTGATGACACATGGTTCCGCAGGCTGCGCGACGCCTACCTCGAGCCGTGGGGGAGTGGCCTCGAAGGGCCTTTCGAAATCGCGATGCGCGTCGGCTGGTTTGTGCACGCGATCGCATGGACTCGGCAGCGGAATGCGCTCCCGCCCAGGGCACGGCCCGACTTCGACAGAGTATTCGCGATCATCCTGCGTCGCGCAGTGGCTCAGACTCGCGTTTAGGACGTTGATCGGCACTGCTCGACAGCTTGTTTGACAGCTCCCGCGCGATACGGCGTGCCATTTGATGCAGGCCGCTGTCATCTATCGAGTGGGAGTCGCCAGCGGAAACGGCGCTCTGCCACGCCCAAAACGCGTCACAGCGCGTCAGACGAACCGTGTCTCGCGCACCCCTCGTGGCTGCTGGGGTCCGCGATCACGTCTGGCAGATCGAGGGGATAGTGGCGTGGTCGAAAAGGATGCTTTGCGACACATGATCGAGTTGCTGCCGTGGTCCAACGATGATCTTTGGGCCGTTTGTAGATTCCTCTCGGATCCGGAGATGATGAAGCACCTCGGGGGTCCCCAGAGTCGGGAGCAGATCGTGGATCAGCACGAGCGTTACCTGAACACGGCCGCATCCGGTACGGGACAGATGTTCAAGATCGTCCTGAGTCCCGCGACCGATGCGATCGGCAACATCGGCTACTGGGACAAGAACTGGCGGGAGGAAATCGTCTACGAGACGGGCTGGATGATCCTCCCGGAGTATCAGGGCAGAGGCTACGCGAGCGCCGCACTGACGTTGCTGGTCGAACGGCTTCGGCGCGAGCACATGCACCGATTTCTCCATGCCTTCCCCGCGGTTACAAATGGACCGTCCAACGCTCTGTGCCGGGGGGCGGGGTTCACCAACCTCGGAGAGTGTGAATTCGAGTATCCAGTTGGGCATCCTTTGCGATGCAATGACTGGCGCCTCGACCTGTCGCTTACGCTGGATCATCCGCACCCGCATTCAAACTGACCCACTTCCGACTGATGTTGAGATCGTGGTAACGGTGCGTTAGCGTCGCCCGATTGCGCTGCTGCCCCATAACGGGCGATACAGAGCATTCGACCTTTCCAAGGCCGGCCCAATAGAGAGTTCGCCGTCTCGCTGACAGCTTAGTGACAGCGTCGTCGGGGCAGTCTGTGGCACGCCAACCGACGGTCAACCGTTAGGTCGACCTAACCGTTATACTCTTCCGGATGCAGCAGGAAGTCGTTCTTGCGATGTTGGCGAAGGAACCCTCTCAGGGGTACCAACTGCGAGCGCGGCTGGACGGTGCGCTGGGTCCTCTCGGGGAGGAGATCAACGACGGTCAGATCTACGTCACGCTCGGCCGTCTGGAAAAGGCGGGCCTCGTCACTCGTCAGCGAGGGTCGGCCACGTCGGACGGTGCCGGCCAAGGGATCCATGCGGTCAGTTCCGCCGGCAGCAGCCGAACGACGGAGTTCCAGAACGAGGCCGGTCGGCCCAGCCTGTGGCTCTCCGCCGGGGTGTCCGACCGTGCTGACCGAAAGGTGTACGAGCTGACCCCTGCCGGGATGGAGCGTTTGAGTGACTGGCTAGCTGAGGTGAGCTGGCCGAAGCCCGACCTCGCCGAGTTTCACTTGAAACTGATCGCGGCGGCGGTTGCAGGGTTGGCCGACCCAGTCGGAATAGTCAAAGCGCAACGTCGTGAGCTGTTGCGACGTTTGAGGGACGCTCAGAGGGCGGCGATGGCCGAGCCCGATCGATCGGCCGCCGGTTTGCTCCTCGAGGGCATCGCGCTTCGGCTCCAGGCCGACCTGCACTGGTTGGAGGCCTGCGAGCGAGCTTGGACCGGCCGCAGGAGGAAGCGATGAACGAGAAGCCCGCGATCTTGCTACGGGCGCACGGTCTGCGCAAGGAGTACGGCAGCGGCGACGCACGCGTGCTCGCCGTGGACGAACTCGATCTGGACGTCGTACGGGGCGAGTCGTTGGCGGTCATGGGGCCAAGCGGATGCGGAAAGTCGACCCTGCTTCATCTGTTGGGCGGTCTCGACCGACCGAGCGCCGGCGAACTCTGGTTCAACGGGCGGCGCATCGACCAGTTCTCCGAGCGCGCCCTCGCCCAATTGCGACGTAAAGAAATCGGCTTTGTCTTCCAGGCCTACCACCTGATGGATGAGCTCACGGCTCAGGAGAACATCGAGCTACCCGCCCTCCTCGCTGGACGTTCCCCACGGGAGGCGGAGCGCCGAGCTCGGCGATTGCTCGACCGGGTCGGGCTCGCCGACCGTGCCACTCATCTCCCCTCGGCGCTCTCGGGCGGTCAGCGCCAACGCGTCGCGATCGCCCGTGCGCTTGCCAATGAACCGCTCGTCGTGCTGGCCGACGAGCCGACCGGCAACCTGGACAGCGCTGCGACGCTGGAGGTGCTACGCCTCATCGAGACGTTGCACCGTTCCGGTCTCACCCTCGTAATCGTCACGCACGACGAACGTATTGCAGCAACAGCAGACCGCATCATCTCGATGCGCGACGGTGCCTTCGTTGACGAGACGGGGCTCGTTGGGGGGACGAGGCGCAGCCTCGGTGATCTGGCGGGGCTCGGAGGCTGATTGGTGGGAACGGTCTTCCTCGTCTGGCGGCTGGCCGTGAAAGACATCCTTCACCGACGGGCGCAAGCGGTCCTTCTACTCCTGGCGATCGCCGCGGGGGCGACAACATTGATGCTCGGGCTCTCGCTTGAAGGTACGGCGAACAATCCCTACGCGACCACCCGGGCGGCGACCAACGGTCCTGACGTTGTGGCGACACTTGTTCCCGGCGTTTCGCATTCAACTGGGCCATCAACCGGTGCTCCAGGCGGCGGGAATGGTCCTGGGCCGTCAGACGTGAGCGAGCTCGTGCCACTTGAGACCGCTAACGGCGTGGCCGCCTATAGCGGTCCGTTCCCAGTGACGTGGACGTCGCTTCGGAAGGGGCCGACCACGGCAACCGCCGAGATAGAAGGGAGGGGCACTGCCGCCTCCGCAGTCGACAGCCCGATGCTGCTAAAGGGCAGGTGGGTTCGAGTTGGGGGCGTGGTCGTCGAGGCTGGATTCGCAAGCGCGCTCGGCATTCACGTCGGCGATCGGCTGAATCTCGGCCCAAGCGCTTTCGATGTGGTCGGGATCGGCGTGACCGCCGCCTTTCCGACCTATGGACAGGTCTGCTACTCCGGCTGCTTTCTGGTGGGGAGCCTCGGCTCCTACAACCCGGGTCTCGTGTGGATGACTGAATCCGATGTTGCACAGCTCGCGCAGACCAGCTCGGACACTGTCTTCTACTTCTTGAACCTCAAGCTCACCGATCCGGCTGCGGCACCCGGCTTCGCAGACGGGTACAACGCGACCGCATCGCCAAATGCACCCTCATTGTTCTCGTGGCAGTACATTCGCGCAGCTGACGCGAAAGCGATCGCGGACGTGCAGACGGCTCTCATATATGGGAGCTGGCTTCTTGCCCTGTTGGCGCTGGCAAGTGTCCTGGTTCTGGCCGGAGGTCGCATGGCCGAGCAAGCGCGCCGTGTAGGCCTGTTGAAGGCTGTCGGGGGGACGCCGGAGTTCGTCGCTCTTGTGCTCCTTTTCGAGAATGTGCTGGTCGGGCTGGGCGCTGCAGCGCTTGGGGTGCTCGCGGGGTGGTTGGTGCTCCCATTGGTGGACGGGCCGGGAGCAAGCCTCATCGGTGCCCCTAGCCCGTCGTCGGTGAATGCCTCCAGCGTCAGCCTGGTGGTCGCGCTCGCCATCGCCGTGGCGATCCTCGCGACGTTGGTGCCGGCCATTCGCACCGCGCGTCTGAGCACAATCGTTGCGCTCCGGGACTCGGCCCGCTTGCCACGGCGTCGAGCGTGGGTCATCAGGTTGTCGGCGTCCATGCCGCCGCCGCTCCTACTCGGGGTCAGGCTGGCGACTCGCCAACCACGACGCCTGCTGCTCAACGCGTTCAGTGTCGCGGTCAGTGCGAGTGGTCTCGTCGCTGTTCTGGTGGTTCATGCAACCGCGGGCAACTTCCTCAAGCCAAACGTAGGAGAGGCGCTCACCGTCATCTCGATCATTCTGGTCTTGCTGGCTTCTGTGAATGCGGTGATCATCGCATGGAGAACGGCGCTCGACGCCCGACGCTCGTCGGCCCTTTCCCGCGCCCTCGGAGCCACGCCAGGGCAGGTGATGAGCGGTCTCTCTCTAGCTCAGCTGCTTCCAGCTCTCATCGGTGCGCTTCTTGGCATACCAGGGGGAATCGGGCTCTCGCACGCCGCCAGCGCCGTGAACTCTGGCAGCGGAGCGTTCACTGTTCCTCCGATCCTATGGCTCGTTGAGATGGTCGTCGGGACGTTGGTGGTCGTCGCCCTGCTCACTGCCATCACAACCCGGATTGACGCACGGCGACCGGTCGCCGAAGCTCTGCAATCTCAGACCGTATGACGCAATCGGCTGACACCTCAATGGAGACCTTGACGTAGACGCCCACCGACACTCCTTGACACTCCATGACTCTGCTGCGTCATGAAGCCGGGCACGTTTGGCACTTGCTAACGCTGAGCACCATCAGATGGTCGCACCGCGTCGATGCTAGGAGTAAGCTCATGCGGTCCCGGCCACGCCTGTGGAGGTTTGCCATGACCTGGAAGATCGAGGGGACCTATTTCGAAAACTGTAACTGCGACTTTTCGTGCCCGTGCACGGTGACGACTTTCGCGTCACCTGGAACAGAGGACCGCTGCCAGGTGGTCCTTGCCTACCACGTCATCCATGGCGAGATCGACGGTGTCGACGTCAGCGGCCACAGCGTGGCGGTCGTCGCCGATGCCCCGCCGCAGATGCTCGATGGCAACTGGCGTGTCGGCCTGATCATCGACGACAAGGCGTCCAAAGAGCAGACGGGTAAGCTGGCGGGCGTCTTCTCCGGTCAGATGGGCGGGCCGATGGCAAACCTGGCGCCGCTCATCGGCGAGGTGCTTGGCATCGAGAACCACCCGATCGAGTACCACGACAGCGGCTTGAAGCACCATCTCAAGATCGGCAACGACATCGCCATCGACGTCGAGGACTTCGTTCCGCCAGGGATGTCGGAGCCGACGAAGCTGGTCGGTGTGGGTCATCCATCCAACACGACGCTCACCGTTGCGCGGCCGACTGCGTCCCGCATCAAGGCCTTTGGCATGGAGTTCCACAACAGCGGCAAGAGTGCATTCTCGGCGCCCTACCGCTGGTCCGGCTAGCGAGGGGTGCAGGCACCCGCGGCGGTACCGCGGCCGCTGGCCACTGCCATCGTCGGAGCGCTGCTTCTTGCAGCGGCGGCCGCCTGGCTGATCACGATCGCGCAGAGCGGATCAAGGGCCATGGG
>JBOHUQ010000117.1:0-32022 GCA_050734495.1 Candidatus Dormibacteraceae bacterium
GGGAAATTGTGACCCGTCTGTGACCCGGCACGTCCCTAGACGACGCCGACTTCTGAGATTCGTATTCAAAATCTGGTCGGGGGCCCGGGATTTGAACCCGGGGCCTCACGGTCCCGAACCGTGTCGGTGGCCTGTCCTGCCGTATCCGACCAGCTCCTTCAGTGTCCGCCTGAACTCAATCGCCGGGCTCGTCGTGCCCTCTAGTGTCCACCAAAGTCCGCGCGTTTCCGCGATTCTGTGCCCCGGCTGTGCCCCGGCGCAGGTCAATTCCTCCTCTCGAAAGACGAATCTATGTGATGGCCGGTTCCAGCCAGACCAGGCCGGCGCTGGTCTGCCAGAGCCTCACCAACGTGATGGGGTCGTAGGCGACCTTGTTGAAGTCTCGTCGTCTAGGAGCGGATAAATACCGATGCCTTGCTGGCCGAGTAGACGACTCTGGACAACCTCGTGGTCGACGGGAAGCAGGATTGGCGGTCACATTGACAGTCAGCTCCCACCGGCAGTATCACCTCAGCTCCCCTGAGAGAGGCGAAACGAAGACGGCCCGCAGCCGCAGGACTCTGATGCTGCCGCCAATCGTGGTCAGCGCATTGCGAGCTCACCGTGGGCGCCAAGCAATGGAGCGACTCGCAGCGGGCGAGCGCTGGGTCGACCTCGACCTGGTCTTCCCGAGCGCGCGGGGCACTCTCGCAGACGGACCCAATGTCACGCATAGATTCCACAAGCGGCTAAAGCGAGCCGAGCTACCGGCGATGCGCTTCCACGACCTACGCCACGCATGTGCGTCACTTCTGCTCGTCCAGGGAGTGCATCCTCGAGTCGTAATGGAAACGCTTGGCCACAGCCAGATCAGCCTGACGATGAACACTTAAGCCATGTCCTACCGGCCCTGCAGCGCGAAGCAGCGGACCAAATGGAGGCAGTACTGGGCGGGGTCTACGGCGGCTCCCACAGCACATAGGATTCGTTCATGAATCGTAGTGATGTCGAGCCGATCAACCTCGGCGAGATAACGCTGCCGTCGGGAACGCTCGTTGTCACTGACATGGGTTATCTCGGCAGCTGGTCAGGCTCGGCGCCGCCGTCCCATGTGCCGGATCAAATCACTGACCCGGTGCTCCGAGCGAACATCGCAGCTGCGCAGGACTTCCGATTGGTCGGTCCCGACGCTGAGGCTGCCGCCCGAGCCGTCAATCTTCAGTCGCTCACATACGTCTATGACATCCCTCGGCACGGCGTCTCGACCATCGTCGCTCGGTTTCAGGAAGCCATCGACAAGAATCGTTTCGACGCAAGGTTCGAGGCCGAGGTTCAAAGAGTCCCTCATCGGAAACGGGCAAGGCGCGCGGCGGCCGCCGGCGGTGCTGATTTCCTCATCGATGGAGTTTGGACCGTTGCGGTCGGTGACCTTCCGACCGACAAGCCAATGAAGGTCATGGGACGCAGACTCGACTACGGCGAGGGTGTTGGTCCTCGATGGTCAGACATAACGGTCGAAATAGCTGAGAGTCAAGGGTCAAGTGAAACTCTGATCGGACAGGTCGGAGTCGATTGGGCGCGGATTATCCTCATCGACGCGGATGCCATGGGGTCGTGGGTACACGAAACCTCGCTCGACGGGCTTGCGGACGTGGCCTACTGGGGCCGTGACGTTATCGATACACGCGCGGCGTTCGGGGGTAACGACTTAGAAGATCGGACGGTTGGTTGGGAGAATCTGCCAGAAGCAGAGGCCCAGGCATTGGCGGTTCGGATTGAAACATGGCGTCAACTTCCGGGCCGTCGGTTGAAGGTCGATTATCGACCACATTCACACCACTACCAGGTGATGCGCCAAATCAGGCGTGACGATGAATTTGGCGTGGGAGCTATCGATGTTGGCGGGGCGAGGGCAGTGGCCTTCCATACCTCCTGGGGTGATGGAGTTTTTCCGGTGTCGCGCCAGAGCGTCGATGGGCGTCTTACTGGCCTTCGAATCGAACTTGGAGATGAAGCTCGTCGAAGCCGAACTCAAGAGGTGCTTCAACGCCAGTGAGGAGTGTCGGCGTGGCTTCGATTGCGCGCTCCGTGATCCCGTAACTAGAAATGTTCCTGTCAGCTGGTGTTTTGACGGAGGACGAGCGGGAGGAAGCCTTCGCGGCCGTGCCCGAGATGGAGGCGCTGCGATTCAACCGGAACATCTCGCTCAACTTGATCGATGGCGAGGCGCTAAAGACCATTGATGGCCTCGCTGGTCCATATGCGCGAGAAGCGTGCGCGGCATACGCCGACGGAGCGTTTCTCCTGCTGCGGGTCGCTGGGCTCGTCGCGGAGTCAAAGGCGGCAGCGCTGTTCTGTGAGCGCCTAGATCCAGAGGGTTGGATCCCTCCCGGTAAGCAGCGAAACCGATCAGCCTGTCGATCATCGGGCAGCTAAAAGCGTCGGCTCTTGGGAGTTACACGCCAGCCCAACCCGATCTGCGACGTGGACTATCGGAATGTTCCCTGCGGCTGCTTCCAGGTCGGGTGTTCCCTAATTGTTCCATCAGGACACTTGACGCCTGCTCCTGAATGGCGATTCCGTATTCAGAATCCGGGATTGTGGGCCGAGGGCGGACTGTAAGCCGGGTTCTGTGCCCTTGCGGGCGGTGACCATCTGTCTGCGACGCCGGTTGCCCGGCGCCTCTAGCGACCGATACCCGAGGACTGAGGCGAGCAGCCTTAAACGCCCTCCTATTTGGTCTTGCTCCGGGCGGGGTTTGCCTGGCCGGCCGGTCACCCGGCCGCCGGTGGGCTCTTACCCCACCTTTTCACCCTTGCCGCACGGCGTCTCTCCGGAGATCAACGCTGCCCGGCGGTAATTTTCTGTGGCACTTTCCTTCGGGTCGCCCCGACTGGGTGTTACCCAGCGCCCTGCTCTGTGGAGCCCGGACTTTCCTCCAACGCCTTATTGAGTTGTCGGCGGTCACCCGTCCGCCTCGGCCCGGGTTAAGTCTACCCAGCCACCTTGGGTTTCTTAACGTGCTCGTCCATTGCCATATTGGCGAGCGCATCAGCCCCTTTGTTGCGTGCCCGTGCGACTTGCTTGATCTCGACCTCGGGAAATGCCGCAAGCAGCTCCTTCGCCTTCGCCAGCAGAGTCTGCAGCCGCGCCTCCTTGACCTTCCATCGTCCGTTGACCTGCTCCACCACAAGTTTCGAATCGAGGAGGATCTCCAGGCGATCCGGCTTCCATTCAGAAACCGCCTTCAGGCCTTCGATCAGGGCTTCGTACTCGGCTTCGTTGTTGGTCGCCTTGCCCAAAAACCGGCGCAGCCCGCGCAGGCGCATGCCGTTCTCGTCCTCGATCACGACGCCCAGACCGGCCGGCCCCGGATTGCCTCGCGCTCCTCCGTCTGTGTACAGGCGGAGGGTCTTCAGTCGCGGACCAGGATGCGGCCGCAGTTTTCGCAGTGCACGAGCTCGTCGCCCGCGCGCAGCTTCTGCATGCCGGATGACGTCACCGTGACGTGGCAGGCGGAGCACTGGTTGTTGATGACCTGAGCCACCGCCGGCCTCATGCGCATCCGCGAATACGCGGCCTGTGGCGAGGCGGGCACCTGCTCCCAGACCGCGTCGCGCTCAGACTCGACCTCGGCCAGCTCGGCCCTCCATGTCTGGAGCTCCGATCGAATCTCAGGTTCCTCCGCGGCGGACTGCTTGCGAGCCTGGTCGAGCTGATTCGTGGCTTCGCGAACTGCCTCGTCCGCGGCGTCCGCATCCTCCATGAGCTTCATCTCGGCGTCCTCCTCTTCGGCGAAGCGCTCCTTCATATGCTTCACCTCTTCGGACATCTGCAGCAGCTCGCTCGGGCTGCGGATGCGCCCGCTCATCAATTCCTTCTCGCGAGTGCGCAGCCGGGAGCGATGCCCCTCGCGCTCATGGTCCGACTCGCGCACCCTGGCGGCCGCCGCCTCCTGTACCGCTCGTGCCTCGACGAGCGTTGCCTCGCGCTCGACGATCTCCGGGTCTGATTCCAGCAGCGCGTTGGCCCGTTCGATGTTGTCGCGCAGCCCACCTTCCCGCTCTACCAGGCGCTGGTGTTCCAGCAGGAGCTGAGCGGGCTTGGTCACTCGAGCACCACCAGCACCTGGCCCTCTTTGACCACGTCAGTCTCTTTCACGCGGATCTCTTTCACGGTGCCGGCGCGCGGCGCCATGACGGGGATCTCCATCTTCATCGACTCGAGGATCAGGAGCGTGTCGTCCTCGGCGACCTGGTCGCCGGGCTTGGCGGTGATCTTCCAGACGCTGCCGACCAGCTCGGCTTTGACTTCAGTCATTTCTTCTTTCTCGACCCTGTCCCGCTCCGCGGGAGAGGGAGAGCTGCTGCCGGGCTTCGGCGATGGTTGCCACCTCACGGCCCAGGTCGTGGGCCAGGCGGGTTGCTTTTTCGACCAGGTCCCCGTTGCTCTTCGCCATCTTTCCTTGTTCCAAGTAGAAGTTGTCCTCCAGGCCCACTCGCACGTTGCCGCCCATCGCGATCGCCGCCGCCACCAGCGGCCACTGGTTGAGGCCGATGCCGATCACCTGCCAGTGCGAGCCCTGCGGCAGCGAATCGACCTGGTCGACCAGGTGCCGCGTCGTGCCGGGGATGCCGCCGAGGACTCCCATGATGAGGCTGAACTGGTAAGGCGCGTCGAGCAGGCCCATGTCGATGAGCGGGCGCGTGTTGCCGATGTGGCCCGCATCGAAGCACTCCATCTCCGGCCGGACCTGTGCTCTTTTCATCGTCTCGAGGAAGAGCTGGATGTCGCTGAAGGGGTTCGCAAACACATGGTCGTGATAGAACGCCTTCTTCTTTTCGGAGTAGATCGCGTAGTTCATCGAGCCCATGTTCAGAGCGGCCATCTCGGGTCTCAGCTCGCGGATATGCGCCACGCGCTCCTCGGCCGGCACTCCGACGGCGCCGGTCGAGAAGTTGACGATCACGTCGGTGCGAGCGCGCACCTCGTCGAGGATCTCGGCGAATGTTTCGACGCTCCAGTCCGGACCGCCCTGCGGAGTGCGGGCGTGGATGTGGACGATGGCGGCTCCCGCGTCCGCTGCGCGCTCGGCCTCCTCACCGATCTCCTGCGGTGTGTAGGGGATGGCTGGGCATTGGTCGCGGGTCGCCAGCACCCCGGTCAGCGCCGCGGTGACGATGACCTTGATGGGCGCGAGCGCGGGCAGGTTGGGGCCCACTGAATGCACCTAGACCGGGATGTTCCCGTGCTTGCGCCACGGCCGGTCGATCACTTTCCCGCTCGCCTGATCGATCGCCCGGATGATCACGCGCCGCGTCTCGGCCGGATCTATCACGTCGTCGATCATCGCCCAGCCCGCGGCCAGGTACGGATTGATTTGCGCGCGGATCGACTCGATCATCTGCGCGCGCGTCGTCTCGGGATCGGCCGACGCTTCGATCTGCTTGTTGAAGATGATGTTGACCGCGCCCTCCGGCCCCATCACCGAGATCTCTGCCAGCGGCCATGCCACGATCACGTCGGGTCCATAACCCTTGCCGCACATCACGTAGTAGCCGGCGCCGTAAGCCTTGCGCATGATGACCGTCACCTTCGGTACCGTGGCCTCGGCCGTCGCGTAGAGCATCTTGGCGCCGTGACGGATGATGCCGTTCTTCTCCACCTGCGACCCGACCAGGAATCCCGGTACGTCCATCAGGTAGACGAGCGGCACATTGAAGGCGTCGCACATGCGGATGAACCGTGCCGCCTTGTCCGCGGCGTCGGAATCGAGGATGCCGCCTTTCTGCATTGGCTGGTTTGCCACAACTCCGACCGGGTGGCCGGCGGCGCGCGCGAGCCCGATCACGATGTTCTTCGCCCACGACGGCTTGATCTCGAACCAGCTGTCGTGGTCGAACACGGCGTTGACCACACGCCTCACGTCGTAGGCCGCGCGCGGGCTCACGGGCACGATCTTGTCCAGGCCCTCGACCAGGCGGTCGGCCGCATCGGTGGACTCGACAAACGGCGCCGCCTCGGTGTTGCTGGACGGAAGGTAGGACAGGAACCTCCGCACCATCTCGATGCACTCGCGGTCGTCGGCGACCTCGTTGTCCCCCACCCCCGACTCGTAGCAGTGGACCTGCGATCCGCCCATGTCGTGATCCGTCACGTCCTCTCCTGTCGCCGCCTTCACAAGGCGCGCGCCGCCCAGCGACATTGACGAGGTGCCCTTGACCATCGGCACGAAGTCGGAGAGGCCTGGTATGTAGGCGGTGCCCGCGGCGCACGGCCCGAGCATCGCAGCAACCTGCGGGATTACACCCGACATGACCACCTGGTCCGCGAAGAGGTAGCCAGTGCCGGCGAAGGTCGAGCCGGCGGCCTCCTGGATGCGCGCCCCGGCCGAGTCCAGCAGCCAGACGAGCGGCTTGCGATAGCGCAGAGCAAGCTCGCGCACGCGCGATGCCTTGAACTGCTCGCCCACCGCGCCCATCGAGCCCGCCATCACGGTGAAGTCGTAGGCGATGACCCACACCTGACGGGCGTCGACCAGGCCGTGGCCGGTGACGACACCGTCGGCCGGGGTCCGGTCAGGGTCTGACTCGCCGCCGCGCACCGGCTGCTGGTGAGCGAGCAGCCCGAGCTCGACAAACGTGTCCGTGTCGAAGAGGAGGTCGAGGCGTTCGCGGACGGTCAGCTTGCCGCGCTCGTGCTGCTTCTCGATCTTTGCCTCGCCACCCATGGCGAGGTGCTTGGCCCGCCTCGACTTCAGGTCGGAGATCCGGGCACCGTAGTCTTCACCCACCGGGGGGAATTCTATTGACCGACTAAGAGGTCGGTCCGTTTGCCCCACCGGTCGAGGAACCGGTACATGTTGCGCCGGGACAGACGCTGGCGCTCCTTGGGATCGGTCGCCTCCCACAGCCGGTGCTCGTGCTTCTCGAGCGGTAGGTCCGGCACCACCACGGCGCGACCGCCCCGATCCCGCAATCGGAAGCTGAACTCGATGTCGGCGATCCGGTAGAACTGGAACCTCGGGTCGAACCCCTCAAGCGCCTGGGCATCTGCGCGCCGGAAGGCCATGCAGTAGCCCTCGATCGCGTCCACCTCCGGCCCAAGGCTTGCCTCGAATTCCTTCAGCGTCCCCTGCGCGCGCAGGCCGTACGGTCCAGCCACCGCCACCGATGGATCTGCGAACGCCTCGATAAGCGGTGAGACCGCGTCACCGGTGAGGTCCACGCCCGAGTCGAAAAGGACCACCACCTCACCCACCGCGGCCTCGATGCCGGCGTTGACGGCGGCCGCGAAACCAAGTTGCGGTTCCAGCCTGATCGAGCGGAACCGTTCGGCCGCGCGGCTCTCGAGCCAGGCGGCGATGCGAGTGTCGCCTGAGTTGTCCACGATGAGGGCTTCGAAGTCGGCCTTGCAGTACGTGAAGGCCGAAAGCAGCCAGCGCTCGGCGTCGGGCTGCCACCCGTGCACGACGGTCATCAGGGTGACCGCGCGCGGCGTGGCGGCGAGCGTCATATGAGATGGTGCCTTGAGTGGCTTGAGCTCGCTGCCCGCGGCGCTGTCCACAACCTCCCACCCGCCCGCGCGCAGGCGCTCGCGAATCACGTCGGCGGCTTCGAAGTCCCTGTCCCGCCGGAGCCGCACGCGCTCGACGAGCAGCCGGTGGGCCTCTGGTTGGTCTAGCGCTTTTTGGCCTTCACTGCGGCCGTCAGCGCGGGCACGATCTTGAGCGCGTCGCCGACGACTCCGAGGTCGGCCATCTTCATGATCGGCGCCTCGGCGTCCTTGTTGATGGCGATGATGATCTTGGAAGCCTTCATGCCAACGGTGTGCTGCATGGCCCCGGAGATCCCGACCGCGATGTAGACGCCTGGGCGCACCGACTTGCCCGTCTGCCCCACCTGCATCGAGTAAGGCACCCATCCGGCGTCGACCACGGCGCGGCTGGCGCCGACGGCGCCGCCCAGTGCGCCGGCGAGGTCCTCGAGCAGCGGGAAGTTGTCGGGACCGCCCATTCCGCGGCCGCCGCTGATCACGATCTTCGCGTCTTCCAGCTTCACCTTTTCCGAAGCCTCGACGACGCGCTCCACGATGTGCGAGCGCTTCGAGCCGCCGTCGATGGTGATGGTCAGCTCTTTGACCTCGGCGGTTCCGCCGACCTCGGAGGCTTCGAAGGACTTGGGCCGGACCAGGACGATGGCGGGCTTCTTGTTCGCTTTCATCGACGCGATCTTGGCGCCCCCGAAGTAGGGCACCTTGGCGACGAATCCGCCGTCCTTGGCGGTGACGTCGGCCGCGTTGGAGATGAGCCCGACCTCCAGGCGGGCAGCGAGCCGGCCGGCGACATCGCGCGAGTCGGGAGTGAAGCCGAACAGGATGAGCTCTGGAGCGCCCTGCTTGTAGAGCGCCGCCAGGGCATCAGTCGAGGGCTCGGCGAGGTAATCGTCGAACGCCTTGTCCTCGTTGACGTGGACGATCTTCGCGCCATGCTTGCCGAGGGTCGCGGCTGCCGCCTTGGCACCGCCGCCGAGGGCGATCGCCTCAACGTCACCCAGGTCGCGCGCTTTGGCCAGCAGCTCGAGGCCGGTGGGGTTCACCTTGCCCTGGTTGAGCTCCGCGTAGACCCAGATCTTCCCCAACGCTCAGATGACCTTCGCTTCGGTGAGCACCTGGAGGATGCGGTCGATCGACGTGCCGTCGAACTCGATCACCGCGCCCGCCTTGCGCGTCTCAGAGTCGGAGAGGCCCTCGATCGTTTCCGCGACCTCGCCGCGCTCGAATCCGAGGTCGCCCAGGCCGAGCTGCTTGATCTCCTTCGAGCGCGCGGCCATGATCCCCTTCAGTGAGGCGTAGCGCGGCTCGGCGATGCCGGCTGTCACGGTGACGAGGGCCGGGGTGGCCGCTTCGAGGACCTCGTATCCATCCGCTGTCTGGCGGTGAACCTTGAGATTCGACCCGTCCACCTCGACCTTCTTCGCCACCGTCAGCTGGGGCAGGCCCAGCAGCTCGGCGAGCATCGGTGGCACCATGCCGGTGCTGCCGTCGTATGACTCGGTACCGCAGATCACGAGGTCGGGGCTCTCGGTTTTGATGGCGGCCGCGAGAGCGCGAGCCGTGAGCAGCGCGTCCGCACCGGCCAATTGCGGATCGGTGATCAGGATGCCGCGGTCGGCCCCCATCGAGAGGCCCTTGCGGATGGCGTCCGTCGCGCGCTCGGGACCCATCGAGACCAGGACGACCTCGCCGCCGTGCGCCTCTTTGAGCTGCAAGGCCTCCTCCACTCCGCACTCGTCGCCAGGGTCGAGGACCACTTCCTTCTCGCGCGAAAGGGTGTTGTCGGCCTCCAGAGTGAGATTGGAGTTGGGATCGGGGACCTGCTTGACGGTGACGACGATTTTCAAAGTGCTCGTCAATTATCGCTGCGACGCAAATTCGGCATGAAAGCGCTCGAGGTCATGTGGGGTGTTGAGGCTCCTGAACAAGTGCGGGTCGAGGTGCTCGAGCCATGTGACGTCGAGCTCGGCCGCAAGATCGGCGGCCTTGAATCGACCTGAGTTCACAGCGCCGGTGATGACCGGCAGGGCGGTCCGCCTGTACGCTCCGCAAACCGGTTCGGCGCGGCCATCGATCCGAGGAATCGCGGCGTCGCAGCGCCGCGCAGCGGTGACTGCCATCTGCACGACCTCCTGCGTGACGTAGGGCATGTCGCATGCGACGGCGAAGATCACCTCGTGGCGCGCCGCGGCCAGCCCCGCCTCGAGGCCTGCCAGCGGCCCCGCGGAGGGGCGGCGGTCGAAGACGACCCGGTAGGGCACCGGTGCTTCGAGCTGCTCTGGCTCGGCGAACGAGACCATCACCTCTGAGAAAGCGGGAGACAAGCGTTCCGCCACGTAACGCAGCAGGTACGTGTCCCCCACCTCCAACCATGCCTTGGGGCGGCCCATCCGCCGGCTGTCGCCGCCCGCGAGCACCAGCAACGAGGCTTGCATCAAGCTAATCATCGACCCACCCATGAAAGCGATCGATTTCCACGTTCACCTGCCCACCCCTGAGTGGCTCGACGTCTCGATGAAGGGATACGTCGAGGCGGCGGAGAGCTACTTCCGTTCCAAAGTGGTGCATCGCTCCCTGGACGAGCTCGCCAATGACTACGAGGAACTCGACATGGTCGCGGTCCTGCTCGCGTGGGACGCGGAGACCGCGACGGGCAGGCCGCGAGTGCCCAATGAGCTCGTTGCCCGGGCCTGCCGCGATCATCCCAAGACATTCGTCGGATTCGGCAGCGTCGACCCACTGAAAGGAGACCTCGCCGTCGCGGAGCTGGATCGCATCGCGGAGCTGGGACTGAAGGGAGTCAAGCTGCACCCCTCTTTGCAAGCCTTCGCGCCCGACGACGAACGGCACTGGCCGCTGTACGAGAGGTGCGAGGAGCTGGGACTGGTCCTGCTCTTCCACACAGGTACGAGCGGCATCGGGGCGGGACAGCCGGGCGGGCAGGGCATCCGCCTCGACTACGCGCGGCCGATTCGCCTGGACGCGGCCGCCGCCTCGTTCCCAGACCTGAAGATGATCGCCGCGCACTTCGGCTATCCGTGGCACCTGGAGCTGCTGGCGATGGCGCTGCACAAGACGAACATCTACATCGACATCTCCGGCTGGGCCCCGCGCTACATCCCGGCCGAAGTGTTGCGCGACATGAAGGGCCGCCTGCAGGACCAGTTCCTATTCGGTAGCGACTACCCCTTCATCCAGCCGAAGCGGTGCCTGGAAGAGCTCGGCGGGCTAGACCTACCCGACGTGGTGCTTCAGAAAGTTCTGCTGCAAAACGGCAAGGGACTATTGGGGTTGCCTTAACGCGGATAGGCTCTTCCCGCCATTCGCTCGAATAGGGTGATCGCCTCCTCAGCGGTCGGTGGCCGGACGACGTCGGCGGCCCACTCCTCGCGCTGCGGGATCGCGGTGCGGCGCACAGCCTCAGCGGTGGCCACAAAGTCGTAAGCGGTCCGGCGGAACTCGACCTCGGGGCCGAGCAGCGCCCAGTAAGCGCCTGGCTGGTCCGCGTACGGCTTGCCCACGCTGCCCGCGTTCACCATCCGACCGTTCGGAACGCGGCGGTCGAACTGCATATGCGTGTGACCCGCAATCACCAGGCGACCGTGTGCGGATGCCAGAGCCTCGTCGATCACCTCGTCCGGTGTGGCCGGCGTGATGATCGGCAGCTCGTCGCTGTCGAGACCTGCGTGACAGCAGACCACCGAGCCAAGTCCATCAACCACAACCTCGACGGACTGCTCGAAGTTGCTCAGGAAATCGCGGTGGGTGCGGTTGATCATGGTCGCCGGCCAGGCGTCCGGCGCTTCGCTCTTCGGCATGCGGTCGAAAGACTCCACCATCATGCGATCGGCATTCCCGCGCACGAACCTGGCAGGCCCGCGGTAGGCGGACAGCAATTCGATCGTTTCGACCGGCATGGGACCGGCCGCCACATCCCCGCCCAAGACGATGAGGTCAACGCCGCTTTTTTCGACCTCCGAAAGCACGGCTTCCAGCGCCGGCAGGTTGCCGTGGATATCGCACAGTACGGCGATTCGCATTCGACCATTTTGCGTTGCGGGATGGCGCCTCGCCGGCTTTCCCCACCCAGTCTCAGGCGTGGATTCGCACCACTTTTCAGGGGAGCTACCCGCTTCGGGAGGGGCTGTCGTAGCCGGCAACGAGGCGCGCGGTCGCTCGGGCGCGCAGGGTGACAACCCGGGTGAATAAGCTGAAAGGCAGCGTCACCGACTCGCTCGTCACGACGGATACGTCGCTGCCGGCGATCGTGTCGGCGTCAACTCTTGCTGCCGGTTCCTGATCCATCAGGGTCTGGGCCACGACCCGGCTTACAACCGGGGCGTCCAGCGTAATCGCAGCCGTGGATCGGATCGCGCCGACGTTCAGCTGTTGGGCACCCGTCTCCGCCGCTTGCGCCGTGGCCGCTTGCAAGCCTGCCTCGCGGCTGGCGACGACCGTCGCGTCGACGATGTATGCAGCGACAGGCAGCAGCACCACCGGTAGAACAAGAGCGAAGAACGCCAGGACCTGCCCGGTTTCATGGTTGCTCACGACCACGGCCGATGAGTTCGCCACGGCTCGAGCTGGACCACGGCACGAGAAGACAGTGTCCATCGCTCCGGCACGACCAGGGAGGCCCACGAGATGTCAACAGCACCGGTCGCGATGGCGATCACCTGGTCATTGCGGCCGAACTGGCCGCTGGCGATGCTCAGGCGCGCTGACCTCAGCGGATAGTCGGCCACCACCGACAGGAAGGTGGCCCGGGCAGCGCTCTGCGCGCTTGCCGGATCTGGAGCACGAGCAGCAGCCGCCGCGGCCGCATTCGTTGCGGCATCGAGCCCTGCCCGTGCGTCGATGACCTCGGCGCTGGCCACCGCGCCAACCGTCAGCAGCATGACGACCGGAGCACAAACCGCCAGCTCGACGAGCGCCTGGCCCCGGCTCACGGGGTAAACGCCTCTTTCTGGATCTCGACCCGGGCATGGACCGGCAGACCCTGTCCGAGTCCGATTGGGACGAGGGCCGGCACCGCGCCACCGACCTCAACCTGTACGGCGGGACCCAGGTCGGTGGCGCATACCCAGACCGGCGGCGACTCTCCTCCTTGCCCAGGACACCAGGTACTTGCCCGCACGCCAACAAGGCTGGGCGAAATGGCGCGAATCGTCACCAGCGCGGCGATCCGCGAATCCGAGCCCGCGACGGATGCGGCCCGGGCGCCGGCGAGCGCCGCCGACCTCGCGGCATACGACTCGGCGCCCCAAACCGCGAGCTCGACGCAGCCGAGCGCGAGCAGCAGTGCGACCGGCCAGGCCAGCGCGAACTCAAGAATGGCGGCGCCCCGAGCAGATGGGATGCAGCTCAACGCAAGCTTCTCTGCAGCACCGATACCGCCGGGAACATAAGGATTCCGAGGAATGGGAGCAGGACGGCTACCGCGGCAGGGAGCAGCACGTTGTTCAGCGCGCGCCGGCTCTGCGCGATGAGCTCGCGACGCTGCGTTCGCCTCAGGTCGGTCGCAAGGGCGCGCACGCCCTGGCTTGCGGCCGTGCCGTAATCACGGCTTGCTGCGAGGATGGTGGCGAGGCTGCTCAGCGCGGCGATCTCGCGCTGATCGGCGTATTCCATCAAGCGTGCCTCGAAGGACGCCGAACCGGCGACCTGGGAGGCGATCAGCATGCGGCGGAGATCGCCGGCCAGGTCGCTTTCGACCTGAACGGAGACCGAACCCAAAGCAGCGAGCGCGCTCCCGCCGCCACTCAACTCAAGCGTGAACAGCTCCAGGAGAGGCACCAGCTCCTCCGAACAGCGGCGGCGGCGCTTCTCGACCGCGGCATTCAGAACGGCCGCGAAAGCGGCGCAGCCCGCGATCACGCCGAGCATCGCAACCATTGGGGACACAGCCGCTCCGAGGGCGCCCAGGCACAGCGATGCCGCAACCGCCACCACCGCTACGCGCTCCGGCGATTCGCGCCAACCGGCCCGCTCCATTTCGCGGGCGAATCGACGGCGCGCCGTGCCAACGTGCAGGGCGACGCCAAACCTGGATCGGTTTCGTGCCATCCATTCTCGGAAGTCGGGACCAGGCGTCGCGTACTCGGCCAGGAGAACCGCTCCAGTGCAGAGCGCACCGGCCCCAATGGCGGCTGCCGGCACGAGGACATCAGGCATCGGTGAGCCGCACGCGCTGCAGGCCAGGCAGCTCGAGCACCCGGCGCATCCAAACGTACCCGGCGGACATCACGCCGAGCATCGCCAGCAGAAACACCTCGCCTGCAGGCTGGTGGAACGCATCGAGGTACGGCGAGTGGAGGGTGGAGAGGATGAGCAGGAATGCGATCGGCAGCGAAACGATGATGGTCGAGGCCGACCGTGCCTGTGCCTGAAGGGCCCGCGCTTCACGCTCGACCTCCTGTGCGGAAGTGACGGACGACTCGAGATCGGAAAACAGCGGTACGAGCTCGCCTCCGCCGGGACGCTGAATGAGAACCGCGGCCGCGAGCATGTCGAAGAGGGGCTCGCCTATGCGCGCCCGCGCGTCTCTCCATGCCTGCCGGCGGCCGATCGGCCTGTCACTGATCAGCCGGAAGTCCGTCCGGAGCGCAACCGGCCCGCGCTCGGCGAGCAGCGCGATCGCCTGGTTCACGCTGGTCGCACCGGTTTCGAGCAGCTGCCTGAGCATCCGTGTCGCCTCGAGCACGGCGTCCTGCCGCATTACCTGCTGAGCCCGTGAGCGAGCTTTCACAGCTGCGCGAACGGCCGATGCCCCGCACGCCGCAGCGGGAACCGCCAGCACGATCAGTCCCGTCAATGAGGTCGTGCATGCGGCCGCCGAGAGCGCTGCGCAACCCTCCAGAGCGAAGAGGGTCCGCGCGTCGAGCCATCCCCAATCCGCTCCGGCCGCGAGAGCGCGCTCCTGTTTCCACCATCTGCCTGCTGCGGCCGATACCAAGGCGCGAATCCGTGACTGGGGCGGTGGAGCCCCGACCGCGAGAACCGCCGTCATGACAGCGAATCCTGCGATCAATGCCGCAGCTGGTTCAGGCATCGAAGCCGTCCAGCAGGCGTGCGGGATCGGAGACTTGGGCAAGCTTGGACCACACGCGCTGCGGCATGGCCGCGGTGGAACCTACGCGGTGCCAGCGCCCATCCGGACGGAGAGTGACCAGCTCCTGCAGCAGGGGACGTCCATCGTCCAGACCCGCCACGCAGCAGAGAGAAAGGAGCTTTCGTTCCCTCCTTTGATCGATCGAGCCCCTGACGATCGCGGCGTGCAGGACGAGGTCGACCGTGTGCACCACTTCAGCAAGGACCGCCTCTGCGCGCGGCGCCTGCGGATTGCGGAGCGCGAGCCGCACGAGGCGGGGCAACGTTTCACGCGGGCTGTCAGCGTGCAGCGTGCAGACCGATCCCGGGTGCCCCGTGTTCATCGCGTCGAGCAGGTCGAGGGCTTCGGCGCCTCGGACCTCGCCGATGATGATCCGGTCGGGAGACATCCTCAGGGCCTCGTGGACGAGCATCTGGATGGTGATGGCGCCGCGCCCTTCCGTGTTGGATGGCCGGCCTTCCAGCGCGATGCAGTCGGGCAGCTCGCGCCAGAGGTGAAGCTCGGCCTGGTCCTCAATCGTGACGACGCGCTCGTCGGAACCGATCAGGCGCGCAAGCACGCGCATGAAGGTCGTTTTTCCGGCACCGGCTCCCCCGGAGACCAGGATGTTCAATCGAGCGGCGACAGCAGCCTCGAGAAGGTCGATCGACGCGCCGGGGAGGAATCCCGCTGCCGCGAGCGCCGCGAGATCGGCAAATCTGGCTGCTGGATGCTTGCGGATCGTCACGCTCATCGGTCTTGCCGGTGGCGAAAGCGCAGCATGAAGGCGGCTGCCTTCCGGCAGGGTCATCGTGACCATAGGACTCGCGCGGTCGAGGCGCGCGGTGGGCGTGCCGTCCGTGTACCAATGAACCAGCTCGATCAACGCGTCCTCGTCGTCGAACGGCGGGTCGACCTCCTGCCGGCGCCCTGCCTTGAAGACGAAGCACGCCTCCGTTCCGTTGATCCGCACCTCCTCGACCTCGGGATCCGCCAGGTGCTCCGCCAGCGGACCGAGGGGGGTCACCGACGCGAAGATTCGCCGCCAGGCTTCTTGGGCCTGTGTTCCGTCGAGGTCGGGCGCCTCACCGACAAGCCGACCGACCAGCTGGTAGATCCATCCCTGGTCTTCGACTCGAAGGCGCGTGCGATCGCGCCGTGCCAGCTCCGCCGCGAGCTCTGCTTCCACTCGCGCCCGAAGTCCGTCTTCGATACTCTGCGAAACCACATTGCTCACGGTTGGGCCGCCACCGCCACGGCCTGTTCGGCGGTCGAAACTCCACCCTCCGTGCCGGCGGCGGCGCCTGCGCCTGCGCCTGCGATGACCGCTGCGAGATGCATCGCGACGGCGGCATAAACAAAGGCCGGCGCTTGCTTCGACGACACCACGACCACCAGGCCGCCGGCCACGGACGCCTGCACTTCGACTCCAAGTGCGAACGGCGACACGGACAGGTGGTCGGATGAGCCATCGACCACGAACAGGTCGACCCTGGATCCCGGGGCGCCAGGCGGCGCGTCTTTGACTGGCACGAAGACGAGCCGGCGGTCAGGAATCGCGTCGATGGTTGTCGCGTCGCTGTGCTGTATGAGCTGACCTGCGGCGAGATCGTGCGTCGCGTGCATGCGGTCGAGGGTCGCCTGGTCACCGCCTGTGAACAGCAGTGGTGGAAGCCCGGTGGAATTCACTCGCACCAGCACCACCGAGTCCGAAGCCAGCGCCCCGCCGGCGGGAATGTCACGCGCCGCGGCGAACACCGCGACCGCATTTCGATCTGGATTGGCGAACACCAAAAGCGCCGCGCTGACGCCGGCACCCAGGCCCAATGCAAGCATCGCCGTAGCCCAACGTCTCATCGCCGCTCGACCTTATGACTGGATGGGCGGCCCGACAACCCAGGCTGTTAAGAAGCTGCCCGCTGTAAATATCCACTTGACAAACCCGCTGAAGCCCTTATGTTGCGTGGCATGGCCGCCGCGATCATCGATACACCGTCCGAAGCCGCGTCGGAGACGCGCCGGAGGTCGTTTCTCACCGAATCCGACGTCTTGCTGGACGACGTTGAGACCCTGCGCCTCCAGGATGAGACTGAAGCACCGCCTCGCCTGCGCGAGGCGATCCATGCACTGCAGCTCCGACTGGGCAGGCGCAATCCACCGGTCCCCCCGGCCACCCTTCACGCCGCCCACGACCTCGTGTTCGCGGTCCAGCAGCGCCTCATGGCCGCCAACCCCAACCATCCTCATCCGAATCGCCATACGGGGAGACCGAGCGGCCAGCCGGTCATGACACGGGTCATGGACAACCGCGTCTGGAAGTTGCTGACCCTTCCGGCTCGCCCGAATGGCGCGACGGACGCCGCTTGGCTCGAGCTCGTCGACTGCACGGTGGAGCGCGCGTGGGACCGGTGGTGCTACGGGCAGCAGCACGCGGCGCGGGCAGCGCGAGAGCACTTCAAGGCGCACGTCGCGGCAGCGATGGCGGAGGTCGCCTGGGCCAATTACTGGGAATTGCTGGTCGAGGCGGAGCAGATCAGCGAGCGCTTGCGCGCCCGGCAACGCGTAAGAACCCACGCAGCTCTTCGTACCTGACCGGCGAGGCCGAGGCCCGGATCCGCGCGGCGAAGAGCTCCAGGAATCGGCGTAGGCCCGCGTCGTCGAGCAGCGTCGCGGCCTCGATCACGCCCGCCGCGGCGTCGCGGTGGCCCGGCTCGAGTACCCGAGAAAGCGTGTCCGCAAAGTCTTCAGGCAGCCCGCCCATCGGATCGAGTGTAAGAGGCGGGAACTAGACTTCAGGCGAATGCAACCGGTCGTGATCGGGGACGTGATGTGGGAACCGAGCCCCGAAGTGATCTCGAAGAGCCGCCTCAAGCGGTTCATGGACCAGCACGGCATCGAAACTTTCGCCGAGCTCTTGAAGCGCGCGGACGACGATATAGAGTGGTTCTGGGACGCCGCGATCAGGGACGTTGACATCGCCTTCTACCGGCATTACGACAAGGTCGTCGATCTCTCCGAAGGCAAGCCGTGGGCGAGATGGTGGATCGGCGGTCGGATGAACATCGTGCAGAGCTGCCTCGACCGCCATCGCGGCACCAAGTCCTCTGACAAGCTCGCGATCATCTGGGAGGGCGAGCCGGGCGAGGTCCGCAAGGTCACCTACCGCGAGCTCGACCAGCAGGTGTGCAAGCTCGCCGGCGTGCTGCGCAGGCTCGGCGTCAGACGGGGCGATCGCGTGGGTGTCTTCATGCCGATGTGCCCCGAGGTCGCGATCTCGCTGCTGGCGATCGCCAAGATCGGCGCGGTCATCATCCCGCTGTTCTCGGGCTACGGCCCGGAGGCCATCTCGAGCCGGCTGCGCGACGGCGAGGCGAAGCTCGTCATCTGCGCCGACGGGTTTTACCGCCGCGGCCAGGTCGTGCCCATGAAGGAGACCCTGGACAAGGCGCTCGTCTCCTGCCCGACCGTGACCCGCGTCATCATGCATCGCCGCGTGGTGCGCGAGGTGCCGTGGACCCATGGTCGCGACTACGTCTGGGAGGTGGTGGTCGAGGACGAATCGGACCGCACCGAGACGCACGACCTCGACCCCGAGGACCCGCTGATGATCATCTATACCTCGGGCACGACGGGCAAGCCCAAGGGCTGCCTGCACGTGCATGGCGGCTTCCCCATCAAGACGGCGCAGGACATGGCGCACGGCTTCGACGTCGGCGCGGACGACACGGTCTTCTGGTACACCGACATCGGCTGGATGATGGGCCCCTGGCTCATCTTCGGGTCGCTCATCCTGGGCGCGACGATGGTCCTGTACGAGGGCACTCCGGACTACCCGGCCGCCGACCGCCTATGGCGCATGGTCGCGCTCCATGGCGTGACGGTGCTCGGCGTCTCCCCCACCTTGATCCGCGGCCTGATGAGCCATGGCGACGAGGTCCCCGCGCATCACGACCTCACCACCCTGCGCATCCTGGGCGGCACCGGCGAGCCGTGGAACCCCGAGCCGTTCCAATGGTTTTTCAAGAACATCGGTGGCGGGCGGATCCCCGTCATCAACTACACCGGCGGGACCGAGATCTCGGGCGGCATCCTCTGCGGCAACGTGATCACTCACCTTCGGCCGACTGCGTTCGCCGGCCCGGTGCCGGGCATCGCGGCGGACGTGCTCGACGCCGACGGGCGCTCGGTGCGCGGAGAGGTGGGCGAGCTCGCGATCCGCAACCCGTGGCCGGGCATGACGCGAGGCTTCTGGGGCGACAAGCAGCGCTACCTGGACACGTATTGGAGCCGCTTCGAGGGTGTGTGGGTCCACGGCGACTGGGCTTACGTGGATCCCGAGGACGGGCTGTGGTACGTGCTGGGCCGCTCCGACGACACGATCAAGATCGCGGGGAAGCGGCTCGGGCCTGCCGAGGTCGAGTCGGTGCTGGTGGGTCATCCGTGGGTGTCGGAGGCGGCGGCCATCGGGGTGCCAGACGAGCTGAAGGGCGAGGTGCTGGTCTGTTTCGTGATTCTCCGTCCCAACCGGAAGGGCTCGGATGAGCTGGCGGCGGAGCTGCAGGACGTCGTGGCGGGCGCGCTCGGCAAGCCGCTGCGCCCCAAGGCGATCCATTTCGTGGCCGATCTGCCGCGGACTCGGAACGCGAAGATTTTGCGCCGGGTGGTGAGGTCGGTCTACACCGGCAAGGATCCGGGCGACCTGTCGTCGCTGGAGAACCCGAGCGCGCTAGCCGTGATAGGTGCCACGCGGGAGTGACTTGCATCCCCCAATTGACTAGAAGCTGAGGACTTTTTCCGCTTCCATCGTCAGGCGCACCAGGTCTGGTGGGGTTATGAACGATGCGTTCGGCGTGAGCATCTCCGGTAAGACCCCACGGGCCTCAGCACAGCCTTTTCAAACGTAGACGTGGATGTCCAGGTCGAGGCACTTATCCAGCAGGTCGCGCAGCGGAGGCAGGCCCTGGCCGAGCACGTTGGCGATCACGTCAGGCTTGACCAGCTCGGCGGCGTCGCCGGCCAAGGCGATCGCCACCTCGGTGCCGTTTGGTTTCGCGCCATTGGCCGCGATATGAAAAGCGATGCTGGCCCGCGTCGCATCCTCAGGTCCGGTGGAGGTCACGATCAAAAGACCCGGCACGGGTTCAAGTATGGAGCCACGAGGCCTTGAGACTCACCCGCCTGGATGCCGTGCGACTGCTGCTGCTGTGGCTCGGTGGCGTCGATCTCCGGCTGACCATGCTCGCGGTACCTCCGCTGATCCCGCTCATCCACCGCGAGCTCAACCTCGACGAGAAGGCGATCGGAGCCCTCGTCTCGCTGCCTGTCCTGGTGCTCGCCGTGGCCGCCGTGCCGGGGGCTTTGCTCATCGCCAAGCTCGGCGTACGCGGCGCGCTGGCGGTGGGTCTCGGATGCGTCGCGGTCTTCGGAGGCCTGCGGGGATTCGGCCCCAGCACGCCTGTGCTGTTCACGGCGACCTTCCTCATGGGCGTCGGTGTGGCAGTGAGCCAACCCGCCTTTCCATCGCTCGTGCGCGATTGGTTCCCACGCCGGATCGCCGTCGCCACCGCCGTGTACAGCAACGGAATCCTGATCGGCGAGACGGTCCCGACCGGGCTGACCTCCCCCGCCGTGCTGCCTCTGGCGCACGGCGACTGGCGGTGGGCGATCGCGGTGTGGTCGGCGGCGGTCATCGTGAGCGGGGTCGCGATCGTGCTGGCGGCGCCCAAGCGTGGCCCGCGCCCGGCCGTCCCCACCCGCTGGTGGCCCAACTGGCGCGAGGGCCCGGCGGTGCGGATCGGCCTGGTCATGGGCATGGCGTCGGCCGTTTACTTTGGAGCCAATGCCTACATCCCCGACTTCCTGGACCAGACCGGGCGCCACGCCCTGATCACCCCGACACTCTTCGTCCTCAACGGCGCCCAGCTGCTCACAGCGCCGGCGGTCGCGCTCCGGGAGCGGTTGCTGACCGGCCGCATCGGCTTCATCGGCTCGGCCGTGCTGATGGCGCTCGGGCAGCTGGGCATCGTCCTCACGCCCGGCGCCGGTGTGGTCGCCTGGGCGTTCGTGGTCGGCTTCGCCGCGGCCCTCGCGTTCATCGTTACGCTGACCCTCCCGCCGAGGCTCGCCGCGGCCGGCGACGTGCACCGCATGAGCGCGGCCGTCTTCACGGTGCAGTACACAACTGCATTCGTCCTGCCACTGATCGCCGGCTCGCTGTGGGACCTCACGGGCGTGGCCGCGCTGGCCTTCGCGCCAGGCGTGGCGGCGACCGCGGCCATGGCCTGGCTGACGATGTCCTTGCGACTGGGCGGGACTCAGGGAAAGATGCCGGCTATGTAGTCGCTCAAGATGTTTGGGCGCCTGGCACTCCGGCGCTGCGGAACACCTCACCGGAGCGGTGGGTCATTGGAGCGGGCACACAGGTGCTTATTCGAACTTTTCGGACACCCGCCGACGTGCGTATCTGATCTTGAAAGCCGGCCGCTTGGGGTTCGAAGGATGCAGTTTTCGCTGCATCATCTTTTATCAACGGCCGGCAGCCCGGCGTATGGCGTCGACCCGGCCAACTAAGGCTGCTGGATCGAGAATCGGGCTTCTGCGCCAGGGTGAGAGTCGGAGGAGATGGTCGTCCGAGCTTACGAGGAGCAGGGCTCCCGCGGCAAGGGCGAGTTCGAGGATCCGGTTGTCCTGCCAGTCATCGCAATCGGCGACGTGGTCGGAGGGCACGACGACCTTCCCCCAGATCTCTCGACGATGGACTCGAGGGCTCGCCGATACCGGAGAAGGCGCGTGTCACTCCAACCGAAGAACTCGCGTAGGACGCGGAGCGTGCCGTCGAGGACGTGCGGACTCAGCAATAGCGCGAACTCGATCGCGTCGTTCATGACTCCGAGGGCGTTGGCACACGGGTCCCCGCGAAGGGGCGGGGGGCTGGGCCAGTTGTCGAACGCGTACGTGGGGTCTTATTCCACGACGGCGGCCACGAGGACGTTGATGTCGAGTACGAGGGGCGCGCGGTTACCTGGTGGTCGAGCTATGGGTTTGGCGTCTTGCGAACGGCTTCGCGAACATCGCCATCCGCCAGGCCAAGCTGCCTTGATCGGCGCTGGCCGTACCGGCGGAGGTGGTCCAGCTCCTCGGCGGTTTCGGCGGCCTCGAGCCGGTCCATCGCCGCACGAACGAACTCGGTCGTACTGCCGCCGCCGAAGCGCTTGACCAGTCGCTCGAAACGCCGAGTCTCGTCGGGCCGAAGGGACAGAATCTTGGTGATCGCCTGCCTAGACACTCGTGAACAACCGTTGTCCACAGTACCGCGGACTGGGTGCCGGATAGGCGATGTCCTCACCATGGACTTACAGATTCAGCACCTGCGAACGTCGCCAATTCTGAGAGAGCCCGCTGGGCATTGCGGCGCCGTGTTCTGCCGGGGTTGCCAGCCTCCCAACGGACGTTGAGCACCTTGAGAACTCTGGCCTTGCGATCAACCGCAAGGTCGAAACGAGCCGTCAGCTCGTCGCCGTCCAGAAGGGGCATCACGAAGTAGCCCCATCGCTTGGAACGAGGAGTGTATATCTCAAGCTTGAAGTCGAAGTTCCATAGTGCCTGCGTCCTCGGCCGATGCCAAATGAGGGGGTCGAACGGCGATAACAAGACCGTTCGACCAACGAACCCACCGTGCTCTACGGCATCCAGCAAAGACAGGTCGTTCCGGTGCATGAACCACTCGCCTCTAATGCCGAGATCTACCTGAACGATTTCCCCTGCTGTGGCAAGCTCTCGCCACACTTCGCGGAGGTGCGGATACCGCCGGTTCCCTCTCAGCTGGGAGGCTGTCCCTACGCCCAATTCGCGCAGCCCACGGGCGACTGCAACACGCTCGGCCTCGGCGACTGGTAGGGGATCCGCCTCATCGCCGAACCATTCGCGGGCCAACCGCCACGTCCGGGCGCCGCGCTCGCGACCGGCCGGCACGGCATAACCCAAGACATCGAGAAGAGTGAGCATGTGCCGGGAAGGCCCCCATCTGCCCGAGTACCAACCGGACCCACCGTCCCGGGGTTCCTCGCCGCCCAGGTCGGAGGCTTTCAGCGGTGCGCGAGCCAGACGCTGAAGGATCTCGTCCCGGAGGCGCGGATTCGCCTCATACCACTCCTTCGACGAAGACCACGACAATGCCAGAGTTCTGCTCAGCGGCCTATCCTCAGTCAGGACGAGCGCGGCGATCGGCGCCCAACCCTCATACAACAAACGGTCATCCCACACCAGCCGATCAAGGAGCTCACGATCGAAGAAGCCCAGACGGCTGAACAGAATCAGCAGCGGATTTCGTGCCACGACCGCGGTGGGATCGAGCTGCAGGAAGCCGATCCTCCTGACGACGTCGAGAATCTTTTGTTCGGTCACGACCGCCGGAACCGCACCGCTAAGCGCCTGCCGCTCAATGGCGAGGCGTCGGGCCGCCTGGATCGTTACGTTGCGCATCGGCAGAGCCACCAGCCGGACGCCCGGTCGCCCGCGGTCACCCACTGCAACGACGTATGCGTCGGTTAGCCCGGCGTCGTCGCCACTTCGTTGCCAGTGCCGCTATGCACCGCCAAAACGGCCTGAGCGCAGCCGCGCCGCGACCTCATCCCACGCCCAGGCGCCAAGCCAGAACCCGGGAACGAGGACGATCGGAGCCGAGTGCATGGGGCCATCCTAAGGGGTGCACCGGAAATCAAGGCCGCCGCCACGACGCGACAGGTAGCCGACATGCCGACCACCACAGCTGCATGACCGCAAGATCTTGTGGTTGGAGAAAGCTGGAGCGGGCGACCGGTCTCGAACCGGCTACCTCAACCTTGGGAAGGTTGCGCTCTACCAGGTGAGCTACGCCCGCGCCCCAGGGAAATCTTACGTTTCGACCACTGCCTCGGCTTGCGGCGCGGCTTCTGCCACGACCGACCGAACCAGCTGCGAATACTCGCGGACCAGGCCCTCAGCCTGCACCGGGTCCAGCGTCGACGCGATGATGTGGTATTCGGGCCGGTCCGCGTCCGGTACCACGAGGACCCACCCACCGTCGACGAAAACCTTCACGCCGTCCGTGAGGTCGATGCGGTCCTTCATGTGCGTTTCCATCATGGCTCGCATGACCCGGCCCTTGACGTCCCACGGGCAGAACTCGACCGCGCTGCGATGTGCGACCGCGGGGATTCGCGACCGCAGCTCGGCCAGCGAGGCGCCCGTTTGCGCCAGCAGCTCCAGCAGGCGCACGGTGGTGAAGATCGCGTCGAAGGACACCGCAAAGTCCGGCCAGGCGTAGCCACCCACTCCATCAGAGGCCAGGACCGTGTCGGCGTGCTGAGCCGCGCGCAGGACCGCTCCCGGCGTGATCTTGGTCGGCACGAACCTGCTGTGCATCTGGTCGGCGATCATGGAAAAGGCCAGGGACGCCGATGCCGGGCCGAGCACCATGCCTACCCTGTTGGCGAGCGCGAGCTGTGCGATGACCGCAAAGGCGGTGTCGTGGTCCAGGACGGTCCCCGTCTCGTCGACGAGGAAGCACCTCTCGCCCGGCGTGTCTATGAACAGCCCGAGCTTGGCTCTTACTGCCGAGACGATCAGGCCCATCTCCCTGAGGTGCTCGCGAAATGTTCCCTCGTCCTGCTCCAACACGATTTCTGCGGGCGAGGCGTTGAGCGGGATCACCGTGGCGTTCATCTCCTGCAGGACCCTCGGCAGCACCATCGCCGCGGACCCGTTGTTGTAGTCAATGAGCACCTTGAACCCCGCGCCGCGCACCGCCTCCAGGTCGAGCTTCGCGATCGTGTCATCGATGTAGCGCTCGGTCTGCTCGTCACGTCGCACGATGCGGCCCATCTCGTAATGGGACGCGCGGCGGATGTCCTCGCGAAAGAAAAGGCCCTCGAGACGCCGTTCGCTGCGTTTGTCAGGGTTGAGCCCGTGGTCGTCAATCAGGCGGATGTCCGCCGATCGCGGATCGACCGGCGAGGTCTGGACGTGCACCGCGGCGACGTGGTTGGCTCGAGCCCAGTAGCGCGACACGGGCGCGGGGAGCACCGACAGGTCGATGACGCTGGTGCCGGTCGAGATCATCCCGGACATCAACGCGCGGCCGATCATGCGGGCGGACCTGGTGTAGTCGCGTGAGATCCCGATCTCGGCGCCCTTGGGCGTGAGGGCGCCGATGGCGGCACCTAGCCTCGAGGCGAACTCAGGCGTGAACTCCACGTTGATCAGGCCATTCAGCCCATACGAGCTGAACAGGCCCCGTTTCCAGGAGCCGGCCCAGATGATCGAATCGTGGACGACCGCCCCGGGCTCGACCTCCTTGTTCGGCCAGATGCGCACATTCGCGTTGATCGTCGAGCCCGCGCCGATCACGACGTCGCTACCGATGACGCTGCCCTCTTCGAGGAGGCAGCCGTTCTTGATCGTGACGGACTTGCAGACCACCGCGCCGCGGAGCCGGGAGTTCAACCCGATGTAGCTGTGGTCCCAGGTGATCGAGTTGGAGACCTTGGCCCCGGAATCAACTGTCGTGTAGCCGCCGATCACGCAAGGTCCATTGACCCACGCACCGGCGCGCACCTTCGCGCCGGCGCAGACGAGCGCCGGGCCGTCGATGCGAGCGTCGCGCGAGACCTCCGCGTCCGTGTGCACCCAGGTGGAGTCGCCCACGCGATCGCCGGGAATCTGGACCTTGACCTTGCCCTCGAGGCAGTCGAAGTTCGCCTTGACGTAGGCCGCATGGCTACCGACGTCCTCCCAGTACCCTGAGGCCACCCAGCCGAAGACGTGCTCACCCTGCTTGAGGAGCTTGGGAAAGACGTCGCCCGACCAGTCCGTCACCTCGCCCGGTCGGAAGAAGTCGAAGACCGCCGGGTCGAGGATGTAGATACCGGTGTTGGCGAGATCCGAGATCACCTCGCCCCAGCTCGGCTTTTCGATGAAGCGCTGGACCGCGCCGCCCTCGTCGATGGCCACCACGCCGTACTCGAGCGGATTGGGCACCGGCTTGAGGACGATCGTCGCGATGGCCCGGCGCTCGCGGTGGAAGCGCGCCGCCGCCGCGAGGTCGATGTCGGTGAGCGAATCGCCCGAGATGACCACGAATGTTTCCGTCAACGCCTGGCGGGCGAGCATGACCGAGCCGGCGGTGCCGAGTGGCGAGTCCTCCACCGAATAGCTGAGGGCGACACCCTGCTCCGACCCGTCGCCGAAATAGTTGCGGATTGAGGCACCCAGGTACTGCACGGTGGCCACCACGTCGCGCATCTGGTGGCGGCGCAGGTGGAGAAGGATGTGCTCCATGATCGGCCGGCCGGCGACGGGGACCAGCGGTTTGGGCTGACGGCTGGTGAGCGGCCGGAGGCGCGAACCTTCCCCTCCCGCCATGACCACCGCCTTCATCTCGTTACCATCGTAGGTCTCTCGTGCACGAACTCAAAGAATTCGCTCTCGACTTGCTCTGGACATGGCAGCCCCGCATCGAAGCTCTCTTTCGCACGCTCGACCCCGAGCTATGGGAATCGACCCGGCAGAATCCCATTCTGCTGCTGAGCCGGCTCGGCGAGGCCGGCGTGGCGCGCGCGTGCGAGCGGCCCGACGTGGGGGCGGCGCTCGCGGACGCGCGTGCCGCGCGAAGCGAGTATTACGACCGCAACCCGCGCTTCATGGACGCGAAGGCTCCCCTCGTGATCGGCTACTTCTCGCTCGAGTTCGGCCTCGCGGAATGCCTGCCGATCTATTCAGGCGGCCTCGGAGTCCTCGCTGGCGACCACCTGAAGGCGACCAGCGATCTCGGACTTCCGCTCGTCGCGGTCGGACTCCTCTACAGGCAGGGTTTCGGGCGGCAGGACATCGACGCGGGAGGCCGCCAGGTCGAGGTGTACTCCGAGAACCGGGGCATCGACCTGCCGGTGAAGAAGGTCGAGGGTATCGAGGTCGAGGCACCGATCGGGGCGCGCAACGTCCGCATCGGCGTCTGGCGAGCGCAGGTCGGCCGAGTGCCGCTGTTCCTGCTCGACACCGACCTCGAGGCGAACCCGCCCGACCTCCGTGCTATCACCGACCGCCTCTATGTACCCGAGCCCGACCGTCGCCTGCGGCAGGAGATCGTGCTCGGTATCGGCGGGGTGAGGGCGCTGCGCGCGATGAACATGACGGCCGCCGTCTTCCACCTGAACGAAGGCCACAGCTTTCTCTGCGCCATCGAGCGCATCCGCGAGCTGCGGGCGTCGCGGCAGATGACGCTGGAGGAGGCGAGGCTCGTCGCGCGCGCCGGGATCGTCTTCACCACGCACACGCCGGTCGCGGCGGGAAGCGACTACTTCGAGTCGGGCCTGGTGTGGGACCTGCTCGGCCCTTACCTCACGCAGGTCGGCATCTCATTCGACCGGTTCATGGACCTCGGCCGGCAGAAGCCGGGCGATCCGCGCGAGCGATTCACCACGACCTACGCCGCGCTTCGCCTGGCAGACCAGTCTGTCGGGGTGAGCCGGCTGCACGGCGCGGTCTCGCGACGGTTGTGGAAGGATGCGTGGCGCGGCCTGCCCGAGACCCAGGTGCCGATCGGCTCCGTGACGAACGGCGTGCACATGCCGACGTGGATCGCGCCCGAGATCGCGGACCTCCTGCGCACCTACGTGGGGCCCGACTGGTGGGACCTCGATGGACGCGACGGACGCTGGCAGGCGGTGCTGGAGATACCCGCGCCGGTCCTCTGGCTGACACATCTCAACTTGAAGCGGCGGCTCATCGAGTTCACCAGGAGGCGCTCGGAGAAGCCGGGGGAGCTGGACCCCGACGTGCTGACGTTCGGGTTCGCCCGGAGGTTCGCGCCCTATAAGCGCGCCGATCTTCTGCTCCAGGACGTGACGCGGCTGAGCGCGCTGTTGAGCAGCTCGAAACGGCCCGTGCAGCTCCTCTTCGCGGGCAAGTCGCACCCAGCTGACCAGCCGGGCAAGGAGATCGTGGCGAAAATCGTCGCGTTTGCGCGGGATCAGCCGAGGGTCGTCTTTCTCAAGGACTACGACATCGAGCTCGCGCGTCACCTGGTGCAGGGCGCAGACGTGTGGCTCAACAACCCGCGACGCTTCCTCGAGGCGAGCGGCACGAGCGGGATGAAGGCCGGCGCCAATGGCGCGCTCAACGTGAGCATCCTGGATGGTTGGTGGGACGAGGCTTACCGCCCCGAGCTAGGATGGGCGATCCCGTCCGGCGCGACGCTCGAGCGGCCCGAGGTCGACGATCGCGCTGAGGCCGAGGGGCTTTACCGGCTGCTGGAGCGCGAGGTCGTGCCGGCGTTCTACGAGCGCGACAAGGATGGGATCCCGCAGCGCTGGGTCGAGATGATGCGGGCCTCGATCCGCCACACGGCCACGGCGTTCGCGGCGCGCCGCATGGTGATCGATTACTTCAACCTGGCGTATGCGCCGGGGGCGCGGCGGGTGGAGCAGCTCAGACTTCTTCCGGACTGGGGCGGGTAGCGGACGCCCCATCCGGCGCTTCGCGCCACCTTCCCCGGCGAGCGGGGAAGTGACCCATCGATTCAGTCCGCCAGCGCGGCTGCTCCCCGCCGCTCTCGTCTTGCGGTGATGGCTGCCAGGTACAGCTGGACGTAGCGGTGGGCTGAGCGGGACCACGAGACGTCTTCTGTCATGTCCCGCCTCACAAGCCAGGACCACGGCGCCGGGTGCCGGAACGTTTCGGCCGCCCGCACGACCGCAGCGTAGAACAGCCACGGGTCGTAGTCGTCGAAGGTGAACCCGTTGCCGGTCGCCGCAACCGGGTCGTAGTCGCGGATCGTGTCGGCCAATCCGCCGGTCTCACGGACAACTGGGACTGTGCCGTAGCGCAGCGCGATGAGCTGTGCGAGGCCGCACGGCTCGAAGCGTGACGGCATCCACAGCATGTCGGCCCCGGCGTAGATCCGCTGAGCGAGCGCGGCATCGAATCCGATCGACGCCGAGACCTGGTGGGGAGCCTCGGCGGCCCAGCGCCGGAACATGTCCTCGTAGCGGCGATCGCCCGTGCCGATCACCACCACCTGGAGGCCCAGGTGGAGGAGGTGCGGCATCGTCTGTTCCACCAGGTCAAGGCCCTTGACGTCGTAGAACCTGGACACGATCGCGCACACCGGCTTGTTCACGCCGTCCAGGCCGAGCTCCGCCCTCAGGTCGGCGCGGCAAAGCGCTTTGCGCTCCGGGGCGTCCGCCGAGTAGTGGTGCTTGAGGTTGGGATCGCGCTCCGGGTCGAAGATCTCGTAGTCGATCCCGTTGACCACGCCGTGGAGCTTGTGGGCGTTGCGGCGCAGCAGCTCATCGAGCCCCTCGCCGTACTGCAGAGTCTGGATCTCCGACGCGTACCGCTCGCTGACGGTGTTGACGACGTCCGCGAAATGGATGCCACGCCCCAGGAAGTTGACGACGCTGTCCAGCCCCGGAATCCCCACCTGGATCAGACCCCACTCTTCGAGGCTTGCCAGCACGAGGGCGCCAAAGCCGAATGTGCCCTGCGCCGCAAGGTTGTGGATGGTGAGGTTGGTGGCGATCTTTGCGTACGCGCCCTCCGAATAGACGCGATCGAGCAGGTTGGGCACGAGCGCCGCGAACCAGTCGTGGATGTGGATGACGTCCGGGAAGAACTCCAGCGCGGGCAGCATCTCGAGCAGCGCGCGGGAGAAGAAGACCGACCTGGCGTCGTCATCGCCGAAACCAACAATGCCGTCGCGATCGAAGAGGGGCGGGCAGTCGACGAAGTAGACCACCAGGTCGCCAAGGCGGCCTTCGTAGATCGTCGCTTCCAGCTTCTGAGCGCCGAGCGGCACCTGCAGGCCCGTGACCACCGGACGCAGGTCGTTCCTCGCGATGTCGATCTGCCGGTAGCGCGGCAGCACGACCCTGACATCGTGGCCCGCCTGGCGGAGCTCCTTGGAAAGCGCGGCCGCGACGTCGGCGACGCCGCCGATCTTGGCAAACGGGGCGAGCTCGGCGGTCGCGACCAGCACCCTGAGGTGCTGAGAGTGAGGCACACCTTCAGCAGGGGCCTCCCCAGGCACGCGGACACCCAGCGAGCCGGACGGCGGCACCACCTCGATGTCCTTTCCTTCGCGGCTCACGACCAGCGCCATCTCGACCGTGTCGCCCGCCCCCTTGCCGAGGCGCTCGAGCGGAATCGCGACGAAGCATGGGTCGCGAACCTCCCACGCCGTCTCGACGATGCCCCTGGACTTCTCGAAAAGTGCGCCCTGCGCGCGCCCGGCTGGATCGACGATCTTCGCCACAGTGACCGATCCGCCCTGCGCGCGCGGAACGATCCGCACCACGAACGCGGGCTCGAAGCCGAGATCCACCGTCGCCGAGGCCGGCAGCGGAAGCTCGATGTCGCTTGCACCATCGCCGGCCGGCTTGCCGGAGCAGTAGAGCCAGAAGTCGATGTGCTCCGCCTCCAGCTCGGCCGGCGTGCGGGGCGTGTCGATCCGGAAGAACAGATCCTCGTCGTCGTTGCCGTAATAGACGCTCTCGACGATTCCCGCGGGCCGGTGCAGCGCTCCAAACCCGGAGCCGACCTGGAAATAGCCCGCCTTGCTCCACTCAGCGTCGTCGCGTGACTCCGGGCCGATCGTCGCCGCCCGGACGCCACGTTCCGGAGCCGGCGCGCGCTTGATGATCGGCTGGAACAGCCGGGCCGGTGCCCGCGAGCCCATCAGCTTGTAGACGTTGCGAAGATGGAGCCGGAACTGGTTGTCCCAGATCGGGTCCATGCCCGAATCGTGCTTGCGGCTGAACCACCAGAACCAGTCACTGCCCTCGGTGATCAGGATCTCTCGCCACGCGAGCGCCGCCTGCTCCGACTCGTTCGGGCGCTGGGCGGCCTGGTCCTCGAGCCAGGCTCGCGTTTCGGCGAGCAGGTCCCACGCGACGTTGTGCTCGGGATCGCCGATCCACGTGTCGAGGCTCGCGCCGATCCAGCTGCCAGTGTGAAGGTGGTGCAGCTGCTGCTCGGTGGGATGCTCGGCGATGAAATCGGCCACCGTCGTGGTCACCACATCCTGGGTCGATTCGAGCTCCGTGTACAGCGCGTTGAGGAAGTCGTGTCCGTCGCGCGGGTAGAACTCCCATGCGTTCTCGCCGTCGAGCGCGATCACCACGAGCAGGTTGCGATCGCCCTGCTGCTCGCCGATCCGCTTCAGCCGGCCGACGAGGTTGCGCGCCGCGTCGATCGAGGACATCCGCTGGTAGTCGAAGCCGATGGCGTTGGAAATCTGCGAATCGCGGAACACCATCGTCAGGCTCTGGCCTTCGCGGTCGATGAGCTTGGGGCTGTACAGGTGCTCATCCCGCGAGTAGCGGCCCTCCATCGAGCGTGCGAGGACCTCCTCGTCGCTGATCATCCAGCCCACGCCTGAGCCCACCACCAGGTCGACGATGCTTTCGCCCACCGCCATCTCCGACGGCCACATGCCGGTCGGCCGTCGACCGAGCAGCCGCTCAAAGAGTCCCAGGCCGAGCTCGATCTGTCGCTCGGCGTCTTCTCGATGCGAGAAGTGATGCTCCGGTAGCTGGATCTGCGGGTTGGCGATGCGGGCAGAATCGACGTGGGTAAGCAGCGGCAGGATCGGGTGGTAGTACGGCGAGAACGTCAGCTCGGCCTGCCCGCGATCGGCGAGCTCGCGGTATTTGGGGATGACCTTTTTCATCATGTCGAGCTGGGCTGTGAAGAGCGGCTGCTTGTCCCCCTCCGCGAAATCGCGGTCCTTACGCTTCAGCTCGGCGAGCCGCGGATCCGACTCCATCCAAACCGGGTCGCACCACGCGAGGTTGAACCACACCTGGAGATCGCGGATGTCCTGTGTGGTGAACTGCGCGTCGGCGAGCCGCGAGGCGAGCTCGAGATAACGTGGCGACTGCTGGACGCGCAGTGCGCGCGGCGACTCGCGCATCCAGCGCAGCAGAAAATCGCGTTCCTCGGCCGACAGGTCGGCGGCGGCGCGCCGGCTCAGGTTGAGGAAGAGGTCGACCGAGTCCTCTTTGCCGTAGTCCTCGATCTGGGCCACCAGCGAAGGCACGAGGTTGAACGTGGCGCGGAGCTTGGGATAGCCGTCCAGGAGGGCGGGCATCTTGTAGTAGTCCTTCGCCGAGCGCAGCCTGACCCAAGGCAGAAGGTAAGTGTTGGTCAGGTCGTCCTTGTAATAGGGCTGATGCATGTGCCAGACGAAAGCAACGTGCAATGGCTTCATCAGGTGGTCCCAAGCGTCAAGGGTTGAACGACACCTGGCGTGGCATGGGCGACCGAGTTCACCTCGGCCGCGACACCGCGTCGCATCTTGGTCATCAGAACGTCGCCAGGCGAAATCATTCAGTTAATCCCATCGCGGGGAAAGTGAGCAGCCC
>JBOHUQ010000118.1:0-41365 GCA_050734495.1 Candidatus Dormibacteraceae bacterium
GTGGTGATCCTCGCCTACGTGGTGGGCGGGTTCTTCTCAGGCGTCGTGAGGCGCCTGATCGGGTTCATCGCGCTCTACGTGGCGGTGCTGGCCGCCACCAACATGGGCCTCCAGGCTGGAGGCATCCTCCAGCAGACCTCCAACTTCGAGACGCCCGACGCCAGGATCTACGGGTTCTTCGGGATCGTGGCAGCCGTCCTCATCATCGTCGAGGGTGCAACCCAGCTCGCCCACAACAACATCCAGATCCCTGCGCTGGCCCTGAACCGCTCGCTGGGTGTCATCGTCGGCGTGATCACCGGTGTTTTCCTCGTGGTCGTCTGCGTATACGAGCTGGGGGCCGCAGCCAACCCGTTCGGCGGCTCTTCGCTCGATTCTCTGCAGCTGAAACTCCGCGACGGCTACAACGGGTCGCATGTCATCGTTCCCCTCGCCAGGGCGATCAACAAGCCGATCGTCGGGCTATTCACGCCCGCGTTGCCCACTGATCCGCAGATCTACTTCGGTCCCGGCCCAGTCAACCCCTGACGGCCTGTGAGCGCTCTGTTTTTTGAACGCCTGCGCGAGCGGGCGGTGCAGATCCATAGCGCCGAGCACCTGCAGGCTCGGCTGGAGCGTGGGGAAAAGCTGCGGGTCAAGCTCGGCCTCGACCCCACGGCCCCCGATCTGCATGTCGGCCACCTGGTCGTGCTCGACACCCTCCGCGAGTTTCAAGAGGAAGGACACACCGTCGTCCTGATCATCGGGGACTACACCGCGATGATCGGCGACCCGAGCGGCCGCTCGGAGACGCGCCCTGTGCTCAATGCCGAGCAGGTGGCGGCGAACGCCGAAACCTATTTCGAGCAGGTCGACCTGGTGCTGGATCGCAAGAGGGTGGAGGTGCGCCGCAACTCCGAGTGGCTGGCGCCGATGACGGCCGCTGACATGCTGCGCCTGATGGGAAAGGCGACCCTGCAGCAGGTGCTGCAGCGGGAGGACTTCGCCGAGCGCCTCGAGGCGGGCGCAGCCATCGGAGCGCACGAGATTCTGTATCCGTTCAACCAGGCCTACGACTCTGTAGCCGTCAAGGCCGATCTCGAGATCGGCGGGACCGACCAGCTGTTCAACCTGCTCTTCGGCCGCGAGATACAGAAGGCGTACGGCCAGGAGCCTCAAGACATCGCGGTGTTTCCGCTGGTCGAGGGCACGGACGGCGTTCAGAAGATGAGCAAGTCGCTGGGCAACTACATCGGGATCAATGAGGCGCCTGAGGAGATCTACGGCAAGACGATGTCGATCCCCGACCAGCTGACCGAGAAGTACCTGCGCCTGATCTCAGGCCTGGGCCCCGTGGAGGTCGAGGCGACCTCGAAGCTGAAGCCGCGGGACGCGAAGGCCGCGCTGGCGCATCAGCTGGTCAGGCGTCTGCACGGTGAGGATGCTGCCGCGCGAGCCGAAGCAGACTTCGACCGCAAGTTCCGCCGGCGCGAGGCACCGGAGCAGGTCCCTGAGCGCGCCGTCTCGAACCCCGGTGATCTGGTGGGTACGCTGGTCGAGGTCGAGCTCGTCGCCACTCGGGGCGCGGCCAAGCGGCTCGTCGAGCAGGGCGGGGTGCGTGTGAACGGCGAGAAAGCGTTGTCCGACACCAGATTGAAGGACGGAGACGTACTCCAGGCCGGTAAACGAAGTTTCGTTCGAATACGCCTGGGATAGAATTACCGAAAGCATGTTCCCACCCCACGAAATCTGCGATTTCGCGGGGACCCCGGGCGTCTTCTGCTGCGGCTCCACGGAGGTCCCGGCCTAGTGTCAGGTCATTCGAAATGGGCAGGCATCAAGCACAAGAAGGCGATCGTCGACGCCAAGCGAGGTCAGGCGTTTACGCGCGCCAGCCGTGAGATCACCATCGCTGCGAAAGAAGGTGGTGGCAATAACGACGGCAACTTCCGCCTGCGCCTCGCGATGCAAAAGGCGCGTGAGATCAACATGCCCACCGACAAGATCCAGAACGCGATCAAGCGGGGGACCGGAGAGCTCGGCGGCGAGAGGCTGGAAGAGGTGCGCTACGAGGGCTATGGACCCGCGGGAGTCGCGGTCATGGTCGACGCCGTCACCGACAGCCGCAATCGCACTGGGGCATCCATCCGGCACCGCTTCGCCAAGCTGGGTGGCAACCTCGGCGAACCGAACTCCGTCGGCTGGATGTTCGAGCGCAAGGGTGTCATCTCGGCGACGGCGGGCAAGCAGGATCCTGACGACGTCGGGCTCGCAGCGATCGAGGCCGGAGCCGACGATGTGCAGGTGGACGGCAAGTCGGTGGAGATCTCGACGCCGCCCAACAATTTCGAGAAGGTCAAGGCGGCCGTGGAGGAGCTCGGCGTCACGATCGACAACGCCGAGATCACGATGCAGCCGAAGCAGACCGTGGCGGTTGAGGAAGACAAAGCCGCGGCGGTGCTCAGGCTCATGGAGTCACTGGAAGAGGACGACGACGTCCAGCAGGTCTACGCCAACTTCGACATCCCAACTGACGTCCTGGAACGCGTCTCGGCACAGGTATGAATGAAATCAGTTGAGACCTCGCGCTTAGGCCGTCCCCCAAGCTCCTCGCCGCGTTTTCCTTGAACGCGTCGCTGGCCGGGTGTAGAACCTTGTTGGACAAATGCCAGGCGTTTCGAACGGACTGATCCTCGGCATCGACCCTGGGCTCGCCAGCACCGGTTTTGCCCTGCTCTCTGAGCCGAACCTCGTGCTTTCTTGCAGCACGGTCGTCACGCGACCGGGGCGCGACGGCGAGCGGCTGGTCGTCATCACGCGCCATCTGCGAGAGCTGCTCGACGCCAATCCGCCGGCCGAGGCATCGCTCGAAGAGCTGTTCATGGGGCGCAACGCGACCAGCGCAGTCGCCGTGGCCCAGGCGCGGGGCGCCATCCTCGCCGTGCTGGAGGAGCGCGGCGTTCCCGTCTTCGAGTACAAGCCGAGCCAGGTCAAGGTGATCCTCACCGGGTATGGCAACGCCGACAAGGCGCAGATCGCTCGCATGCTCGCGGCGCAGGTGAAGATTCCTGAAGGACGCCTTGACGAGCACGCGCGAGATGCGATCGCCATAGCCATCTGCCATGCCCGCAGCCGCCGCTTCACGAGGGCGGCCTCATCGCCGGGCGCGCGCAGGGCGCAATTCCGGTGATCGCTCATCTCAGCGGCGTGGTTCGCAGAGCGGGCGCTGACTTCGTGGTCGTGGACGTCGGCGGGGTGGGCTATATGGTCAGCCTCTCGACATCGACCCGCCAGCTCCTTCCGCCACCGGGTAAGGACGTCGAGCTCCACATCCATACACATGTGAGAGAAGACCAGCTCGCTCTGTACGGGTTTGCCTCAGCCGCCGAGCTGGACATGTTCGAGATGCTCATCCAGGTCGACGGCGTCGGGCCGAAGGTCGGTCTCAACATCCTGAGCGCCGCGAGCCTCGAGGTGTTGAAGCGCGCCATCGTGAGCGAGGACGCGGGTCCGATAAGGCGCGCGAGCGGCGTGGGTCAGCGCACGGCCGCCAAGGTGATCATCGAGCTCAAGCCACGCCTCGATGCGGTGGCGGAGCTGGAGGCCGTGCCGCGCGCAGCTGCGCTCGCCGGAGACGGCGTGGTGCCCAAAGCCGTCGAGTCGGCGCTCCGCAACCTGGGCTTCTCGACGCAGGAAGCGCGCGTGGGCATCGAGTCGGTGGACTGGAAAACGACTCCCAACACGCAGGAGGCGTTGGCGGTTGCACTCAGGGCGTTGGGGCGCAAATGACGGGCGACGCGATGCTGGACGCCCGCTCGGACGACGACCAGTTCGACCTCACGTTGCGCCCGCGGCTGCTCATTGAGTACGTCGGCCAGCAGCAGGTGCGCGAGAACCTCGGCATCCTTCTCGAGGCGGCCCGCCGGCGAGGCGAGCCCGTGGAGCACGTCCTGTTATGCGGTCCGCCGGGACTCGGCAAGACCACGCTCGCCCACATCATCGCCAACGAGCTCGGCGTGGCCATCAAGGTCAGCTCGGGCCCGGCGATCGACCACCAGGGCGCGCTGGGCTCGATCCTCCTCAACCTCACCACGCGCGACGTGTTCTTCATCGACGAGATTCACAGGCTGAACAGCACCGTCGAAGAATCGCTGTACCCGGCGCTCGAGGATTTCCGCTTCGACGCAGTTCTGGGCAAAGGGGTCGGGGCGAGCGCAGCCACCCTGCCCCTCCCGCACTTCACCTGTGTCGGGGCCACCACCCGGCAGGGACTGCTGAGCGGCCCGCTGCGGGACCGGTTTGGCGCCGTGTATCGACTCGACTTCTACACCAAGGCGGAGCTCGAGAAGATCGTGAGCCGCTCGGCCCGGATCCTGGACATCGAGGTTCACCCCGATGCGGTCTCGGAGATCGCGCGGCGCGCGCGCGGCACGCCCCGCATCGCCAACCGCCTCCTGCGGCGGGTGCGGGACTACGCGCAGGTCCGCGGCGACGGGCGGGCGACGGTCGCCACCACGAGGCAGGCGCTGGCCATGCTCGACATAGACGAGCTCGGGTTGGAGCCGCTCGACCGGCAACTGCTCGAGACGGTGATCAAGAAGTTCAACGGCGGTCCGGTCGGGCTCGACACGATCGCCACCTCGCTCTCAGAAGAGAGGGAGACGATCGAGGACGTGCACGAGCCCTACCTGATCCAGATCGGCTTTCTGGCCCGGACCTCGCGCGGGCGGGTGGCCACCGAGCTCGCTTACCGACACATGGGTATCACGCCCCCAGACTCCGGACCGCAGCAAACGCGCTTACTGTAGGAACCAATGCAGGACATCGGGCGCCTGCTCCTGGTCTTCGGCGTTCTGCTGGCCGTGATCGGCGGAGCCCTGATGCTCTTCGGCCGCTTTCATCTGCCAGGCGATCTGATGTTCCGGAGCGGAGGGGTGACCATCTACGTCCCGATCGACGACGGGCATCATCCTTTCGATCGTGCTCACCGTGGTCCTGAACGTGGTGTTCCGGCACCGGTGATCACCCTTCAGCCGTCGCCTTCCTGCCAGGTCTGAAATCGCGGTGGCCGGTGCTGATTTCAGACCCAGGTGAACGATGGGCCAGTTGGCATGGGTCCCGAGGCCACCTCACCGGCTGGTGACTGGATCTGGGCACGAGACCGCTTTGGCGTGAGGGACCTGTGGGACAGGCGCCATCCTTCACTCGGTCGGTAGACTGATCGGCTGCCGTGCAATTGGTCCTCAGCTGGCCCGTCCGCCTCCTCATCATCGGAGTCCTCGTCTTCTCTCTGTTCGTGGACGGGGCGGGCTACATCTACCGGGTGGCCAACCACTATCCGTTGACGGGCAACGTTCCCGGCCTGCCGCCCAACTTCGGCGGCTGGCAGCTGTACATCCACCGCGGGCTCGACCTCGCAGGTGGAACCCATATCGACTACCAGCTCACGAACTTTCCGCCCGGCCAAGCGCGGGCCGACGTCCAGCAGCGGACGATCCAGGTCATCAACAAGCGCGTGAACTCCCTTGGAGTGAGCGAGCCCCAGATTCGAGGCGCCGGCAACAACAATGACCGCATCACGGTCGACCTCGCGGGGGTGACGGCCCAGCAGGCGCAGAAGACGATTGGCGCGATCTCGAAGCTGATCTATACCAAGTGGGTTCCCGATTCCAAGGTCACCAACGGGCCGGAGCCCGGCTACAAGCCGGCCTTCGTGGGCTTGACCGGAGACGATATCCAGAGCGCTACCGCCGCGATCGACCAGAACGGTGTCAGCTGGGTCGTGAACATCAGTTTCACCTCGGCCGGAGGCACCACGTTTGACAACCTCACCCGGGACAACGTCGCTGCATGCCCCGGCACGGGCACCGACTGCCCACAGCGCCACCTCGCGATCTGGCTGGACCTGACGCAGAAGGACATCGACAACTGGGAAGACCCGAACTATGTCTCGAAGGTGACCGCGCCGTACGACACCGGATGCCTCGCAGCGCAGACACCGAACACCGTCTGCGGCAAGTTCCTGACCGATCCGACGACGCTGCAGGAGATCTCAGGCGGGCAGGCACAGATCAGCGGCAACTTCACCCAGGCGAGCGCGACGGACCTCGCGACCGGAATCAACGCCGGTTCGCTCCCGGTCGATCTCCAGGTCCTCGATGTCACCCAGGTCGGCTCGACGCTGGGCGCCGAGTCGGTGAAGCTCAGCCTCGCGGCGGGGCTGCTCGGGTTGTCGATCGTGGTGCTCTTCATGATCATCTACTACCGCGTCCCAGGGCTCCTGGCGAGCATCGCTCTTCTCTTCTACGCCGGCGCGGTGCTGGCCATCTTCAAGGTCGTACCCGTCACGCTGACGCTGGCAGGGATCACAGGATTCATCCTGTCGGTCGGTATGGCTGTCGACGCGAACGTGCTGATCTTCGAGCGATTCAAGGAAGAGGTCCGCGCCGGCCGCACCATACCCGCGGCCGTCGACGCCGCGGTCAAGCGCGCGTGGCCCGCCATACGCGACTCGAACACGTCAACCCTGATCACGTGCGTGATCCTGGGCTTCGTCGGTCCTCCGGCCGTGCAGGGATTTGCGATCACGCTCGGCATCGGTGTCGTCGCGAGCCTCATCTCCGCGATCATCGTCACGCACAACCTGCTTGCCATCGTCATGACCGGCAGCGCCCTCCGACGACCCTGGCTGATGGGAGTGGACCGCAGTGTCGGGGCTGTCTGACGTCGCTCCGTCGGAGCAGACCGCCGACATGGTCGTTCCTCCGGAGAACCCCAGGGAGACCCCGGTCGAAGTTCCGCGACCGGAGCCTCGCGTGCGGCGGCTCAACATCATCGGGCGCCGCAACCTGTTCTTCGCGTTTTCGCTGATCATCATCATCCCCGGCATCCTCTCGATGGCCACCAAGGGCTTTTTGCTCGGCATCGACTTCGCGGGTGGAACAGAGTTCACCATCACGTTCGCAGACCAACCATCGGTGGCGAGCGTGGAGGACGCGGTCGCGGCTGATCCGCTCACGGCGGGCGGCACAGTCATCCAGGCGGGCGGCGCCGGGGGCTACATCATCCGCTCGCTTCCACTTACGCCTCAGCAGCAGCAGATCGTGGAGGACCACCTCACCAGCCGCCTCGGGCCGATGGTCGGCGGCGCGCCGCAACAGGTCATCGAGGTGGGCGGCACCATCGCGCGCGAGACGATCGAGTTCGCCCTGTTGGCCCTCGTGCTGGCCTCGGCGGCCATCCTCTTCCTGCTCGCGATCCGGTTCCGCAACGTGCCGGGCGGATGGCGTGCCGGCTTTCAGTTCGGAGGCTCGGCGCTGGCGGCCTTGCTGCATGACGTCTTCCTGCTGACGGGCCTGTTCTCGATCATGGGCAAGGTGCTCGGCTGGCGAATCGGCGAGATCGACAGCCTCTTCGTGACGGCCGTGCTGACCGTGGTCGGCTTTTCCGTGCACGACACGATCGTCGTCTTCGACCGGATCAGGGAAAACCTTCGCGTCAGCCAGCGGCTCTCTTTCGAGCAGGTCGTGAACCTCAGCATCATGCAGACCGCGGCGCGGTCGATCATCACCAGCTTCACGGTCGTCCTGGTGCTGACCGCGATCCTGATCGCAGGTGGCACGACGCTGAAGGGCTTTGCCCTCGCGCTGCTCATCGGGATCGTGTCAGGCACGTACAGCTCGATCTTCAATGCGTCGCCGCTCCTGGTCGTTTGGAGGCGCGTGCAGCCACTTCGGTAGCGCCCCTAGGCGGTGTAAGGTGTTGTCAGACACCGCAACATGCCGACCTGGCCCATACCGTCCATCAGAGAGCTGCTCGAACCCACCGTCAATCACATGGGGTACGAGCTCTACTCGCTCGACCAATCCGGCCACTCCGGACGGACGCTGCGGATCTCGATCGACCACGGCGATCCCATCACCATCGAAGACTGCGAGCGCGTGAGCCGGGTCGCCGGGCCGCTGATCGATCACTCGAATCTCATCGACGGTCCGTACGACCTCGAGGTATCGTCTCCGGGCGCGGAGCGTCCCCTTCGCAACCACGGTGAGTACGAGCGGTTCAACGGCAGGCGGGTCAACGTGCGCTATCGCACCGGTGAGTCGGAGACCGTCGTGGAAGGCCAGCTGGTGGCGGTCGATGGGGCAGGCATCGCCGTGCAGGCGAACGGCGCACGGGGCCGCGCGCCGGTCATCGTTCACATTTCATGGAGTGACGTTGTCGCGGGCAGGCTCGCGGTCGCAATCTGAGCCGTCCACGGAGAGCCTCGGCGAAGCGCTGACCGCGCTGTGCGCCGAGGTCGGCATTCCTTTTGAGGAGATGCTGCACACGGTGGAGAGCGCGCTCGCCACGGCGTACGTGCGCGCCTTCAACCCCGCGGGTTTCGTGACCGTGAAGCTCGACACCAAGACCGGCGCCCTGGATGTGCGGAGCCGGTTGGTGCGGCCGGACGGGACCGAGGTTATCGAGTCGCTGCCCTCCGAGGACTTCAAGCGCATGGCCGCGCAGACCGCGAAGCACGCGGTGCTCCGGCACATCCACGACCTCGAGCGCGACAAGGTCCTGCGTGACGTCGCCGAGCACAGGGGCGAGCTCTCGTCGGGCATCGTCGACCGAGTCGAGGCCGGCACCGTTTACGTCGACCTCGGCCGCATCGAGGGGGTGATGCCTCCCGAGGAGCAGATACCGGGGGAGGAGCTGCATCCGGGCAAACCGGTGCTGGTCGTCATCCTCGAGACGCAGCACAATCCGCGGCAGGCACAGGTGCGTGTCTCGCGCGCAGCCCGCTCGTTCGTACATCGCCTGCTCGAGGCTGAGGTGCCGGAGATCAAGGCCGGGACCGTCCAGATCCGGGCCATCGCCCGCGAACCGGGACTGCGGACGAAGATCGCGGTCTCCGCCACCGAGCCGGGGCTCGACCCCGTCGGCGCGTGCGTCGGTCCCAAGGGCGTGCGGCATCGAGCGATCCTCAGCGAGCTGGCCAGCGAGCACGTGGACATCGTCCCGTGGTCCGACGACCCCGAGGTCTTCGTCGCCTCGTCACTGGGGCCGGCCAAGGCGGATTCCGTGTCGATCGACCGGACCACGAGGACCGCCACCGTACTGGTGCCGCGGGGGCAGCTGTCCCTGGCCATAGGTCGGGACGGGCAGAACGCGCGCTTGGCGGCCAAACTCACGGGTTTTCGCATCGACATCAAGCCGGGCGAGTCAGATGGCGAAGCGCAGTCATGAGCCGGTCCGCACGTGCGTGGGCTGCCGCGGCGAGGCCGGCAAGGCAGGGCTGATCCGCGTCGTCCGGACGGCGGAAGGGGGCGCCGCAATCGACCCAACCGGCTCTGCCGCGGGGCGGGGCGCCTACGTCCACGCCGACGCCACATGTGTAGACCTGGCCCGCAAACGAAGGTCTTTGGACCGCGCCCTGAGAACCACGATCCAGCCAGAGTTGTGGTCTGAACTGGTCGAATAAAACCACCTCCCCGCTCGCCGGGGAGGTGGCGCGCAGCGCCGGAGGGAGATGACGAGCCTGATCCAGATGTGGGCGTCCCTCAGGTTTCGAATTGGCTTAGAACGGCATAATTCTTAGTTCGAGCATGAAGTCACACGAACTCGCACGCGAACTTGGGATCAGCCAGAAAGAGCTGGTGAACTTTCTCCAGCAGCGCCGGCTGACGCGAAACGCTGCCGCGCCGCTGGCGCCGGGAGCGATCGAAGCGGCGCGTTCGGCCTTCAAACCCACCTCCGTCGCAGTGAAGATCGAAGCCAACGGCGACCGGCGCGTGGTGCTGCCGCCGACCCTCTCTGTGAAGGACCTGGCCGAGAAACTCAGCGTGAGCCCGGTCGAGGTGATCAAGAAGCTGATGGCGTCCAGGATCCTGGCCACCATCAACCAGGTCATCGACTTCGCCACCGCGGAGATCGTCGCCGACGAGTTCGGCTACACCGTGGAACCGGTGTTGAGCGAGGACGTCGTCGCGGTCGAGTCGGCTGTGGGCGAAGACGTGGTGACCACGTCGCGTGAGGAGCTCTTCTCGATCGCCAACGAGGACCCGAGCAAGCTGGTCGTCCGGCCGCCGATCGTCACGGTGCTCGGTCACGTCGACCACGGCAAGACGTCGATCCTCGACGCCATTCGCCAGACACGGGTCGCGGCGGGCGAGGCCGGCGGCATCACCCAGAGGATCGGCGCGTACAAGATCGAGACGGCGGACGGACACCCGGTGGTGTTCATCGACACGCCGGGCCATGAGGCCTTCACCGCGATGCGCGCCCGCGGGGCGCAGGTCACGGACGTCGTCGTCCTCGTGGTGGCGGCGGATGACGGTGTCATGCCGCAGACCATCGAGGCGATCCACCACGCGCGCGCCGCCAAGGTGCCGATCATCGTCGCCATCAACAAGATCGACAAAGAAGGCGCCAACCCGGACCGCGTGCACCAGGAGCTTGCGACGCAGGGCATCGTGACGCGCCACTACGGCGGCGAGCACGAATGCGTCCACCTGAGCGCCAAGACCGGCCAGGGCATCGACGACCTGCTCACGACGATCGTTCTTTCCACCGACATCCTCGAGCTCAAGGCCAACCCTGACCGCAACGCGATCGGCACGATCGTCGACGCACACCTCGAGCGCGGCCGCGGCCCTGTTGCGACAGTGCTGGTGCAGGCTGGCACGCTGAAGGTCGGCGATGACTTCGTTTGCGGCCACATCTACGGCCGCGTGCGCGCGCTGGCGGATGACCTGGGTCGGAGTGTCACGGACGCGCCGCCCGCGACCCCGGTGGTCGTCTCGGGCATGAGCGAGGTTCCGCAGGCGGGCGACATCTTCCAGGTGGTCGGATCGGAGAAGGTCGCGCGGCAGATCGCGCTGACGAAGCTCTCGGAGAAGCGCACCCAAGAGGCGGCCAAGGATTTCGCGCCGCGCATCACGCTCGAAGAGCTTGCGCGCCGGGCGAAGGAAGGCGAGGTCAAAGAGCTCAGCCTGGTCGTCAAGGCGGACGCGCAGGGCACCCTGGAAGCCGTGCTCAGCGCGCTGCAGAAGATCGAGGATCCCGTGGTCGCGATCAAGGTCGTGGGCCAGGGGGTCGGAGCGGTGAGCGACTCGGACCTCCTGCTCGCCGGCGTGTCGAACGCCATCGTCGTGTGCTTCAACCTCAAGCCGACCCCGGCGTCGACCGCCGCCGCGGAGCGCGCCAAGGTCGAGGTTCGCTACTACGACGTCATCTATAAGCTGACGGAGGATGTCGAGCGCGCCGCCAAGGGTTTGCGCGAGCCGACGTACCGCCAGATCCGCGAGGGCAAGGTCGAGGTCATCACCCCGATCAAGATCCCGCGCCTCGGAGTCATCGCCGGCAGCCGGGTGCTGGAGGGCAAGGTCAGCCGTGGAGGCTGGGTCAAGCTGTCGCGGGGAAAGGAGCAGGTCTTCGAAGGCAGGATCAGCACGCTTAAGCATTTCAAAGAAGACGTGCGCGAGATGCCTGCCGGGCAGGAATGTGGCATCGCCGTCGAGGGCTACGAGGCATTCGAGCCCGGAGACACGATGGAGACATACCGTCTCGAACGAGAAGAAATTTAATCACTCGTCGCTGAGTGCGGAGGTCGTCATGACCAGCTACCGCGCGGATCGAGTCGGGGAGCAAGTTCGCGAGGAGATCATGTCCATCATTCGGCGCGAGCTCAAGGACCCGCGCATCGGGTTCGTGAGCATCACCTCGGTTCGCATGTCGCCTGACCTCAGGCAGGCGCGCGTCCGCGTGAGCGTGCTCGGAAACCCGGAGCGGCAGAAGGAGTCGATCGCCCGACTTGTCTCGGCTCGAGGGCTCATCCGCCATGAGCTGGGGCGCCGGCTGCAGAATCTCAAGTTCTCTCCCGAGCTCCGGTTCGAGCTGGACTCGTCGATCGAGTACGCCGTCCACATCTCAGAGCTGTTGAAAGAGGTGCTGCCGGCCGACGGCACACGCGAGGAGCCCATATAGCCACTCCTCAGAAGACGCCGCATGTTTATGACGAGATCAAGGAGCTGATCGACGCCAACCAAGAGATCCTCATCTTCGGGCACAAGGACGCCGACGGCGACACCCTTGGGTGCAGCCTTGCGTTTGCGGAGGCTCTGCGCTCCGCGGGCAAGGACGTATGGGTGCTCATCCCGCCACCGCTGCCGCAGATGTATGCGTTCATGCCGGGCTTCGCTGAGATCCGAGCCGAACCTCCCCACGGCATCGATCCGCAGCTGGTCCTCTTCTTCGATTCGGGGAACCTCGAGCGCTCGGGCGAGAGCGTCAAGCGAATCGCTGCGCATGCCACGATCGTCAACGTCGATCACCATCCGTCCAACTCGCGATTTGGCGATCTGAACGTCATCGACCCCGACGCTTCGGCCGTGGGACAGATGGTCATGGAGATGCTCGACCACTTCGGCTATCCGATCACGCCCACGATCGCCGCGAACATCTACGTCGCGCTGCTGACCGACACCGGCGGCTTCCGCCACGAGAACACCACGCCGCGGGCGCTGGACGACGCCGCGCGGCTCGCGCGCCTCGGGGCGGATCCCGGTCGCATCGCAACGATGGTCTACAAGATGCGACCGGAGACCACGCTCAAGCTGAGCGGTCTGGCGCTTGCCACCATGCGGGTGGAGCTCGACGGCAAGCTTGCGTGGGCGAAGGTGACCCGCAGGATGCTCAAGGAGGCGAACGCTGTGATGGCCGAATCCGAGGGCATCATCGACACTCTCAACAGCATCGTGGGCCTGGAGCTGGCCATCCTCTTCAAGGAGGTGAACGACTCGCTCACCAAGCTCAGCGTGCGCAGCCGCGGCCCGGTTGATGCCGCGGCGCTGTGCGCCACGTTTGGTGGGGGCGGCCACATCCGCGCCGCCGGGGCGGAGATCGAGCGGCCGATGGACGAGACGGTGAAGATGGTGCTGGCAGCCGCCAAGGAGGCGATCCTTGCCGCCTCATCCGACACATAACGCGATAGGACCCGCTGTCCGGCCGGATCGGCGGGGCCTATCCCCATCCTCGTTTCCGAGCGGAGTACTCAATGTCGACAAGGCGGCAGGTGAGACTTCCTTTGCCGTCGTCAGCCGCCTTCGACGGCTGACCGGCGCGCATCGCGTCGGCCACGCCGGCACGCTCGACCCGCTGGCGACCGGTGTGCTGCCGATCCTCTTCGAGTCCGCGACGCGGCTGGCCGAATTTGCGCTGCGGCTGCAGAAGACCTACGTCGCGGACATCCACCTCGGCTACACGACCGCGACCGACGACGCCGAGGCGGAGCGCGAGCCCGTTGCGGACCCGAGTGGCTTGGGCGCCACTGACCTCGTCGATGCGCTGACCTCGTTCTCCGGGCGCATCCTCCAGGAGCCGCCCGCGTTCTCGGCGGTCAAGGTGGACGGCAAGAGGGCGTACAAGCTTGCCCGGCAGGGCGAGGACCCGCGGCCGAAGGCGCGCGAGGTGGACGTCTACCAAGTCCGCCTGCTCGACTTCACGCCCGGGGCAGACGCGGTGGCCAGGGTCGAGGTCGTCTGCGGGAGCGGGACCTATCTGCGCTCCATCGCCCGCGATCTCGGGCGGCGATTGGAGGTCGGCGGATATCTCGGACGGCTGGTCCGCACGGCGTACGGGGGCCTTGCGATCGAGTCCGCGGTCAAGGCCGCCGAGCTGACCACCGCCGATGAGGTCCGCGACCGGCTGCTTCCGGCCGAGGTCATACTGCCGCACATGGAGCGGGTCAAGCTCAACGTGGAGCAGGAGGCGATGGTCCGTCAGGGCCGCGCGGTGCGCGTCCTCCCTGAGCCCGGACCGGGGTTGATCCGAGCCCACGATTTGACCGGCCGCCTGGTCGCGCTCGGCCACGCCGATCCGCTGCGGCGTACGTTCGTGCCTGAAAAGGTCCTCACCTGACCACAGTGGGGTTTTGAAGGTTCATCTGGGGCTCCCGACGAGCCCGATCGGACCGGTGGCGCTCACGATCGGCAGCTTTGACGGCGTGCATCTCGGGCACCTCGACGTCATCCAGCACGTGATCGCGTCCGCCCAAACTTTGGACGCGCAGCCCGTGCTCTTGACGTTCGAGCCGCATCCGCGCTGCGTCCTCGACCCGGCCAACTGCCCGCAATCGATCACCACGCTTCAGGAGAAGCTCGCGCTCATCGAAAGAGCAGGCATCGAGCACGCGATCGTCATGCGCTTCGACCGGGAGCTGGCCTCCCTCGCTCCGCAGGAGTTCGTCGACAGGCTGGCGAAGGTGATGGAGCTGAAAAGCTGGGTGATCGGCTACGACTTCGCCTTCGGGCGTGGACGTACAGGCAGCGCGGCCTGGCTGCGTGAGCATGGACACCACGTCGAGGTCGTCCCACCCTTCAAGCTCGACGGGCGCGACCTCCACAGCTCAGAGGTGCGCCGCCTCATCACCGCCGGTGAGGTCGAGCACGCGAACCGCCTTCTCGGGCGGGAGTACTCCATGGCGGGTCCCGTCGAAGCGGGGGAGAGGGTGGGCCGGCGCCTGGGCTTCCCGACAGCCAACATCGCAGTCGAGCCGAACAAGCTGATCCCGGCCCTCGGAGCGTATGCGGGGCGAGCCAGACTTCTATCATCCCCCGCAGACGGAGGGTCGGGGAGGGGGGTGGCCCAAACTCTGAACCAGGCTGATTTCATCGCGGCTCTCTCAGTCGGCTACCGTCCCACGTTTGGAGGGACACAGCTTCGGGTCGAAGCATTTCTACTCGACTTCGAAGGCGATCTGTATCAACGCCGGATAGAGCTTCGTTTCGCGCGCTACCTCCATCCGGACATCAAATTCCCGACGACCGACGACCTCGTGCACCAACTCCATCAGGACGTAGCCGACACGCGCCGCATCGTCGCCCCATGACGACGGTTCTCGTCCTGGGTGGCGGGATCGCCGGCTACTGCGCCGCGCTTGCGGCGCGCCGAGCGGGCGCCGAGGTCGCCGTGGTGGCGCGCGCGCCCGGTGCCACCGCCCTCTATGCCGGAGCGATGGAGGTCATGGACGATCTCGACTCGATTCTCAGCTCGGAACCGCACCACCCTTTCACGCGCCTGGGGATGGACTCGGTGCGCCTGGCTCACGAGCTGGACACCGCCGTCCATCTCCTGATGCTCGCGCTCGAAAAAGGCGGTCTGAAGCTCGAAGGGGCCTGGCGCACGCGCGGCCTGTACGCGGACATTCACGGAATTGCCCGGCCCGGCAACCTCGTGCCCGCCACCGTCGCGGCCGGTGAGCTGCGCGCGGTGGTGGGCCGCCGCGTGACCGTGATCGGGATCAAAGAGGTCGGAGACTACGACGCCGCCTCGACCGCCCTTGCGTTGAAGGAGCTTCACGGCATCGAAGCCGTCCCCGAAGAGGTGAGCATTCCGGACCTGCCCCAGGCGGCCTCCCTGACCGACCTGTACGGGCGGCGGGCCCCGCAGCCTCGCGGCCGCTCGACCGCGATCGCCTACCCGCCCGGCTTCACGAATCTGCCTCCGGACGGCTTCGAGCTCCTGGCGTCGCCTCCATCGCCCCATGGTTGGCGGCTGCAGCAGGCGATCGGACTCGAGACCGTGAGAGGCGAGGTCCGGTCGTTCGATTCGACATTCGGTGTGATCACGGCGGCTCGCGCCGCCGCGCGGACCTTCCGCGCCGACGCGTTCGTGCTCGCGACCGGCCATCACATCGGCGGTGGGCTGACCGGGGGGCGCGTACCTTCGGAGCCGCTGCTGAAACTCGGGGTGTTTCACCGGGCGCAGGCCGTCACAGACATGGGCACGCGCCTGCAGCACCTCCAGTACCTCGACGCCGCGGAGGAGCTGCGCAGCGGACTCTCGACCGACCAGAAACTGCGCCCGCTGGACGCGGAGGGGCGGGTCGCCTACGACAACCTGTATGCAGCGGGCGCGGTGCTCGGTGGTTACGACTACGGCGGCCCGTGCGGATTCGGCGTGCCGATCCTCACCGGCTGGCTGGCTGGCCGGTTCGCGGCACAGCAAAAGGTATGAGAGCGGAACTCGAAAGGATAGTTGGCGCCCCCGCGCTCGACGAGCGGGCGGTGCGCGACACGTGGCCGCTCGGGATCATGGACGAGCGCGCGGGCAAGACCCCGCCGCGAGTACTGGTCGCGAGGCCCGCGGGCCGTGAGCAGGTGACTGCCATCCTGCGCTGGGCGGGCGCCAAAGGAGTGGCGGTGACCCCGATGGGAGGGGGGACCGGCGTCTGCGGCGCGCTCTCGCCACGAGCCGGCGAGCTCGTCCTCGACATGAGCGCTTTCGACCGCATCTTCGAGGTTGACGAGGTGAATCTCACGTGCCGCTGCGAGTCGGGGGTGAACGGCCAGGTGCTCGAGAAGCACCTCAACGAGCGGGGCCTGACGCTCGGACATTTCCCCAGCTCCCTACCCGGCACGACCCTCGGCGGGCTCATCGCGACCCGCTCCTCGGGCCAGGAGTCCAGCCGCTACGGCAGCATCGAGGACATGGTGCAGGGCCTCGCCGTCGTGCTGCCGGATGGAACGTTTGCCACGCCCCGACCCGGTCCGCGATCGGCGGTGGGTCCCGCGCTGCATCAACTCTGGCTCGGCTCGGAAGGCGCGCTGGGCGTCGTGCTCGGAGCAGTCCTGCGGGTGCACCGGCTCCCGGAGCTCGTGGTCGGCCGAGGCTACGGGTTCCGCGACCTGGCTGCCGGCCTCGAAGCGATGCGCTCGATCATGCAGTCCGGCATCCGGCCGCTGGTGGCGCGCCTCTATGACGCCGAGGATACCGCCTTCAACGGGTACGACCTGCCCGACGGCGGCTGCCTGCTCGTGGTGGCCACCGCCGGCCTGGAGGGGGTGGCCAGGGCGGAGGCCGACGCTGTGAGGAGCCTCGCGGGTCCTGCGGACGATCTGGGTGAGGATCCCTGGCTGCGCTGGGAGAGACACCGCTTCGATCTCTCCGCGGAGCGCCTGATGGGATTTCTGGAGCCGGCGGGCTCGTATCTCGACACGATCGAGCTCGCGGCGCCGTGGACGGTGCTCGGCGAGCTTCACGCCAGAGTCAAGCCCGCAATAGGGGTTGGCGGGCTCGCGTTATGCCATTTCAGTCATGCCTATGAGCAGGGCTGCTGTGCGTACTTCACGTTCGGCGGTTCCAAAGACACCGAGCAGGACGCCCGGTCGGCTTATCTGCGGGCCTGGGAAGGCGCGATGACCAGCGCACTGGAGCTCGGCGCGACCATCAGCCATCACCATGGGGTGGGTCGTGTGAGGGCCCGTTGGGTCGCCGATGAGATGGGAGGTTGGATGCGGGTGTGGCAGTCGATCAAAGAGAGCATCGATCCGCAAGGTGTCATGAATCCGCGAGCGGTCGGAGGCGCACCATAGCCGCCAGGCCCGGAGTCCTGTTCATAGTCAACCCCGCGTCGGGCGCCGGCAAGGCGGGACGCGACTGGAAGGCGATTGAAAGCTGGCTGCCCGGAACCGGGCTCCGTTACGACACGGTGCTCACAACGCGTCCGCTCGAGGCGACTGAGATCGCGCGGCACGCGGTCCGGGAGTCCCGGCCGGTGGTCGTGGCTGTCGGCGGAGACGGCACGTTGAATGAGGTGGTCAACGGTTTCTTCCACAACGGGGCGCCGCTTCCGACCACGACCAGGCTGGCCATGGTGCCCCTCGGAACGGGCGGAGACTTTCGACGCACCCTGCGGATTCCGATCGATCCGAAGGCGGCGATCCAGGTCCTGAGCGGGGGCCTCGTGAGGCGGTTGGACGCGGGCTGCGTCACGTACCAGGATGCTCGAGGCCAGACCGTGGTGAGGCATTTCATCAACATCGCGGACGCAGGGCTCGGCGGAGATGTCGTGCAGCAGATGGGCAACGGGACGAAGCGCTTCGGGAGCGCCGCCTACACGTTGGGCGGCCTCCGCGCGCTCATCGGGTTCAAGAACAAGCCCATGACCGTGGAGATCGACCACACGAGGCACGAGCTTCCCAAGGCGCAGCAGGTGGTCGTCGCAAACTGCCAGTTCTTCGGCGGCGGCATGCAGATGGCGCCGTCGGCGTCGCCGACCGATGGCGTTTTCGACGTGATCCTGGTGAAGAATGCGGGCAAGCTCGAAACCATGCGAGGCATGAACGATTTCCGTCAGGGCAAGCACCTCGACCAGAACAACCCCAAGATCGAGCTGGTTTACGGCAAGCGGGTCTCGATCACCTCGCCCGAACAGGTTCGCGTCGACATCGACGGCGAGGCAGTCGGATTCCTTCCTGCGCTGTTCGAGATCCAGCCCGGAGCGATCGAGTTCATAACGCCACGATAGTTTTGTTCTCGCGGGCGAGCCCCTGACGGCGAATCACCCCTCGCCCGTATACTTTCCGGAAGTTTGGCAGTAGAGACGGACGTCAAAGGCAAGCTGATCGCGGAGTACAAGCGGGCAGACAAGGACACGGGTTCACCTGAAGTCCAGATCGCGCTTTCGACCACGCGCATCCGCGAGCTCACCGAGCACCTGAAGACGCACGCCAAGGATCATCACTCACGCCGCGGCCTCCTCCTCCTGGTGGGCAAGCAACGGCGTCTGCTGAACTACCTGAGGGATACCGACATCGAGCGCTATCGCGCGCTCGTCGGCAAGCTCGGGATCAGGAGATAGCCCGACCGGGCTGTTCCCGGTCACGTAAGTCAATCGGGAGGACCCCACCGCGGTAGCGCGGGTCAGCTCTTAGAAGCTCTCACTCAGGCGTTGCGCCTGAGCGGCAGCTGCTAGGAACCTGACCAAGATCGCACCTCCGGGGGCCGTCCTCCCAACATGGAGGTATGGCTATGGCAATAGTCACGAAAAACGTGGAGGTCGCCGGCAGGCGGCTTTCGATCGAGACCGGCCGGGTGGCCGAGCAGGCAAACGGCGCGGTGATCCTGCGGCAGGGCGACACCGTCGTCCTGAGCACCGCGGTGATGGCGAAGGAGCCGCGCCAGGGAATCGACTGGTTCCCGCTGACGTGCGACTACGAGGAAAAGCTGTACGCGGCAGGCAAGATCCCCGGCGCGTTCATGCGCCGCGAGGGGAGGCCGAGCGAGACGGCGATTCTGGCGTCCCGGTTGACGGACCGGCCGCTCCGGCCGCTCTTCCCGGACGGGTTCCGGCTCGATGTCCAGGTCGTCTCGACGGTCCTTTCGGTGGACCAGGAGAACGACCCCACGATCCTCAGCATCAACGGAGCCTCGACCGCCCTGGTGATCTCGGACATCCCGTTCCAGGGCCCGGTCGGCGCGGTCCGGATGGGATACCTGGACGGGACGGTTGTCGTCAACCCTTCGATGTCTCGCATGGCCGAGTCGCAGCTCGACCTGGTGGTCGCCGGCACTGCGGACGCGATCCTGATGGTCGAAGCGGGGGCGAAGGGCGTCACGGAGCAGACCGTGCTCGACGCCCTGGAGATGGCTCATGCCGAGATCAAGCGCATCTGCGCGGCCCAGCTCGAGCTGCAGCAGCAGGTCGGCCGGGAGAAGCGCGAGTGGGTGCCGCCCGCGTACCCCGAGCAGATGATCGAGATCGTCGGCGAATACCTTGCGCTCCGCCTGGACCAGGTGCTCTACAAGGCGGACAAAGCAACTCGCGAGACCGACATCGACGACCTGCGCCGCAAGACGATCGTCGAACTGGGTGAGCGCTTCCCCGAACACGTCGAGATCCTCGGCAAGCTGTTCGACAAAGCGCTCAAGGACCGGGTCCGGCAGCGAGTCGTGGACGAGGGGGTCCGCATCGACGGCCGCGGCCTCAAGGACGTGCGCAACATCACCGTTGAGGTCGGGGTGCTTCCCCGCACGCACGGTTCAGGTCTCTTCACGCGTGGACAGACACAGGCGCTGACCATCGTGACGCTCGGCTCGATGTCCGACGCGCAGAAGATCGACGGTCTCACCGACGAGACCTCCAAGCGGTACATGCACCACTACAACTTCCCGCCGTACTCAGTCGGCGAGGCGCGCCCTCTGCGCGGGCCAGGCCGCCGTGAGATCGGCCATGGCGCACTCGCGGAGCGCGCACTGCTGGCGGTGATCCCGCCGGTCGAAGAGTGGCCCTACACGATGAGGCTGGTCTCCGAGATCCTCAGCTCGAACGGTTCGACCTCGATGGCGTCGGTCTGCGGTTCGACGCTGGCCCTCATGGACGCGGGAGTCCCTATCAAGTCCCCGGTCGCCGGCATCGCCATGGGCCTTGTCACGCGCGAGGGCAAGTTCGCCGTGCTGACCGACATCCAGGGAGTCGAGGACAACCTCGGTGACATGGACTTCAAGGTCGCCGGGACGCGGGACGGCATCACCGCCCTGCAGATGGACATCAAGGTCAAGGGCCTCACCCACGAGATCCTTGCCCAGGCGCTCGAGCAAGCGCGCGAGGCGAGGCTGTTCGTGCTCGACAAGATGCTTGCCGTGATTCCAAAGCCGCGCAGCGAGATGAGTACCTACGCGCCGCGCATCACCACGATCATGATCAACCCCGACAAGATCCGCGACATCATCGGCCCGGGAGGCAAGATGATCCGGAAGATCACGGAGGAGACCGGAGCCCAGATCGACGTCGAAGACGACGGACGGGTCTTCATCGCCGCCGTGGACCAGGAAGGCGGGAAGAAGGCGATCGAGTGGATCAAGGGTCTCACCGACGAGGTCGAGGTCGGAAGGATCTACAAGGGCAAGGTCGTCCGCCTCATGCCGTTCGGCCTGTTCGTCGAGGTGCTGCCCAACCAGGACGGCCTCGTCCACGTCTCGAAGCTGACTGACCACCGTGTCGAGCGGCCCGAGGAGGTGGCCAACGTCGGTGACGAGATCATGGTGAAGGCGACAGAAGTCGACAGCCAGGGACGTCTCAACCTGAGCCGCCAGGCCGCGATCGAAGAGTTGACCGAGAAGGGCCTGCCGATCGAGGAGAAGATCGACAAAGAAGCCATGGCGGTTGCCCTGGCCTCGCCTCCAGCGCCGCCCCGCGAGGGCGGTTTCAGTGGTGGCGGCAACCGCGGCGGACGAAACGGCGGCGGCGGTCGCGGCCCACGCCGGAATTAGCTGAATGACCGAGCCCGGCTGCCAATTGGCTGATGGCTGACGCCATCAAGGTCGCGGTCGCCGGCTACCGCGGCAAGGTCGGCTCGGTCCTCGCCGCGGCCTTTCAGAACGAATCGGGGATCGAATACGTCGGCGGGGTGGAGCTCGGCGACGACCTCGCGGCCTTCCTGCGCGACAAGAGGCCGCGAGCCCTGGTCGACTTCACGAAGCCCTCCGAAGCTCTGCACAACGCCCTCGCCGCGGTCGCGGCCGGGGCGTCGCCCGTCATTGGGACCACAGGATTGAGCACCGACGCGGTGGACAAGCTCGAGACCGCTTGCAAGAGCAAGGGCATCGGAGGGATCGTCTGCCCAAATTTTGCCGTGGGCGCTGTGTTGATGATGCATCTCGCGGACATCGCCGCACCGCACTTCGACGCGGTCGAGGTGATCGAGATGCACCACGCGACCAAGCTGGACGCTCCGTCCGGCACCGCGCTCTCGACCGCGAAGCGCCTCGCTGCCAAACGCCGTGACAAACCCTTCAGCCACCAGGTGCCGGAGAAAGAGACACTGGCCGGTACTCGAGGCGGGGAAGAGGGGAACGTCACGGTGCACAGCGTGAGGCTGCCTGGCTTCGTCGCCGACCAGGAGGTCATTTTCGGGCTGCCCGGACAGACGCTGACCATCACGCACCGGACGACGAGCCGCGACGCATACATCCCCGGCGTCCTGCTGGCGATCCGCAAGGTAACCGCAGAGCCGCGTTTTTACCGACGCCTGGACGACCTGCTTGGCCTGGTGAGTGACTAGCCGCCAGGACCGGGTCCAGGTCTGGGCGTCGCGTCTTTTGGCCAACGACTTTCCTCCCGTTTGCGCGATGAGCGGCCGGCAGGCCGAAACCTGGAGGAGATTCAGCTTCGTGACGCCGCCCACGTGGGCCTACTCACTCCTGTTGCTGATATGCGCAGGCGGTTTGGGATTCATCGCGTACGCGCTCGCGATCGCGGCGGTGGCTGAGCGTGCGAGCGGGTATCTGCCTTTGACCCGCTCGAGCAGCCGGACTGTGACCCTCGCGTTTTGGGTTCCGACCGGGCTGCTGATCGCATGGGTCGCGGCCTGGGTTCTCACGGTCGTCCTTGCCTGGACGACCACCGATCCGAACGTGTCCACGATCGCCTGGGTTTCCTTCGGCCTGGGATTTCTCTTCCTGGCGGCAGGCCTTGCGGGGCGGTTGCTGATCTCGCCCTTCATCCGCCCGCGTGGAAAAGTCATGCCCATGGCACCCGGCCAAAACGATCGGGTCGTCGAGCTGCGCAATGTGCATCCGAACTTCGTGAGCGCAGTCAACCAAGGCCAGCCTTCGCGAGTGGCGCGTCCGCTGCAGGTTCCGACTCTGCCTGGATCGAATTAAACTAGCTTGATGTCGGCCTCCAAGCAGTTGAACGTTGCCGTCGTCGGCGCAACGGGACTTGTAGGCCGGCAGATGCTGAAGATCCTGGCGCAGCGCCAATTCCCCATCGCGAGCGTGAGTGCATTTGCGTCAGAGAGATCGGTCGGGTCGAGAGTGCCTTTCAATGGTGAACAGCTCACACTGCGACGCCTGGACGAAAAAGCATTTCAGGGCATCGACGTCGCCATGTTCGCCGCCGGCGCCGACATCTCTCTTCTTTACGGTCCGTGCGCCGCCGAAGCCGGTGCCCTCGTGATCGACAAGAGCTCGGCGTGGCGCATGAAGGCAAACGTGCCCCTGGTCGTACCCGAGGTGAACGGGGAGGACATTCGTGACAACGAGGGGATCATCGCAAGCCCCAACTGCACGACGATTCCGCTCACCATGGTGCTCGAGCCGCTTCGCAAGCAGTTTGGCTTGCGGCGCGTGGTCGTCTCCAGCTACCAGGCCGCTTCGGGAGCGGGCCGGGCACTGCTCGACGAGCTCGAGGAACAGACGGCGGCCATCGCCGCGGGCAAGACACCGAGCGTGGTGGCCACGTCACACCAACTGGCCTACAACGTCATCCCGGGCGGCTGGAAGCCAGATGTTCACGGCTACAACGAAGAGGAGATGAAGCTGGTCAACGAGACCCGCAAGATCCTTCACGATCCCGCTCTTGCGATCGCGGCGACGTGCGTGCGCGTACCGGTGCCGATCGGCCACAGCGAGTCGGTGATGATCGAGACCACGAAGAAGGTCAGCGCGGCCGATGCAAGGTTGGTTCTGGGCGAGGCTCCTGGAGTGATCGTCGAGGACGACCCGCACGCGAAGCTGTACCCGACTCCGCTCGAGGTCGCCGGCAGGGACGAGGTGTATGTTGGCCGCATCAGGGACGACCTCTCGTCCAGCCACGGGTTGATTCTCTGGCTGGTGTCAGACAACTTGCGCAAGGGTGCTGCGCTGAATGCGGTTCAAATCGCAGAGCAAGCCATGAAGATGGGAGTAATCAAGTGATAGTAGAGATTGGTCGTCTCCTCACGGCGATGCTCACGCCATTCAAAGCGGACGGCTCGGTCGATTACGCCGGCGCGGAGACGCTTGCTGCCATGCTCGTGGCCGACGGTTCCGACGGCGTGGTGGTTGCAGGCACGACTGGCGAGGCGCCGAGCCTCAGCGATGAGGAGAAGATCGAGCTGCTAAGGGCTGTCAAGGATGCAATCCCGGGCAAGAGCGTCGTCGCCGGCACCGGCAGCAACGACACGCATCACTCGGTGAAGCTCTCCGAACGCGCGATGAAGGCGGGCGCCGACGCGCTGCTCGCAGTCGTGCCGTACTACAACAAGCCACCGCAGGAAGGCATGTATCAGCACTTCAAGGCGATCTCCGAGGTGGGGCCGACGATCATGTACAACATCCAGGGCCGCACCGCCGTCAACATGACCGCCGCCACGACGTTGAGGTGCGCGGAGCTCCCCGGGATTCTCGGTGTGAAAGAGGCGAGTGGCGACCTCGACCAGATCGGGCTCGTATGCGCCGGCAAGCCGGAGCGATTCAAGGTGTGGAGCGGAGATGACAGCTGGACGCTGGCAGCGCTCGGGACGGGTGGCTACGGCGTGATCTGCGTCGTGTCTCACATCGCGGGCCGCTCGATGAGGAGGCTCATCGCAGCCTATGAGGAAAACGAGAATGACGAGGCGCGGCGAATCCACCTCGGGTTGCTGCCCGTGATCAAGACGCTCATGACGACCGCCGCGAATCCCGTGCCGATCAAGTCCGTGCTGAACGCGATGGGATTTCCGGCCGGCCCGTTCCGCCTGCCCCTGGTGCCGTTGACGGACGAGCAGCTGCAGTCGGTCATGCAAACGATCCGGGAGGCCGGCGACCTCATCACCTTCAAGGCGGGAGTGAAAGTCGCTTAGTTCCCCGGAGCTGACTCAGCTCCACGCCGACATCCGCTCCTGCACGAAATGCGGCCTACATGCGACGCGCACCCAGGCCGTGCCCGGAACCGGTCCGTGTCCGGCCGGCATCATGATCGTCGGCGAAGCTCCGGGCTTCAACGAGGACCGGCAGGGCGAACCGTTCGTCGGCGCCGCCGGCAAGCTGCTCGACACGTTGCTCGGGCGCATCGGGCTGAGCCGCGCGGACGTGTTCATCACCAACGTGCTCAAGTGCCGCCCGCCGATGAATCGCGACCCGATGCCCAACGAAGCCGAGTCGTGCTCTCCCTATCTGAAACGCCAGCTCGAGCTGGTGCGCCCCAAAGTCGTGCTCATCCTCGGCCGGCACGCGCTCGAGCGCTTGATGCCGGGCCAGGGCTCGATCACGCGGGTCCACGGGACTCTCGTCAAGCGAGGCGACGTCGCCTACGTGCCGCTTTACCACCCGGCCGCCGCCCTCCACAACGGCGCCCTGGTGGCAGACCTGGAGCACGACTTCGACCGCGTGAAGGCATACCTGGAGGCGCTCCTGGCACCGCCCCCGCCACCTCTGCCCCCCGCGCCCGCAACTCCTCCGAAACAGGAAGCAGAGCAGTTGCGTCTGTTGTGAAAAGCCCCACCAACTCAGAGCCTGCGGCGTGAGTCCGCGAGCACCCCTGCAGACCGGGCGACTTCGTTACCTCCCGCTGGGCGGACTCGGTGAGATCGGCATCAACATGTGGGCGCTCGAATGGGACGGCAAGATCCTTGTGGTCGACGCGGGCCTGATGTTTCCCCAGGAGGACATGCCCGGTATCGACCTCGTCCTCCCGGACATCTCGTACCTGCTGCAGCCCAAGAAAGAGGTGCTGGGCATCGTCCTCACGCACGGCCATGAAGACCACATCGGCGGCCTGCCCTACACGCTCAAGAAGGTCAACGTCCCCGTTTACGGAACACGACTGACCCTCGGTCTCGTGAAACCGAAGCTCAAAGAGCATCGGTTCCTGCGCGAGGCCGACCTCCGAGAGGTGCGCGTCGGTGACTCGGTTCAGCTCGGTCCCTTTCGCGTGGAGACCATCGCTGTCTGCCACTCGATCCCCGACGCGGTGGCGCTCGCCATCGACACGCCGGTTGGAAAAGTCGTTTACACGAGCGATTTCAAGCTCGATCCCTCGCCGCCCGACGGCCTCCCCACCGACATGTCGCGCTTCCGCAAGATCGGCGACGAAGGTGTGCTGCTCCTGCTGAGCGACTCCACCAATGCAGAGCGCGCGGGACACTCGGGCTCGGAGCGCGACCTCCATGCGCCGCTGGAGCAGATCTTCAGCGAGGCCCCCGGCCGCATCGTGGTGGCCAACTTCGCGTCCAACATCCATCGCATTCAGCACCTGGTGCGGATGGCAAGCCAGTTCGGCCGGCGCGTGGCGGTCGTCGGCCGCAGCCTTCAGACCAACTTCAAGACCTCGCGTGAGCTCGGCTTTCTAAAGGTTCCCGACGGGCTGACGGTTCCGCTTGACGACATCGACAAGGTGCCGCCGTCCAAGCTCCTGCTGCTCACGGCGGGCAGCCAGGGCGAGCCCATGTCGGCGCTGGCGCGCTTTGCGGCGCAACGCCACCCATTCGTGAACGTGCTGAAGGGCGATTGGGTGGTCATCTCCGCGCGTCCGATTCCCGGAAACGAACGCAGCGTCCACCAGACGGTGAACAACCTCTACCGCCACGGGGCCGACAGAGTCTTCTACGCCGAGGTTGGCAACGTGCACGTCACCGGGCACGCGCAGCGGGGCGAGCTGCGAGAGATGCTCGACGCCGTGCGGCCGCGAAACTTCATCCCCGTCCATGGCGAGTACCGCCAGCTCCTGCTGCATTCCGAGATCGCGCGCGAGGCGGGAATCCCCCAGGATCGGATCATCGTCGTGGAAGACGGCGAGACCGTCGAGCTCGACGCACATTCGTTCAAGCGCGGGGACAAGATCGCCACAGGACTCATCTATGTCGACGGGCTCGGCGTGGGGGATGTCGAGCAGGTCGTGCTTCGCGATCGCCGCCACCTGGCCGAGGACGGCATCCTCATCGTGACGCTCACGCTGGACCGCGACGCGGGGATGATCCGCGCCGGACCCGACCTCATCTCACGGGGTGTGATCGAGCCGGAGCTTTCGGCCAAGCTCATGGCCGACGCGCGGATCGCCGTGATCGCGGGCATCGGGCGGCTGGCCGAAACCCATGCCGACGTCAACCTCCTGAAAGAGGCCATCCACGACGCGATTTCCAAGACCGTCTGGCGCCAAACGAGGCGCCGTCCTATGGTGATCCCCGTCATCACAGAAATATGAGAAGGAACCTGACGGTTCCTTCTCATCGCCCGGTCGGCTTAGCCGACGGGGCTGCTCATCTTCCCGGGGATTGGATTGCCGGAATAGTTACTCCTGGAGATGCTTGGCGGCGGTGAAGGACAAAGTTGCGGCCAAGGCGAACTTGGCCGCCATGCGACGCTGGTGAGGAAGTGAAGCTTCCGCCTCTGGCGCTGGTTGCCCCGAGCCTGTGTCCGCGTTGTGACCAGCCGGCCATGGTGCTCAACCATGCCGATCAGTCGCGCTGCGCGCACTGCGGCCTCCAGCTCCACCAGTGCGGCAACTGCCGCGGAATCGCCGGCCCGTTCGACCGGTACTGCGGCTTCTGCGGCCACGAGATGGTGCAGGGCGTGGCGCGTCCGGTGTGGTGGCGACTCTGGTTCCTCGCGGCACTGGTGCCGCTGGTCGGGGGGCTGATCTACGGAATCGCGCAAGCCCAGGGCCGCCATTGATCAAATCTCCCCTCCCCGGGGGGCAGTGCCATCCTCATCGCCGCTTTGCGCGCAGCGTTTCGAGGTGAGCCCTATCGATTCAATCGATGCCCGCACTCCACGCAAAAGCTGTGGCGACCCAGGTTGTGGTGCCCGCACGAGGGGCAGACCAGGCGACGCGGCGGATCCGCCTGGAGCCATCGCTCGTTTTCCCGGCGGTACCAGATGCCGTCTTCCGGACCGAGCATCCAGCGCCGCCCTTCGCTGTCGAGCACGGCCAGGTCCCGCACCGCAAGCCTGAAGGCGCGGGGCTGCAGGCCGCCTGACCTTCGTTCATCGACCAGGAACTTGTAGCGGATCTCTGCTTCGGCGAATGGATCGACTGCCACGCGCAGAGTATCGCGCGCGCCGCCGGGTCGAATCTGGGAAGGGCGCGGGGAGGGGTGTAGAATTCCGCCACGGCCGCAGGGCCCTCAGCATGCGTCGCACCACATCCCGAGGCTCACGTCACTCCGCCAACGGCGCTCGCCGCACCTCGCGCGCGGCGCGTTCCCGGTCCGCCCGGCCCGCCCGGACCAAACGGGCGACCAGGCCGCATCTGACCAAGCGCCAGGGCCGCGAGATCACAGGGGTCCTGTTGATCCTCATCGCGCTGCTGGGCCTCCTGGCTCTCGCGAGCAACGCGGGCTCGATCCTCACAGGCCTCCGCGAGTGGCTGACCGCCACCTTTGACCGCGCATGGTTCGTCCCTGTCGGTGCGGTGCTTGGCCTCGGGGCATACCTGCTCTGGCCCCGAGCCCCGCGACCCCGCCCGGTCGACATCGTCTCGGGCGCCGTCGCGGTGATCGCGCTGGTCGGGATCTTCGGGCTGCTCGGCCACGGTGGGTCGGTTGGCCGCGGGATCGATGGCTCTGTGATCCAGGTGTTCGGCGTCGGTGCGTGGGTGGTGCTCGTCGCCCTGCTCGTGATCGGCCTCATCGTGACCGTACATTTCAGTCCCGGCGCGCTGCTCGCCACCGTCGTCGCAGCGGGCCGGTCCGCATACGCCGAGCGCACCCGGCTCGAGAACCTCGTCTCGCCACCGGCTCCGGCCAAGGCGAAAGACGGCAAGCAGCCCAAAACCGCACCGGCCACTCGCGACGAGCTGGCCAAATCGGCCGCCAGCTTTGCCGCGCCGCCGGCGGCGCTGCAACCGGTCAAACCGTGGGAGGTTGAAGAAGCCGGTGACGATCCCGCCTTGAAGTCCGCGAGCAAGGTCGAGCGGGACGCTTCGGAGGATGAGCCTGCCGCTCCTCCTGCGTTGCGCGTGGTCGCCGAGCTCGAGGATGACCTGCCCGAGATCGATTGGAAGCTGCCCTCGATCACGCTCCTGGACACAGTCACCGCTCGTCGCGAGCGCATGGCGGACGAGATCAAGCGCAACGTCAGGATCATCGAGAGCACGCTCGAGACGTTCGGTGTCGCCTGCAAGGTCGTGGGGGTCAACCCGGGCCCGGCCGTCACCCAGTACGAGCTTCAGCCCGGCGCGGGCGTGCAGGTCAAGAGGATCACGGCGCTGCAAAACGATCTTTCACTGGCGCTCGCCGCGGCTCCCTTGCGGATCGAAGCCCCGATTCCCGGCAAAGCCGCAGTCGGAATCGAGGTTCCCAACAAGTCGGCGAGCCTCGTCACGATCCGCGAGGTCCTCGAGACGGCGGCATTCCGTGAGGGCACGAACAAGCTGGCACTCGGGCTTGGCAACGACGTGTCCGGTCAGTCGATCATCGCCGACCTCACGCGCATGCCGCACCTGCTCATCGCCGGCGCCACCGGCCAGGGCAAGAGCGTGTGCATCAACGCATTGATCACCAGCCTCCTGTTCCAGGTCACACCTGAGCACATGCGGCTGCTGCTCATCGACCCGAAGCGCGTTGAGCTGACCGGGTACAACGGGCTGCCTCACCTCGCTCTGCCGGTGCTCGTCGAGTCCCACCAGGCCGCTGCGGCATTGAGGTGGGCCGTGGCTGAGATGGACCGGCGCTACAAGATGTTCTCGGCCGAGGGTGTGCGCAACATCGCCGCCTACAACGACAAGGCGACACAGAAGCTCGCGCGCCAGCTGCCCTACATCGTGATCGTCATCGACGAGCTGGCGGACCTGATGATGGTCGCTGCCGGCGAGATCGAGGAGCTCATCTGCCGCATCGCGCAGCTCGCGAGGGCGGTCGGCATCCACCTCATCATCGCGACGCAGCGGCCCTCCACAGACATCATCACCGGCCTGATCAAAGCGAATATCCCCTCACGCATCGCGTTCGCTGTCGGCTCGCAGGTCGACAGCCGGGTCATTCTCGACTCGGGCGGGGCCGAGAAGCTGCTTGGTCGCGGTGACATGCTCTACCAGCCGGTGGACGCGGGCAAGCCGACGCGCATCCAGGGAGCGTTCGTCAGCGACCCCGAGGTCGAGGGTGTGGTCAATTTCTGGAAGGCGCAGGGCGGCCCGCGTTACATGGAAGAGATCCTCGAGGAGGGCGCCGGCACGGAGTGGGAGAGAGGGGAGACCACCGAGCGCAAGCTGGACCCGCTGTTCGCGCGTTCCGCGCGAGCTGTGGCGGCCGAAGGCTCAGCGTCCGTCTCACTGGTGCAGCGGAAGTTCAACGTCGGCTACTCGCGCGCCGGCCGAATCGTCGACCAGCTCGCCGAGCACCACGTGGTCGGGAGCTACCAGGGATCGAAATCCCGCGAGGTTCTCATGACCCTGCCCGACGTCGATGACCTCCTGGAGCGGCTCGGCCTCGAATGACCCTGGGTGAGACCCTTGCTGCCAAGCGCGGCGAGCGTGGCCTCACGATCGACCAGGTGGCGTCGGCAACCAGGATTCGTGCGCATTACCTGAGCGCGCTCGAGTCAGACGAGCTGGAGCGCCTGGCGGCACCGGTCTACGCGAAAGGCCACCTGCGCACCTACGCACTGTTCCTGGGCCTCGACCCGGAACCCCTGGTCGCGATGTTGAATCCGGCGCCGCGCGACATGAGACACCTCCTCAGCATCGGAAACTCGGCTGCCCGACCGCGCATGATCGTGACTGCCCCGGTTCTCGCAGCCGCAGGTCTCGTCTTGCTCGCCGGCGCCTTCAGTGGGTACGCATGGCGCCAGGTCCAGGCTGACCAGAGGCCGGCCGCCGCTTCACCGAGCCCACAGGTGGCGGCTGTGCCGCCCGGAACGCCTGTCCCGACTCCGTCACCTCAGCCCCGACCCATCGTCGTCGGCGTGCGCGTGACGGAAGAGGTGTGGATCAACGCTTTCGTCGATGGCCGGCCGGCCTACGCCGATGGTGGGAAGACGCTACCCGCGGGCTCCCTTGTCTACTTCAGCGGGGTGGACATCAAGATCACTAGCGGCAAGGCCGCATCGACGTTCATCACCATCGACGGGCGCGCGGCCGGCGCCCTCGGCACGGGGGTGGCAACGCGCGACTTCACGTCGCAAACTTGAGCCTAGAGCACGCTGTGAACATCCCCAATGCGCTGACGGTCAGCCGGCTGGCCGCAATCCCCTTGTTGATGGCGCTCCTCCTCGTGCGATTTCCAGGGCACGATCAGGTCGCGGCTGCGTTGTTCATCGTCTTCTCGCTGACGGACACGCTCGACGGCCAGATCGCGCGGCGGCGCGGCAGCGGAAGCGACCTGGGTAAGTTCCTCGACCCTCTCGCGGACAAGCTTTTCGTGCTCTCCGTGCTGATCGTGCTCGTGCAGGAAGGCCTGGTCGCGGCATGGGTTGTGGTGGTGATCTTCTCGCGGGAGCTCCTGATCACCCTCCTGCGCTCGATCGGCGCCGGCAAGGGACGAATCATCTCGGCGGCGCCGCTGGGCAAGACCAAGACCGCGATGCAGATGTCTGCTGTGACCTTGCTCATCCTGCAGCGGCCGTATCCCTGGCTTGTCCCCCTGGCCGCGGTGGTGGTCGCGGTGGCGGTGATCTTCACGGTGGTGAGCGGCATCGACTACCTGCTCAGGTTCCGCGACGTGCTCGGCTTTGGAGACGGCGCGCAGGAGGAGGAGGACTCGCCGCTGCGGCGCCAGGCCGCCGAGCTGGGCGACCTCTTGCGCGAAGGCCGGCTCACAGTGTCGGTGGCCGAATCCTGCACGGGCGGACTGCTGGGGTCTGCCTTCACGGATCAACCGGGCAGCTCCGCCTACTTCGTGGGCGGCGTCATCGCCTACGCGAACGGTGTCAAGACCGATCAGCTTGGTGTCTCGTCCGAGCTTCTGTCGCGTCATGGAGCGGTCAGCTGTGAGGTGGCAGCTGCCATGGCAGACGGTGTCCGCTCACGTTTGGGTACGGACCTGGCGGCTTCGATCACGTGCATAGCGGGCCCCGATGCGGACGGTACCAGCAAGCCGGTCGGCCTGACGTACATCGGGATCGCGGGGCCCGGCGGGACTCGCTGCCACGACTACGTCCTCGGAGGCGACAGGTGGTCCAATCGCCGGGAGGCCGCGGCGAAGGCGATCCAGCTGCTGGTCGACGAGGCCAACAAGCTCGTCCCGGTGACAAAGGCTTGACCGCCGAACACTTGTTCGCTACAATCCGCGGACGGCATCGTTAACAACCGACGTTGAAATTCAGCTCGCGACGTAGAACCATCGCCGCAACGAACTAGGAGGCTTCAGTGGAAAAAGAGAAAGAGAAATCCCTCGACTCGGCGATGGCCCAGATCGTCAAGAGCTATGGAAAGGGCTCGATCATGAAGTTGGGTGAGCAGGCCGCCCTGCGCGGCGAGATCACGGTCATCCCGACCGGCGCATTGCTCCTGGATCTCGCGCTCGGCGTGGGAGGGATTCCGCGCGGGCGGGTGACCGAGCTGTACGGCCCGGAGTCCGCCGGCAAGACCACGCTTGCGCTGCACGTCATAGCCGAGGCCCAGAAGCAGGGCGGGGTGGCGGCTTTTGTTGACGCGGAGCACGCCCTCGACCCCCTGTACGCCTCCCGCATCGGCGTGAAGATCGACGACCTCCTCATCAGCCAGCCCGACACGGGCGAGCAGGCGCTCGAGATCGTCGAGGTCCTGGTTCGCTCCGGGGCCGTGGACGTGATCGTCATCGACTCGGTCGCAGCGCTCGTGCCAAAAGCCGAGATAGAAGGCGACATGGGAGACTCCCACATGGGGCTTCAAGCTCGGCTCATGTCGCAGGCGTTGCGTAAGTTGACAGCGGCCATCTCCAAGTCCAACTGCTCGGTCATCTTCCTGAACCAGCTCCGTGAGAAGGTCGGGATCATGTTCGGCAACCCGGAGACGCAGCCCGGCGGCCGCGCTCTCAAGTTCTACTCATCTGTGCGCCTCGACATCCGCAAGGTCGAGGTGATCAAGTCAGGCCTCGACTCGGTGGGGGCTCGGGTGAAGGTCAAGGTGGTGAAGAACAAGGTCGCGCCGCCTTTCCGCTCGGCGGAGTTCGACATTCTTTTCAACGAGGGCATCTCACGCGAGGGCTCGCTCATCGACGCGGCGATCGAGTACAGCGTCCTGGAGAAGAGCGGCACGTGGATGTCGTACGGGGACCAGCGGCTTGGCCAGGGTCGTGAGAACGTTCGCAACTACCTGCGCGAGAACCCGACGCTTGCCAGGGAGATCGAGGCAAGGGTCAGGGAAAAGGCAGCCGGCGGGACCGCTTCGGCCGTGTTGAAGGCTGCCGGTGTCTCGAGGGCCTCCGCAGGTGCGGACGAAGAGCTCTAACCGGACCTCATCAGCCGCCAAACGCCGGCCGCAGAACAGTGCTCTGGGCACCGGCATTCGCCTTCTGAGTGGACGAGCGCACTCTCGGGTCGAGATGCTGAGAAAGCTCTCGCAGAGGGGGTACTCACCGGAGGACATCGAGGCGGCGCTGACGCGGCTGGACGAGCTCGGATATCTGAACGACCTCTCGTTCGCCGAGGGGCTGGTCCGCGTCCGCTCGGCATCGCGCGGACCGCGGGCGCTCTCGGCGGAGCTGGCGCGGCGCGGGGTGGGTCGAGCTCAGGCCGACCGGGCGCTGGCGAGCTACAACGACGCCCTGCAGCTGGCTTCCGCCATGCGAATCATCGAACGGACGTACGGAAAGAGGGAGATCGCGGATTATCGCGAGATGCTGGATCGGGTCGGTAACAAGCTCTTGCGCCTCGGCTTCTCGACCACGATCGTGCGAGGCGCGTGCCGGGCGGTCTTGACTGGAACGCCATTGGACGCCGGAGCTTAGGCTTCTCCGCCAGTCGTCTGGACCACGTCTCACCGGCTCAGGGCGCCCTGATGGGCGCCTGTCGCGATCTGCGGCGCAGCCGGCCGGCTCCGAGGCCTAGAATTTCGATTACACGGGGGCTGTTGAGCTTCCGCAAGTCATAGAGCCAACCCGAGGCGGGACCCCGCGGGTTCTGCCATGGTTCCGCACTTTGACAATCGAATAAACGAGGTGCATGTCACATGCCTGTCTACGTCTTCGTACCGCTTTTGGTGGTGGCACTCCTCGCCGGTTTTGGAGTGGCGTATCTGCTGCTTCAGCGCCGGCAGGGCAATGGGACCAGCGCGCTCGAGCTCAAAGCCCAGCAGACCGTTTCCGAGGCCGAAACCCAGGCCAAGGAGAAGCTGCTCGAAGCCAAGGAGGAAGCGGTCAAGATCCGCACCGCCGCCGAACAGGAAGCCCGCGAGTATCGGGCACAGTCGCAGCAGATCGAAAAGCGTCTTCTTTCGAAGGAGGAGAACCTCGACCGCAAGGGCGAGGATCTCAACCGGCGCGAGCGCGAGCTCGGCGGCAAGGAGAAGTCGCTGGACGAGATCCGAGCCCAGCTCGAAGACAGCTATCGCCAGCAGGAGAAGGAGCTACAGCGGGTCGCCAACATGACTCGTCAGGAAGCTTCGGGGATCCTGATGGCGCAGGTCGAGCAGGAGCTCAGGAACGAGGTCGCCCGCAAGGTGCGCGAATCCGAGCTGGCGGCCCGCGACGAGAGTGAGCGTCGTGCCCGCGAGATCGTCACCGAATCGATACAGCGCATCGCCGCCGACCAGACCGCTGAGGTCTCGGTCTCGGTGCTGCCGCTGCCGACGGACGAGCTCAAAGGTCGCATCATCGGCAAGGAGGGGCGCAACATCCGCGCCCTGCAGCAGGCGACCGGGATCGACCTCATCGTCGACGACACCCCGGAAGCCGTCATCATCAGCGGCTTCGACCCGGTCCGCCGTGAGGTGGCGCGGGTCGCGTTGAACAAGCTCATCGTCGACGGCCGGATCCATCCGGCCCGCATCGAAGAGATCGTCGCCAAATCCCGACAGGAGGTCCTGCAACGGGTCAAAGAGGAGGGCGAGGCGGCGGTCCTGGAGGTCGGCCTGCAGGGGCTTCATCCCGAGGTCGTCCGCCATCTCGGCATCCTGCGTTTTCGCACCAGCTACGGACAACAGGTCCTGAACCACTCGAAGGAGGTCGCTTATCTCGCCGCCATGATGGCGTCCGAGATCGGCGCCGACGTTCGCATTGCCAAGCTGTCAGGTCTCCTGCACGACATCGGCAAGGCCATCGACCACGAGGTCGAAGGGTCCCACGCGGTGATCGGAGCGGACCTGCTGCAGCGACACGGGGTTCCTAAGGAGGTTGTGCACGCGGTGCGTGCTCACCACTACGACGAGGAACCGCACAGCATCGAGGCGCTTTTGTTGATCGCTGCTGACGCGATCTCAGCTGCCCGTCCAGGGGCGCGCAGGGAGTCGCTCGAGGCATACGTCAAGCGGCTCGAGAAGCTGGAGGAGATCGCAAACTCCTTCCAGGGCGTGCAGCAGTCCTACGCCATCCAGGCCGGCCGCGAGGTCAGGATCCTGGTCAAGCCAGAGCAGATCGACGACACGGCTGCTCAGTTGATGGCGCGGGACATCGCCAAGCGCATCGAAAGCGAGCTCAGCTTCCCCGGCCAGATCCGCGTCACAGTGGTGCGGGAAACACGAGCCGTGGAGTACGCGAAGTAAACACTGAAGGGAGTCCCAGCTCGGGACTCCCTTTTTGTTTCCGGCTAGCCTTGACGAAGCGTGCCGGACCAATTTCGCATCTTGTTCCCACCCCACGAAATCTTCGATTTCGCGGGGACCCCGGGTTGCCTTCGTTCTGGGCTGACTTGATGCCGGACCAATTTCGCATCTTGTTTGTCGCGGACGTCGTGGGTCATCCCGGGCGCGATGCCATCAAAGCGATCCTCCCGAGCCTCAAGAAGGAGGTCGGGGCCGACCTGACAATCGTCAACGGAGAGAACGCCGCGGGCGGCTTCGGGCTGACCGGAAAGATCGTTGCCGAGATCAAGGCGGCCGGCGCCGACGTGATCACCACCGGGAACCACGTCTTCGCTCAAAAGGAGTTTGTGCCCGAATTGCCCGGCCTGGAGCGCGTGCTCCGGCCGGCGAACTATCCGCCGGCCGCCCCAGGGCAGGGCTGGTGCGTGGTGGAGGCGGCGGGGAGGCAGGTGCTGGTGATGAACCTGATGGGCCGGATCTTCACGGCGGACAACCTGGACGATCCATTCCGCGCCGCGGACGCCATCCTCCGGGCCCATCCGGGGATCGGGATCGTCTTCTGCGACATGCACGCCGAAGCCACCTCGGAGAAGACGGCCATGGGCTGGCACCTGAACGGCCGCGCGAGCGCGGTGGTCGGCACCCACACCCACATTCCGACAGCTGACCATCGGGTGCTGCCGGGAGGTACGGCGTACGTCACGGACGTCGGCATGGTCGGGCCCAGGGACAGCTGCATCGGGATGGACAAGGACGTCGTCCTCCAGCGCTTCTACACGGGGGTTCCCAACCGGTTCGTGGTGGCTTCAGGACCAGTGACATTCAATTCGGTACTGGTTACCATTAACAGTTCCACCGGACGAGCCACATCGATCCACCGAGTCGATCGCGAACATGTTTGAAGGGGTTCCAGCAACGATGACCGCCGAGCGCGCTCCAGTAGAGGTCTTGAAAGTTTCGGCTACCTCCAAGCCTGTTGCCGTCGCCGGGGCGATCGCGGGCGTGATCCGCAGCAAGGGCCGCGTCGAGGTGCAGGCGATCGGGGCCGGCGCCATCAACCAGGCGGTCAAGGCGATCGCGATCTCGCGTGGTTACGTCGCGCCGGGCGGCCTGGACCTGGTCTGCATCCCGGCCTTCATCGACATCTCGATCGACGGCGAGGAACGCACCGGAATTCGACTTCTCGTGGAGAGCCGGTAACGAGGACGCGGGACCAAGCGCGCTCGTTCAACATCTGGACCATCGGCTGCCAGATGAACCTGGCCGACTCGGAGGATCTCGCGCGGCGATTGCTCGCCGCCGGCTACTTCGAGGACTCGCTCGAGCGAGCCGACGTCGCGATCCTCAACACGTGCGTCGTGCGCCAGGCGTCAGAGGATCGCGTCTACTCGAAGCTGCACGAGCTCAAGGAGTGGAAGACCGCCGAGCGGACGATCGCCGTCACGGGATGCATCGTCGGCAAGGAGGGCGACGTGCTGCGAGGGAAATTCCCGCAGCTCGACGCGGTCGTCCCGATCGGGGACTATGAGAACTTCCTCGCAAGCCTGGAGGCTCGCTACGACTACTCGCAAGGAGAGGCTTTACCCCAGGCAGGACGGACCGGAATCAGCCACTACGTCCGGGTGATCCAGGGCTGCGACCACAACTGCACGTTCTGCATCGTGCCTAAGGTGCGCGGCCGGGAGCGCCACGTGCCGATGAACGAGGTGGTCGCCGAGTGCCGGCAGGCGGTGGCCGACGGCGCTCGGGAGGTCGTGCTCCTGGGCCAGAACGTGGACGACTACATGGACCCGACCGGGCGGGGAGGCCTCGCCAGCCTTGTCCGCGAGGTGGAGCGCATTCCCGGCCTGAAGCGTCTTCGCTTCCTCACGTCGCACCCGCAAGACCTCGAGACGGAGCTGCTCGAGGCCATGGCCGCCAGCGAGGTCATCTGCCGCGAGCTGCAGTTGCCTGTGCAATCGGGCGATGACACGATCCTCAGGCGGATGGCGCGCGGCTACCAGATGAGGCACTACCGGGCGATCGTGGAACGAGCGCGCAACCTCATGCCCGACCTCGGCCTGGTAACGGATGTGATCGTCGGCTTTCCCGGAGAGTCGGAGGCCGCGTTCCTGAACACGCGCGCTCTGCTCGAGGAGATGGAGTTCGACGTCGTGCACCTTGCCATGTACTCACCGCGCCACGGCACGTACGCGGCCAGCCGGATGGAGGACGACGTACCACACGAGGAGAAGCTGCGTCGGCTCAACGACCTGCTTGCGCTCCAGAAGAGCATCGCCGCCCGCAAGACGGCCCGGTGGATCGGCCGTGACGTGGAGGTGCTGATCGAAGGGCGAGACGAGCTGAACCGTCCGTATGGAAGGATCCGCCAGGGCAAGCGAGCCGTCGTGCTGCGTGGAGGCGAGGTGGTTCCGGGTCAGGTGCTGCAGCTGCGGGTGCTCCAGGCAACAGCGGGTCAACTCCTGGGACTGCTCAACGCCACGAAATCAGAGCCTGCGGCGTGATTTCGCGGGGACCCCGAGCGGCAGCGTGACCATCGGACCGACTGCTCTCACACCGGTGATGCGTCAGTACCGGGAGGCGAAAGAGCAGCACCCGGACGGGATCCTGATGTTCCGGCTGGGCGACTTCTACGAGATCTTCTTCGAAGATGCCGAGATCGCGGCGCCGATCATGGGGGTGACGCTCACGTCGAGACCTCTGGGCAAGGCAAGCCGCGCGCCCATGTGCGGAGTGCCGCATCACGCGTGGCAGGCGTACGTGGGCAAGCTCCTGCGCGCCGGCCACAAGGTGGTCATCTGCGACCAGGTGGAACCGGCCGGCAAGCACAAGGTCGTGCGCCGGGACGTGACTCGCGTCTTGACGCCGGGGACTGTGGTCGAAGACGCGTACCTGGACCCGTCCCGCGCAAACTATCTGGTGGCGGCGTGGACGCGAGGCGCGGACTCCGGGCTGGCGGCCTGCGAGGTGTCCACCGGGGAGCTGCTGCTGTGCCAGCTGCCGCGCGAGCGGCTGACCGCGGAGCTCCAACGCCTGGCACCCGCGGAGCTGCTCACCCCGCCGGCGATCGAGGAGTATCGCTTCGATCCGGTCCGCGGCCAGCAGCGGCTGCGCGACCTGCTTGGCATCGCCTTCCCGGCATCGGTGGGCGCGGCCGATGCTCCGCTTGCCGTCGGGGCGGCGGGGGTGGTGCTCGACTATCTCAAGCAGAACCAGGCCCGCATCACGCCGGGTTCGTTCACCGTTCGCACCTACTCACCCGATTCGACGATGTCGCTGGACGCCGCCACGGCGCTCAACCTGGAGCTGGCTGCGCTGACCGACCTGGTCGACCGCACTCGAACGCCCCTTGGAGCACGCCGCCTGCGCGCCTGGCTCCGGGCGCCCATGCGCGACGCCGAGTCAATCGAGCTGCGCCTGGAGGCGGTGGCCGAGCTCGCATCGTCCGCCGACTTACGCGAAGCCCTTGCGACCGCATTGAAGCCTGTGGGCGACCTCGAGCGCATGACCTCCCGTGCAGCCCAGGGCCACGCCAACGCCCGGGAGCTCGTCGCGCTGCGCCGGGCGTTGGAGGCAATCCCCAGCCTGCAGAACGCCGTGAGCGCCTGCCATGCCCTGGTCAGCAGGGAGCTCGCGGGCCAGATCGGCGACGCTCCGGAGCTGGCGGCCGCCCTCGCGCGCGCCCTGGTCGAAGACCCGCCCCCGATCACTCATCAGGGCGGCGCGATCAGGCCAGGATTCGACGCCGAGCTGGATGGCATCGCCGAGGCCTCTCGCACGGCTCGCGAATGGATTGGCGGCCTGGAATCATCCGAGCGGCGCCGCACAGGAATCCGGTCACTGAAGGTTGGCTTCAACAAGGTCTTCGGCTACTACATCGAGGTCAGCCACGCCAACGCGGTCGCCCTGCCGGACGATTACATTCGCAAGCAGACGCTGACAGGCGCGGAACGCTACCTCACACCAGAGCTGAAAGAAAAAGAAGCGATCGTCCTCACCGCCCAGGAGCGGATCGCCGCGCGTGAGGTCGAAATCCTGCGCGACCTTGGGGCTGCGGTCGCCGGCACCGCGTCAATCCTGCGCTCGAGCGCGTCTGCGATCGGGATGATTGACGCGCTGCTCAGCCTGGCGGTGACGGCCGCCGACCAAGCGTGGCGCCGTCCCGAGGTCAACGCCGGCCTGAGACTCAGCATCAAGGGCGGACGGCATCCCCTCGTGGAGCTTGGGCTGCCTGCGGGCGTCTTCGTCCCCAACGACCTCGAGCTCGATCCCGACGGCGACCAGATCGTGATCCTCACGGGGCCCAACATGGCGGGCAAATCAACGTACTTGCGGCAGGCTGCCGTGATCGTCCTCCTCGCCCAATGTGGAAGCTTTGTTCCGGCTGAGAGCGCGGTGGTGGGACTGACCGATCGCATCTTCACCAGGGTCGGCGCGCACGACGACATCACGGCGGGCATGTCGACATTCATGGTCGAGATGACCGAAACGGCCAACATCCTCAACCACGCCTCGCGTTCTTCGCTCGTGATCCTCGACGAGGTGGGGAGGGGGACCTCGACGTATGACGGGGTGTCGATCGCCCAGGCCGTCGTCGAATATCTTCACGACTCGCCGAAGCTCGGATGCCGCACGCTCTTTGCGACTCACTATCACGAGCTGACCGCGCTCGCCGAGAGGCTGCCGCGGGTGACCAACCAACGCGTCGAGGTGCTCGAGGACGGCGAGACCGTCCGATTTCTGCACCGGGTGGTCCCCGGCGGGGCGGACCGCTCGTACGGCATCCATGTGGCGGCACTGGCCGGCCTGCCGTCCGGCCTCATCGCGCGGGCGCGACAGGTGCTGGGGGAGCTGGAGCGCCAGCGCCCTCTCGAACCGCCCGAGCTGCAGCTGGGCCTGCCCATCGAGCTTGCTCCCGACCCGCTGCGCAAGGAGCTGGAGGATATCGAGCCCGACTCGCTCAGTCCGCTCGAGGCGCTGCATAAGTTGTACGAGCTGCGTTCGAGGTTATCGCCGTGAACGAGTCGATTCGCCTGCTCGCCCCGGAGGTAGCCGACGCGATTGCGGCCGGAGAGGTGATCGAGCGGCCCGCATCGGTGGTCAAGGAGCTGGTGGAGAATGCTCTCGACTCAGACGCGCGGCGCATCAACATCGACGTGCGGGGCGCGGGGAGGACGTCGATGCGCGTCAGCGACGATGGGGCGGGCATCCCGGCCGGAGAGCTTGCGATTGCTTTCGTCCGGCATGCGACCAGCAAGGCGTCGAAGCTCTCTGACCTCAACGCGATTGTCAGCTTTGGCTTTCGCGGCGAGGCGCTGGCCAGCATCGCGGCGGTGTCCGACGTCGAGTGCTCGAGCAGCGGGGGAACGATCCGGATCCGTGCGGGCGCTCCGGTCGAGCAGGGGTCGGGTCCGCTGCTTCCTGGAGTGACGATCGAGGTGCGAGACCTTTTCGCCAACGTGCCGGCGCGATTGAAATTCCTGAAGAGCGACGCGACCGAGGTCGCCGCGATCAAGGACGTGGTCGGGGCGTTCGCGCTGCTCCACCCACACGTTCGATTTCACCTGACCATCGATGCACGGGTTGCCGTCAGCACGACCGGCGACGGCGACCGGCGCCGCGCCATCTCGGCTGTCTTCGGCGCACCGGTGGCTGCCGAGGTGCTCGAGATGGTCGGCATGCCGCTCAGTCCCCACGAACTCGCAGGCTTCGCCTTGAGTTCGCGGGGGCCCCTCCAGGCCTCTGGCATGGTCAGCCAGCCCCGACTGAGCCGCGGCAGCCGCGACGGGATCGTGCTCGCTGTCAACGGGCGGCCGATCAGCTCGCGAGCGCTGGTCTACGCGCTCGAGGAGTGCTACCAGGGCCGGTTGGAGAGGGGCCGGCATCCGGTGGCCGTCATCGACATTGGAATCGACCCGGAGCTCGTGGACGTCAACGTTCACCCGGCGAAAAAAGAGGTGCGTTTTCGGGATGAAGGCACCGTATTCGCCGCCCTGCAGCGTGCGGTCCGGACAGCCCTCGACGGGAGTGAGCCTTTCCGGTACCGGCCGGTCGAGTCAGCAGCGCTTGGGGCTGAGATCCGGGTCACGCCACAGCTCCATGAGACGGCGGTTGCCCTGGCGACAGTCGAACCCGCGAGTGGCCGGAACGCCGAGCCTGCGGTTCTGCGTCCGATCGGCCAGGCAGGCCCCGGTTACCTGGTGGCTGAGGGCCCTCACGGTCTCGTGC
>JBOHUQ010000119.1:0-1501 GCA_050734495.1 Candidatus Dormibacteraceae bacterium
TCGCGAACACCAGCATGGTGAGCGGTCTGGTGATCGCCCCCCATCCACACAATGCTGCGAGCGTCAGCAGCCACGAGATCCGCCGCGTATCGCGCCAGCGAAGGAGGCACCACGATGCGGCAAGCCAGAGGAGCGTCGTTGTCGTTTCGGCCATGTATGACGCGCGCCAGCGCGATTGTGCGCCCAGCGTCAGCCAGACGGAGATCGCCAGTACCGCGACACCAAGGCCATGCATGCGTCGCGCGAGGAGTGCGATCAGCGCCACCGTGGCACCGATCATGATCATTGGGACGAGCCCCGGGAGACCAAGCCACATTCCGGGGGCAAGCAGGATAGCGTGTCCCGGTGGCATCTTTGGCGCGAGCACCGGCTTGAGCAGCACCGACGCCTGCGAAAATGCCGCCAGATCCGGCGGTGTCGGCAGCGACCAGCGACCGCGCGCAAAGAGACCGGCCTGGAGCAGGTACGCGGCCTCGTCGGTGATCGCGGGGGCTGCTCGCAGTCCACCCCAGATCCAGATGATCACGGCCACGACAACGCAGCCCGCGGCCAATGGCATCCAAGGTGCTGAAGGTTCGTCGCACACGAGAGCGCCCGAGTGGCGGACCGGCACGAGCCGGACGCCGAGAACCAGCGCCAGCAGCGCCGCGATAAGCAGCGTCGGCGGCACTAGGAACACGACGAAATGGCTCTTGCCGGTCGAACCATGGATGCTCCCGGGAAACCTCGAATCGCCGGATCAACCGGCGGGGAATGCGTGTGGGTCGTCATTCCTGCCTACCGCGAAACGCAGGTTCTGGGCCCGGTAGTGGCGGGGCTCCGGGCCCTGGGCTGGCGGGTCGTCGTGGTGGACGACGGTTCCGATGACGGCACCGCCGCGGTGGCGCGCAGAGCCGGCGCGTGGGTACTGCAGCACCCCGTCAACCTGGGTCAGGGTGCGGCGTTGCGGAGCGGGTTCGCGTTCGCCCTGGCCGACTCCAGCACCCGGTACGTCGTGACCTTCGATGCTGACGGACAGCACGACCAGAATGCGGTCGCCGAGCTGATTCGGCCTCTCGAAGACGGCGAGACGGCGGTGACGCTTGGCTCGAGATTCCTGCCCGGAGCTTCGGTATCCGGATCGATACCGGCAAGTCGCAAGGCGTTGCTGCGGCTTGCCACCAGGCTTGCGCGCTGGTCTACCGGTCTCAAATTGACCGATACGCACAACGGACTCCGCGCCTTTCGTCGGGAAGCGCTTGAGCGGATGGTCCTCCGGCAGGATCGCATGGCGCACGCCTCCGAGATCCTGACCGAGATCGCCCGGCTGCATCTGCCGTATCGCGAAATCCCGGTGCGAGTGAACTACACGGCGTATTCACTGTCGAAGGGACAGGGAATGATCGACGCCGTCAGCGTGCTGTGGGACACATTGATCGCCAAAGCGAGGTAGCCGATGCGCCCATCACAGATCGTCCTGCTGGTCCTGCTGGGACTCTTTGCCGTATACATCTTCCGGCTG
>JBOHUQ010000120.1:0-21737 GCA_050734495.1 Candidatus Dormibacteraceae bacterium
GTTTGGGATTGCGTATGGGCGCCGAAGGCGCCGGCGATGATCGGTGGGGCAGATCGCGATTGCGGTGGCGACCAGAGTGATTTCGCGGTTCGCGTTACGCAAACTGGTGCCCGACATTCCCGACGCAGACCCGTCCTTAGGTGGCGTTCGGCGGAATCCCCTCCCAGTCGGGGCTGGTCAATGGCCGATCAGAGGTCCAAAAACCACGCGAGCCGCGTGGAGCCGATCGCCAGGTCGCTAAAGCCTGCACCGGAGAATCGGTATAGCAGTTGTCGCCTCGAATCCCGCCGGGGGCTATGCCGCGATTCGGCCGGATCGTGGAGTCGTGGTTCATTTCCGATCGCTTGACGCTCTGGCAAAAGCTGGGGGCTCATCCCCTAGAGAGGACACCTACCTGCTCGCCGTCCTGGCGGGTCCCGAAGCTGAAAAGAGGGCTTACTTGAAGTAGCCGAGTTCTAATTACATCCAGAGAGGCCGACCACCCGTGTCCCGCATCGGCTGGAGAAGCTGCTTGAAGAAGGCTTCGATTTTGCGCAAGCGTCGCAAGCGTCGCTGGCGTCGTCGGTGGCGGTGAGGTCCACGAGAGCCGTCCTCCTTCGTGGCCACGACGCCTTCGCTGTCCTTCCCGCCGCCAAGAGGTGCGGAGAAGGCACGAGCCTCGTCTCCCACTCCGGACACGGTCATGAATGCCGCCGGAAACTTCGCGCTGAACTGCGTGATGGACGACGGGCACAAGGCGATGCTGCTCGCCGCAGAGCGCGTAGTACGCTTTCGATGCGATGATCCAGGCGCAGCTCGGCGGGTCCGTGGCGGCGGGTTTCGAGCCGGTTCGGGAGGCTTTCGCCGCCAACTTCGAGCGCCACGGCGAGGTCGGCGCCGCCTGCTGCGTCCACCTCCACGGAAAGCGAATTGTCGACCTGTGGGGCGGCGTCACCGCGCACGGCGGCTCGGAACCGTACACGGCCGACACGCTGCAGATGGTCTGGTCCACCACAAAAGGCGTCGTGGCCATGGCGGCGCAAATGCTGGCCCAGGAAGGAAAGCTGGACTTCGACGCTCCGGTCGTCGAGTACTGGCCGGAGTTCGCGGCTGAGGGCAAGTCGAAGATTCCGGTGCGCTGGCTCTTCTGCCATAGGTCGGGCCTGGCCGCGGTCGACCGCCCGCTCGGCCTGGCCGAAGTGGTCGCCTGGACCCCTTGCGTCGACGCGCTGGCGGCACAGCGCCCCTACTGGGAACCTGGAACCGCGCACGGCTACCACACCTGGACGTACGGATGGCTGGCGGGCGAGGTGATCCGGCGTGTCACCGGCCAATCGGTGGGAACGTTCGTGGCCGAGCGGATGGCGAAACCGCTGCAGGCTGAGTTCTGGATCGGTCTTCCCGAGGCGGTGAACTCCCGCGTGGCGCCGGTTCTCCCGCCGGTTCCGCCGCCGCCGGGCTCGCCAACCGATCCATGGGCGGCCCGCCTGGCCGACCCCGGCTCGCTGGCACACAAGTCCTGGGCGAACCCTGCGGTGCCGCCCGCGGCGTTCAACGACCACCAGTTCTGGAGGGCAGAGATCCCGGCCGGAAATGGCATCGGGACGGCTCGGGCTCTGTCGCGGCTCTACGCCGCGTGCATTGGAGAGGTCGACGGTGTGCGCCTCCTCAAGCCCGAAACACTCGAGCAGGCCACTCGCACCCAGGCGCGAGGCGAGGACCTCGTCCAGGGCTACGAGACCCGTTTCGGAACCGGCTTCCAGCTGTCGTTTCCGTTTCGGCCGATGGCCGGCGAGGGATCGTTCGGGCACTACGGAAGCGGTGGCTCGGTGGGCTTTGCCCACGAAGAGCTCGGCATCTCGTTCGGGTACACGATGAACCAGATGCGCCCGGTTTACGGCAAGGATCCCCGCACATCGGGGCTGGTGGAAGCGCTACTGACCTGCCTGCGATAGTACGGCGGCCTAACATGCAACTCGGGTGGTAGCAAATGGGCGCGGCTGATCTCGTGTTCGGCGTCTGCCTGCTGCTCGGGGGGGGCCTGCTGCTCCTGACCCTGGTCGTCGACGACATCTTCGGCGGCCTCCTGGGGGCTCTGCACCTGGGCTTCGACGTCGCGGGAGTCTCGCCGACACCGCTGCTGCTCGGCTTCGTCGCCATGTTCGGCGCGGGCGGGCTGTTCGGCCTCCACAGCATCAATGCAGGGGTCGGCGTCTCCACGGTCATCGCCACCGGCGCGGGCCTGGTCGGCGCAGGTGTTGCCTTTGGCGCCTACAGGGTCTTGAAGCAGGCCGAATCGAGCGACACCTTCAGCCTCGAAGAGATGGTCGGCTCGACCGGGCGGGTGTCGGTCGTGATCCCAGCCAACCATTTCGGCTCGGTACTCATCAGCTTCGCCGGCGGGTCGCACAACATGACCGCCACCGCGGATTCAGAGATCCCGGCGGGCCGGATGGTCAAGGTCGTGGCAGTCGCCGGCGGCAACCTCGTCGTCGTCCCCAGCTCGATTCCCACTACTGAAGGAGCACGGTCTGATGCCTAATTTCGCGGCGTCTTCGCCTTTCATCGTCGTCACCGGCGTCGTCATCCTCATCTTGATCCTCGCGTTCGTCGCGAGCCGCTACAAGGTGGCCGGCGCCAACGAGGCCATCATCGTCGCCGGCTCCCGTGGCGCGAAGGTGCGCGACGAGCGCGGCCACGTCGTGTCGAGTCCTGGCGACAAGGGCGTGAAGGTGGTCGTCGGAGGCGGCACGATCGTGATGCCGCTGCTCAACCGAATCGGCCGGCTCAAGCTCACCGCGCGACAGATCAACGTGCAGCTGAGCGACGCCGTGACGAGCCAGGGCATCAAGGTCCAGGTCCAGGGGGTCGCCACTTTCAAGATCGGGCGCGACGTGGAGTCGCTGCGCAACGCGGCCGAGCGCTTTCTCGACGCCAAGCCCGAGCAGGTCGACTCCATCGTGAAGAACGTCCTCGAGGGATCGCTGCGCTCGATCGTCGGCACGCTGACCATCGAGGAGCTGATTCGCGACCGGCAGAAGCTCCTCCAGCAGGTCCAGGACGCGGCCAAGGGCGACCTCGCCACCAGCGGCCTCCAGATCGACGCCTTCACGATCCAGAGCTTCTCGGACGAGTCGAACTACATAGAGCTGCTGGGCCAGCAGAGCGTGTCCACCGTGACGCGCGACGCGCGCATGGTCAAGGCGACGACCGACCAGGAGGCGGCGGTCCGAGAGGCGGAGTCGATGCAGATCAAGATCAACGCGGGTCGAGACGTCTCGCTGCGCGAGGCGGAGACGAAGACCCAGGTCGCCGCTGCGCAGGCGCGCGCCGACCAGGCAGGCCCCCTGGCGATGGCTGAGGCGCAGCAAGAGGTCGTGCGCAAGCAGACCGAGCTGGCCCAACTGGAAGCCGATCGGAAAGAGAAGGAGCTGCTTTCTTCAACGGTCAAGCCGGCCGCCGCGGAGGCTCAGGCCGTGATCGCCCGCGCCGAAGGTGACAAGCGGGCGCGCATCGCATCCGCCGAGGCGGACGCGGAGACGACCAGGCTCGAAGGTGGGGCGGAGGCTCAGATCGTCCTCACCAAAGGCGAGGCGGAGGCAAAGGCGCTCGCCATGCGTGCCGACGCTTACAAGCAGTTCAACGAGGCCGCCATCATCCAGACGGTGCTGGCCGCCCTTCCTGAGATCGTCCGCGCCGCCGCGGAGCCTATGGGCCACATCGACTCACTGACCGTGATGAGCGCCGATGGCGCGTCGGATATCGTGAAAAACGCAACCCGAGCGATGATCGAGTCGACCACCGCGATCAAGGGCCTGACCGGTCTGGATGTGCCCAGCCTGATCGGAGGCGCGATGGGCCGCGGTTTCGGAGAGCGGCTGCGCACGGGGGATGGCGACCGCAGCAGCGACCCGGGCAGCGCGGTCGAGCGCATCAGCGAGATCGCAGGCCACGGCTTGAGCGCGCTCAAATCGCAAACCGCCGCGGCAGCCGCAAAGGCGGAGGTCGAGGCTGAGGCGGCGAAAGAGAAGGCCGCCGAGAAGGCGGCCGAGGAGGCGGCGAAGGCCAAATCGGTAGGCGACGCGTTGAAGGCATCCGGCGCTGCCGAAAAGGCTGCTATCGAATCGAAGGTGGCCGCCACGGTGGCGAAGGTCTCCCCCAGCGACGGCAACGTCGCCCAGTGGGCGAAGTGGCTGGCCGACCAGCTGCACCAGATCCCCGACATCCAGATCTACGATGCCCTGCGGCTCTCGGACTTGACCTCGAAGGGACCGGCGCCCGCTCGTGCGATCTGGGCGACGGCGCAGGCGGTGCTCGGCAGGGACTACGGAAAGGTCACGGTGGCGGACCTGCTCAAGCAGTTTCACCCATAGAGCCGATTGGGCGGGTGACCTGTAGAAAGCGGGAAGCCTGCTTGCGCAGGCTTCCCAAAGCTGGGGTGGGGGCGTGGAGTCGAATTCAGGGCCGGCTTACCGGCCGCCGATATGGTAGCACGGTGTCCCGCCATCCACAAGATATAGACACCTGTGGACAAACCGGATGAAGCTGCCGATTCCGCTCGACATGGAACCGATGCTCTCCGCCCCTTCCGAGTCCGGCATTCCGAAGGGCGACAGCTGGGAGTACGAACCCAAATGGGACGGTTTCCGCACCCTCGTTTTCCGGGACGGCGACGACGTCGAGCTGATCAGCCGCGGCGCTCGGCCCATGACGCGCTACTTCCCCGAGCTGCTTCCGCCTCTGCGCGGCCTGCGCATCAAGCAGCTGGTCCTCGACGGCGAGATCGTCGTCGTGGCCAAGGATGGCCTGGACTTCGGCGCCCTACAGCAGCGGATTCACCCGGCGGACTCCCGCGTTCGCATGCTCAGCGAAGCTACGCCGGCCTGGTTCATCGCCTTCGACATCCTGGCCGAGGGTGGGACCGACCTCCGCAAGGAGCCCCTAGGGGAACGCCGCAAGCATCTCGAAAAGCTGCTCAAGGGCGTCAAGCAGCCGATCTTTTTGACCCCGCATACCCGCGACCACAAGACCGCGGAAAGCTGGTTCGAGCGTTTCGAAGGCGCGGGCCTCGATGGTGTGATCGCGAAGTCATGGACGGGCGCGTACGTGCCAGGCAAGCGACTCTGGGTGAAGATCAAGCACCAGCGCACGGCTGACTGTGTCGTGATCGGATGGCGCAAATCAAACGATGGGCTGTCACTGGGATCGCTGCTGCTCGGCCTCTACGACAAGAAGGGCACGATGCACTACGTCGGCCACACGTCGTCTTTCAGCGCGGCCGAGCGGAAGGAGCTGATCGCCAAGCTCGAGCCCCTGGCCACCGAAATTCCGGAGTCGGAATGGAAAGCCAACCCTGGCCGCATGCCTGGCGGGCTCAGCCGATGGTCGCGTGGGAAGGACACGGAATGGGTTGCAGTGCGACCCGAGCTCGTCTGCGAGGTTGCATACGACAAGCTTGAAGCCGGTGAGCGTTTCCGCCACGCAACACGGTTTCTGCGCTGGCGCACCGACAAAGCTGCGCTCAAGTGCGATTTCGCGCAGATCGCCTCAGCGGTCGAGTTCGACGTCCGCGGGATCTTCGGAAGCAAGTAGCAGCGGCCGCGCGCCGGGACCGCCCGGTCCGTAGTACCTCATCGCCGCCCTGCCCAGGCCGGTCACGGCCAGCCAGTCGAAGCCCGCGCCGGCAATGACGCCGACGCTCAGCGGTACCACACGCGCGGCGACCTGCGCCGCGCCCGACGTGGCAAAGCGCGTGAGGATCCGCGTCAGGATGCGGCTGCCGCCGTGCGCGAGCAAGAGGCTGGGCAGGTGGCGGAAGGCAGCGATCGCGACGCGCTCGCCGCCCGCGACGAGCACGTCCTCGCGCAGCTTGACCGCTCCGCTCGTGATGCCGACAACCACCAGGGCCTCGACGACGCGCTCATCCGAGTCGCCGAGCTCGTGCCCGAAGATCATCGCGATCCCGAGCACGAGCTCGATCTCCTGCTCGAGCGCATAGAGCGTCTGGCTCGTGATCGTGCCGATCGCCAGCACTGTGCCGAGGCCAGGGGCGATCGAGACAGCGCCGCTCAGGGCGCCGCTGGCGGCAACTCGGCGCCGCGTGGAACGGATGAAGGCCAGCGACAGTTGATGGTTGTCGTAGAGCGGATGCTTTGACCGCAGCTGGTCGACGGCGCCCAGGATCGCCGGTTCACGGCTGTTGACCGCCTGGGCGAGCACGCCGAGCACCGCACGCAGCTGGGGTGGGAGGCTGTCGAGGTCCATCGGTGTAGCGTACCGCGGGGTTGCCGGGTCGCCGAAGATGAGAAGGAGTCGCACGTGGCGAGTGGCGGGCTGAATACAGAGTTGCGACACAGTCGCAACAAGCGCTAGGCTCCACTCATGGCTTCGATCGGGGCGCTGATGCGTGACTCATTCGATCGAGGCGAGCGCCGGCGCCTGGCGGGATTCTTCGGTGGCGTTGGCCTGCTCCACGTCGCAGGCTGGGGGCTCCTGTTTGCTGCCGCGGCCGGACAGCCCACGATCCTTGCGCTCGGCGGCCTCGCTTACACATTTGGTCTCAGGCACGCCTTCGACGCGGACCACATCTCGGCGATCGACAACACGACTCGCAAGCTGCTGCAGGACGGCCGCAAACCTGTTGGAGTGGGCTTCTTCTTCTCCCTCGGCCACTCATCCGTGGTCTTCATCATCGCCGCGGCCCTGGGGCTTACGGTCAAATGGATCGTCGACGGCGTGGTCGGAAACGGCGGTCAGCTTCGAAGCATCGGCGGCATGCTGGGCACGGTCGTGTCGGGTGGATTCCTTGTCCTGATCGGCGTCCTCAACCTGGTCATCCTGCTGGACATCGTTCGCGTTTACCGCCGGCTCAACGACGGTGGATACGACGACAAGTCCCTCGAGCTCGACCTCACGGCGGGGGGCCTGATGAGCCGGATCTTCGGCCGCCTGTTCAAGGTCATCCGGCACAGTTGGCAGATGTATCCGATCGGGTTCCTCTTCGGGCTTGGCTTCGACACCGCATCCGAGGTGGCGATCCTGGGAATTGCCGCGGGCGCCGCGGCCAAGGGCCTGCCCTTTGTCGCGGTCATCGCGCTGCCGCTGATCTTCGCCGCCGGGATGTCGCTGATGGACACCGCCGACGGCGCATTCATGGCCAAGGCGTACTCGTGGGCTTTCACGAGCCCGATCCGCAAGGTCTTCTACAACCTGACGATGACCAGCCTCTCGGTGTTCGTGGCGCTGTTCATCGGCGGCATGGAGCTGATGCAGGCGCTCATCAGGGCGTTCGGCTTGAAGGGCGGGGTGTTCGATGCGATCGCGGGCTTCGACTTGATCGCACGGGCCGGCTATTTCATCGTGGCCGCTTTCGTTCTGGCCTGGGTCGCGGCGCTGCTGATCTACAAGGCGCGCCGCATCGACGAGCGCTGGAGCGAGAAGGTCAGCCGCGTAGCGTAGCGGTTGGTTCAACCAGGCTCATGGCCGGATCTTTTCTCTGGCTGGCGCTACGCGTACGAGGACTGAGGAAGCCGCAATGCTGATGACGACGGCTCCGATCAAGCCCGCGCTCGCCTGCTTTGTGATCAAGCCGGCGGAGAGCGCCAGCGCGCCGAGCACATAGCTGAACTCGCCGACCTGGCCTAGACCCATCGCGAGCTGCAGCGGCCGGCCGGCCAGTCCGCCGAGCCTGGCCAGGGCCCAAACCACCAGGACCTTGCCCACGATCACGAGAGCAAGGAAAAGCAACAACCACGGCAGCGCCGCCCCGATCGACTCAGGGTCGATCACGGTGCCCAGCGCAACGAAGAACATCACCGCGAAGAGGTCGCGGAACGGCAGCAGGCGCTGGCGAGCCTCTGCCGCGACGTCGCTCTCCGTGATGGCCAGGCCGGCGACGAAGGCGGCCAGGGCGAGGGGCACGCCAAAGAACCTCGACCCGAGCCCGGCGAGCAGCAGGCCGCTTGCCACCGACACGAGAAGGAACAGGTCATGTTCAGCCTGCAGCCTCTTCAGGAGCCATGGCAGCAGGAACGCCGCCGCGGCTGCGATCGCGGCGAACGCCACGACGCCGGCTGCGGCGGCGACACCGGAGCGCCCGCCAAGACCGACGAAGGTGAACAGCACGATCGCGCACGAGACTCCCACGAGGTCCTGGATCAGGCTCCATCCCAGGAGCTCGTCATCGGTCGCCGGGTCGGTGGTGCGCCTGCTGCTGCGGGTTATGTTGACGACGACGACGCTGGAAGACATGGCAATCGACAACCCCACCACCGCCGCGCCTGCGGGATTCATGCCGAAAGCGATGCAGGCTGCGCCGGCGACAGCCCAGGTGACGACCACCTGGAGCGGCGCGAGCAGCAGCAGTCTCCGCCGCTCGCGCGCCAGCCGGAGCGGATTGATCTCGACACCGACCTCGAACAGCAAGAGCACCACGCCCACGTCGGCGAGCACCGCCAGCTCGTCGCGGTTGGCGACGTAGCCTGGCGTGAACGGGGAGACCGCCACTCCGACTGCCAGATAGCCAATCACGGCCGGAAGGCCCACGCGACGCGCGAGCTTGCCGGCCAGGGCGGCCAGCAGCAGCAGCAAGCCCAGGTCCAGGATGGCGGGCGCTGTGTGCTCCACGCGTCGGACAATACTTCACGACCGATGCCTGGACTGGAGTGGAAACCCGCCCGTCGCCCCGAGCGCGCCGCGATCGACGGCGAGACCGTCCGGCTGGAGCCACTAGATCCCAGCCGCCACGCGATCGAGCTGTTCACGGCCTCTCGGGGTGCCCCGGCCCTGTGGGACTACCTGGCCTACGGTCCTTTCCCCAACCAGAACTTGTTCACCGAGTGGTTGCGAGGGCGCGCGGCTTCAGACGATCCGCTCTTCTATGCCGTCGTCGACCGCGACTCGGGAACCGCGCGCGGCATGGCGAGCTTGATGCGCGTCGATCCAGCGAATGGCGTGATCGAGACCGGCCACATCTGGTTTGCTCCGGTTCTGCAGCGCACGCGCCAGGCGACCGAGGCGATCTATCTCCTGGCTCGACATTCGTTTGATGACCTGGGCTACCGCCGCTTCGAATGGAAATGCGATTCGCTCAATCAGCCGTCGCGCCGGGCGGCGGAAAGGTTCGGGTTCGTCTTTGAGGGCGTCTTCCGACAGCACATGGTGGTCAAGGGCCGCAACCGCGACACCGCGTGGTTCTCGATGCTGGACGGCGAGTGGCCGCTCGTTCGGGCTGCGTTCGAAGGGTGGCTGGCGCCGGAGAACTTCGACGAAGCCGGGCTGCAGCGCCGCTCGCTCGCCGTGGTCCGAGACAGCCTGGGCAGGCGCTCGGAATAGAACGCAACGCCGGCGGTTGAAAACGTAGAGATGGCAGCGACCAAGGAACAGATCGATGCGGCGCTTCAGGGCGTTCAGACCGTCGACATCACCACGACGGGCCGCAAGTCCGGCGAGCCTCGAAAGCTGGAGATCGTCGCGCACAATATCGATGGTCGGATCTACATCAGCGGCACGCCCTTTCCGCGACGCAGGAGCTGGCTTGCCAACCTTGACGCCAATCCGCACATGACATTTCATCTCAAGAGCAAAGTCCGCGCCGACCTGCCGGCCACGGCCCGGGTCATCGAGGACGGGGCCGAGCGCCGAGAGATCCTGCCTCACATCGCTCGCAACTGGGGCCGCAAAGACCTGGAGACGATGGTCGAGCAGAGCCCGCTGATCGAAGTCTCGTTCGACACCCAATAGGCCGATTCCGCGCGTGTGACGCCGGAAGTTCGCCTATGAAACGAAGGGCCGGCCCTTCATGGGCCAGCCCTTCGCTCAATTTTCAGGGGATCAGACTAGCTGCAGCCTGTCGTGGCTCCGCAGTTCAGGCACTTGTAGCAGGATCCTGAGCGCACGGTGATCGCACCGCAGTCCGGACACGCGGGGGCGTCGGTGTTGATGAACGCGATCTTCTGGACGCCTCCGTTGCCATTGGTCGTCGGGTGCGCGATGACCTTCAGCTCCGTCGGGGTCGTCGTGGGCCGTGCGTTGTCGGCCTTCATGGGCGTCGACGCGGGCTCGACGGCCGGGGGTTCGCGGCGCACGATGCCGGCCTCGTCCTGGTCCTCGACGGGGAGGAAGTGGCTCGCCATCCAGCGGAAGATGTAGTCCACGATCGACTTTGCGATCGGGATCTCCTTGTTCTTGGTGAACCCGGAGGGCTCGAACCGCATGTGGCTGAACTTGTCGACCATGAACTTCAGCGGCACGCCGAACTGCAGCGCATACGAGGTCTGCGTCGCGAAGGCGTCCATGAGGCCCGAGATGGTCGAGCCCTCCTTGGCCATCGTCACGAACAACTCGCCCGGCGTCCCATCGTCGAACAATCCGACCGTGAGATAGCCCTCGTGGCCCTGGATGTCGAACTTGTGGGTGACGGCCTTGCGCTCGTCAGGCAATTTGCGCCGCAGCGCGCGGTACTCGACCTGGGGGGCTTTGTCTTGTGTTGAAAGTTCTTGCTTCTTCTTGTCGAGCGAGGTGGAGAGCGGCTGCGAGCGTTTGCACCCGTCGCGGTAGATCGCGATGGACTTGAGGCCGAGCCTCCAGGACTCCATGTACGTTTGCTGGATGTCCTCGGCCGTCGCGTCGGTCGGCAGGTTGACGGTCTTGGACATGGATCCTGAGATGAACGGCTGGACCGCGGCCATCATCCGCACGTGACCCATCGGCGCGATCGAGCGAGCGCCGTTGACGGGCTTGAACGCGCAGTCGAAAACCTTCAGGTGCTCGTCCATCAGGTGGGGAGCGCCCTCGATGGTGTCGTTCTCGTCGATGTACTCGACGATCTCCTTCACCTTCACCTCGTCATAGCCCAGCTTGCGCAGCGCGGCCGGAACGGTGGTGTTGACGATCTTCAGCAGTCCGCCGCCGACCAGCTTCTTGTACTTGACGAGCGCGAGGTCGGGCTCGATGCCCGTGGTGTCGCAGTCCATCATCAGGCCGATGGTTCCGGTTGGGGCGAGGACGGTGGCCTGGGCGTTGCGATAGCCGTGGGCACGGCCGAGCTTGACCGCCTCGTCCCACGTCTCACGAGCGGCGTCGACCACATCCGCGGATTCGGGTGACGTGCTCAGCTGGTGAGCCGCCTGGCGGTGCTTCTCCATCACTCGCAGCATCGGCTCGCGGTTCCTGGAGAACTCGCTGAACGGCCCCTTGACCTGGGCCATGCGCGCCGACTGGGCAAACGCGCGTCCCGTCATGATCGCGGTGAGCGCGCCGGCGAACCGGCCGCCCTCCTCGGAGTCATAAGCGAGGCCCATCGACATCAGGAGCGCGCCGAGGTTGGCGTAGCCCAGACCCAGCGGGCGAAGCGCTTCTGAGTTCTTGGCGATCGCCGGCGTGGGGTAGGAGGCGTTGGAGACGATGATCTCCTGGCCGGTGAAGCAGACGTCGATCGCGTGCCTGTACCGCTCGATGTCGAACTTCCCGTCTTCTGCCTGGAACTTCATCAGGTTGAGCGACAGCAGGTTGCAGGCGGTGTCGTCCAGGAACACGAACTCAGAGCACGGGTTGGTCGCGTTGATGCGGCCGGTGTTGGGAACCACGTTCCAGTCCTGGATGGTGGTGTCGAACTGAAGGCCGGGGTCGCCGCAGATCCAGGTCGCGTCCGCGATCTCCCGCCACAGGTCGCGCGCCTTGTAGCTGTCGATGACGCGACCGTCGACGACGGCCTTCGTCTCCCACTTCTTGTCGCCATCGACCGCTCGCATGAAGTCGTCGCTCACGCGGACTGAGTTGTTGGCGTTCTGGAACTGGACCGAGTCGTACGCCCCGCCCGACACGTTGAACCCGACGTTGTAGCCGGCTTCGATCAGGGCCCACGCCTTCTTCTCTTCCTCCGCCTTGCAGCGGATGAACTCGAGAATGTCGGGGTGGTCGGCGTTGAGGATGACCATCTTGGCCGCGCGACGAGTCGTCCCCCCCGACTTGATCGAGCCGGCGAACGAGTCGTAGCCCTTCATGAAGGAGACTGGCCCTGACGCGGTGCCGCCGCCGGACAGCTGCTCCTTGGAAGAACGCAATACCGAGAGGTTGGTGCCTGTCCCGCTGCCGAACTTGAACAGCATGCCTTCCGTCTTGACCAGCTCGAGGATCGACTCCATCGAATCCTGCACCGAGTTGATGAAGCAAGCGGAACCCTGCTGGGCGCGGCCGGGCACGCCGATGTTGAACCAGACCGGGCTGTTGAACGAGGCGTGCTGTGTGACCAGGAGGTAGCGAAGCTCCTGCGACCAGCTCTCCGCGTCTTCCTCGCTCGCGAAGTAGCCGCCCTCGCGCCCCCAACCGGCCAGGGTCTCGACGACCCGGTCGATCAGCTGGCGGACGCTGGTCTCGCGCTCGGGGGTGCCCACGCCGCCCCGGAAGTACTTCTGGGCGACGACGTTGATCGCGAGCTGCGACCAGGAGCGGGGTACCTCGACATCCTTCTGCTCGAAGATGACCTGGCCTTTCTCGCCCGTGATCGCGGCGGTTCGCCGCTCCCACTCGACGAGGTCGAAGGCGTGGCTGCCTGGAGGCGTGAAGCGGCGGCCGAAGCGGAGGCCCTTCACTGGTCCGGCTTTCGAATGGCTCCCGTTGGTCTTGGCGCGGGCTCCGGCGAGGTCGGCAATGTTTTTGGCCATTTCTTTAGCGAACGCCTCCTTCAATCATCCCCGGTGAGGGTGTATTCAAATCGTGTCGTTGCTGGAACGTGGGGTGGGTCGCAATGCTTATTCGTTTGGGGATGGAAGAGGCCCCAGAGCATGCCCGCCACTTATGCCCCAGGGCCTCGATGTAACGCACTGAATGATACGAGCGGCTTTTTGGCTTGTCAAGCCCCAAACACAAGATATTCGGCCTCAATGCGCATTTACCCACAACATGTGGGTGGATTACCTGTGGATATCTTTGGGTCAAAGTTGGGCACAGGCTGCGGAAGGACTGTGGGAAAGTGGGCAAAACGCGCCTAGTGAACTGATTCGACCAGGGCGAGCTGGGTACTATCTGTGGAAAGGTTTTCTTCGGGTTTTTCAGTCATCTGGACGCTTTGCGCGGAGGCACGGATCCGGGCCGACACCTGCTTGCCCTCGCCGTAGGCGTTCTGGAGCATGGTGACCGCCCTCTGGAGCTTGTTCTCGAGCACGCTCTCCAGGGTGTCCAGGTGGCGTTCCACGTCGATCAAAGCCGACTGGAGCTTCTCCATGTCGACCGTCCGGGCGAACTGCAGGTGCAGCTGATAGAGGGTGAGCAGGTAGGGGAGTGCCATCGCGTAGCCGACCACCATCACGTGCCGCCTGTGCGCGCCGACGATGGCGCCGCGGCAGACGTCGTAGGCGGCGTCAGGAATGACCGCGAGAGCAAACGGAGAGGTGGTGGCCGGGTCGATGTACTGGCTGACCTCTCGCACGCGGCGCTCCACCTCGCGCTCGACCTGGGCGGTGAGCTGGGCTCGCCGCGTCGCGTCCAGCGCCGCGTCCGCCAGCTGCTCCAAGGCCCCGCTGGAGACCCACTTCGAGTCCATGGGCAGCAGCTTGCCGCCGGGCAGGCGCAGGGCGAGCTCGACGACCTTGCCACCGACCCAGACGTTGCGCTGGAGCATCTCTGGCGGAAGGTGCCGGAGCGCCTCCTCGAGGATGTTCTCGCCCGCCGCGCCACGCGTGGAGCTGCCGGCGATCACGCTCTCGAGCCTCCGCAGGCTGGCCCGCGCCTCGTCCTCGACCGGCTGGCGCGCGGAGAGCGCCGAGCGGAGGCCTTCGACGACCGATTGGGTCTGGGCCAGGCGCTCCCGGAGCTCGGCGGCCTGCGTGCCCTGGGCCTGCCCGCCGGCCTCGAGCCGGAGCTTGAGCTCGGCGACGTCGCGCGATTGCCCGTCCGCCCGGCGGACCAGGTTCCACACCAGGAAGGCCACGCCGGCCATGACAGCCAGGAGGCATACCAGCAGAAGCGCGAACAAGAGTTCGAGCACCGACATCTTGCGCATTGTAGTCCGCGAAATGGGTATAGACAAGACTGTTAACCTGATGAAAATGGCCGCCCAAGAACCCGCATCTGAACCCCACCAGGCGCCCGACCGCATCCCCCTGGAAGAGGTCTACATGCGCATGGCCGAAGAGCTGGCCAAGCGGTCGACCTGCGCCCGCCTCCAGGTGGGCAGCGTGATCACGACATCCGACCTTACGCAGGTGCTCGGCATCGGCTACAACGGCAACGCCAGGGGTCTTCCCAATCGGTGCGACTCGTCAGAGCCGGGAAACTGCGGCTGCCTCCACAGCGAGCAAAACGCCCTGATCAAGGCTGGTGCCCAGCTGCCGGGCAAGGTGATGTTCGTCAGCGCCTCGCCGTGCGTGATGTGCGCCAAGATGATCATCAACGCCAACGTCGGGCGCGTCTACTACCGCCAGGCGTACCGCGACCCGGCCGGCCTGAACGTGCTCCGCCAGGCGGGGGTCGAGGTCGTCCAATACAACCGCTGGCGCGACAGCTGGCGCTAAGCGGACCGTACCAGCCAGATCTGGAGCATCCGACGTCCCAGACGGCCGGGCGCCCTGCGGGCGCTGATGCCGGCGTTGCGGGTTCCGGCGATCGTCGTCCGGCATCGATAGATGCCATCCTCCTCTCGCCACCCGCGCCTTGGCACCGGCCGCCTGGAACGCCGGTCTTCGAGCCTGCAGCCTGCTCCAGCTCTGGCCGTTACAGTCCACTCAGTCGCGCACGATCTCCCAGCCGTTTTCTGTCTGAATCATCCTCGGCTCAACAGTGGGAATCTCTTTCAGCCGGCGCGCTCGCGAGAACAACGTCGCTGCATCCTTGGCCCGCGCCACCGACTCGAGAACCGACCGTGTCGCGTAGACCAGCGTGATCTCGGGACTGGCCAGGGCACTCGCAGGCGAGCTCCACAGCCAGTCCGTCACCTCGCCCTCCTGAGGCCGCACCTCCTGGCCGGAAGGAAGGCGGGCCAGAAAAAAACGCGCATCGAACCTCCGCCGCAGCTGCGACGGCGTGATCCAGCGCGCGAACATCACGAGGGTGTCGAGCGCCGGCTCGAGGCGCAGCTCGCGCAGGGCCGCGCCAAAGCTCTTGCCGCCTTCCACGATGGAGCGCACGCCATCGCTCTCGGCCTGGCGCGCAAAGCGGCGTCCGCGGCGCGCGAGCAGGATGCCGACCTCTTCGAAAACCTCTCGGACCGCCGCCATCCGGATCTCGTCGCCCCAGCCCATGTCGCCGGCGTGCACCGTGCCGCCCGGAAACACATATGCGCCGGCTGCGAAGTCAGCTCCGCCGGGGCGGTGTACCAGCAGCAGCTCCCAGGGATCGCGGCCGCGCACCAGCAGCACGGTCGCCGACGGGCGTGGGGTGACCGGCGGTCCCTCGTTGACAGCTCCCGGCGGCAGCACCTCATTAGGATGCCTGAGGTGGACCTGGGGATTGCGGGCAAGGTTGCGCTCGTCACGGCGAGCACGCGCGGGATCGGGCTCGGCATCGCCCAGGCGCTGGCTTCCGAAGGCGCTCGCGTCGCGATCGCCGCTCGGACCGAGGCCGACGTCAAGCGGACAGCCGCGTCGCTGGACGGGTTTGGCATCGTGGCCGACCTGATGACCGCGGAGGGCGCGCGGCATGCGGTCGCCGAGACCCTGGAAGGGCTGGGACCAATCGACATCCTGATCAACAACCTCGGACTTCGCGCGGGCAGCTCGTGGAGCGACAGCGGTCCGCAGGAGTTCGAGAGCGCGTTCGCCGGCAACGTCGGGGTCAGCGTGCGGATGACCCAGCTCGTGCTGCCCGGCATGCTCGAGCGAGGATGGGGGCGAGTCGTCGCAATCACGTCGGTCTGGGGACGGGAGACCGGCGGGGCGCCGGCCTACAACGCGGCGAAGGCGGCCGAGAACAGCTTCGTCAAATCGCTGGCGCGCGAGGTGGCCGGTAAGGGCGTGACGGTGAATGCGATCGCCCCTGGCTCCATCCTGTGGCCGGGCGGTGGTTGGGACCGGCGGCAGAAATCGGACCCGCAAGGAATGGCGGACTTCGTCCGGCAAGACATGCCCCTGGGCCGCTTCGGCACGGTGGACGAGGTCGCCAGCGTCGTGGCATTTCTCTGCTCGATGCAGGCGAGCCTGGTCAACGGCGCATGCATCGCGGTGGACGGGGGGCAGTCGCGGTCCGGAATCTGAACGCTGCCCTGGCTCAGATCCTCAGGGTCCGCTGATCGGGGTGGCGCCCAGCTGGCCGAGCAGGAGGACGGTGGTCGGGTACACGCCCAGGGCCACCGATGCGATGCCGCTCAGCCACAGCACGCCCCGGCTGCTGATCGAGGCGGGCACCCCGTCCGTCCGGGCCGAGGGCGACCACACGGGCAGCAGCACGCGCACGTAATAGAAGACCGAGACGACGCTCATGATCACCGCCAGCACCACCAGCCACGTATACCCGGCGCTCACTCCGGCGGTGAACAGAAACAGCTTGCCGAAAAAACCCACCGTGGGCGGGAAACCCGCGAGTGACAGCATGAAGATCGACATCAAAACGGCCATCACCGGGTTGCGCCTTGCCAGCCCCTCGAGGTCTGAGAACCGATCGCGGTCGCCGTCCGGGCTGGCGAGCAGCGTGATCACGGCGAACGCACCGAAGTTCATGAACATGTAGACGAACAGGTAGTAGAGGACGGCCGCCAGGCCGCTCTGGCCCCCTGCGATCACTCCGATGAGGATGTAGCCGGCCTGCGCAACGCCGGAATAAGCGAGCAGGCGCTTGAGGCTCGTCTGCGCGATGGCCATGAGGTTGCCGACCACCATGCTCGTCGCGGCAACGAAGGCCAGGAGCGCCTGCCATTCCGGCGCGAGGTGGGGGAGGCCGCCCGCGAAAACCCGCACGATCATCGCGAATGCGGCAGCCTTGGTCCCGACGGACATGAACGCAGTCACGGGGAGCGGGGCGCCCTGGTAGACGTCCGGCGTCCACATGTGGAATGGCGCCGCGGACACCTTGAATGCGAAGCCGACGCCCATCAGCACGATGCCCAGGAGGATCAGTGGATTGCTCGATGACGACGCGTCGAGGCGTTGGGCGATCTCGGGAATGACGGTGGTACCCGCGCCCCCGTAAATCAAGGCCATGCCGTACAGGACGAACGCGCTCGCGAACCCGCCGACGAGCAGGTATTTGGCGGCCGATTCCTGGGAGCGGCTGTCCGTGCGCACGAAGCCGCAGGCGATGTAGAGCGCGATCGAGAGCAGCTCCAGCCCGAGGAATACGGTGACCAGCGAGGTCGCCGCACCCAGCACCATCATCCCGATCACCGCGGCCATGATCAGGATGTGGAACTCCGACTCGAGGAGCCCACGTTTGTTCAGGTACGAGTGCGATAGGGCGACTGTGAGGATTCCGAGGGTCGCGAACAGGACCTCGAAGAACAGCGCAAAGGTGTCGCCCGTCGCAAATCCGTGGTACGCAGAGCCTCCCTGCCCGAACACCCAGTGAATGGCGGCGGCCGCCAGGGCGAACGCGAAACCGGTCACCGCGGTGATGGCGACCGCTCCGCCCCGGCGCGACTTGGGCAGCACGAGATCGACCACGATCGCGAACAGCAAGAAGCCGGTCAGCGTGACGATCGCCGCGACCTGGCCCAGGTCGGCCAGCGCCTGCGACCACGTGTAGGTGAGGTCGGCGGCGGCCAGAGGGATCACCGCGCGAGCCCTGCCTGGCCGAGCGACGTCATCAGGTTCGTGAGCACGTTCGGGTCGAGCCCGATCGCGAACATCAGGACCACCAGTGGACCGAGCAGGAGCAGCTGGCCGGCGCAGAGGTCGGATTTGGGCACCGGTCCGGCCGGCGGTCCCTGCATCGCGCCCTGGAACAACCGCAGCATGTAGACGGGCGCCAGCACAAGGCCCAGGGCGCCGAAGACCGCGAGCACAGGCGCCCGCTGCCACGCGCCGAGCAGCGTCATGAGCTCCCCGACGAAGCTGTTGAGGCCCGGCAGGCCAAGCGCGGCGAGGGTCACGACGACGAAGACGCCCGCCATCACCGGCATCCGCGCGGCCAGCCCGGCCATCGCCGAGCGGTCGCGCGTCCCGGTGCGATCGGAGATCCACGCGACGATGAGGAAGAGCGCCGAGATGATGATTCCGTGATTGACCATCTGCAGGATCGCCCCCTGCTGGCCCTGAACGTTGTACGCGAAGATGCCCAGGACGATGAATCCCATGTGGCTCACACTCGAGTAGGCGACCAGCAGCTTCATGTCGCGCTGGGCGATCGCCATCAGCGCGCCCCAGATGATCGCCGCCACCGCCAGGACGGGGACGACCCAGCGCCAGTCCCACCAGCCCACGGGTTCCGGGAACAGCGGGATCGCGATGCGCAGGAAGCCGTATGCACCCGCCTTGCCCATCACGCCGGCGAAGATGAGCAGCATCGGCGTGGGCGCCGCGTTGTACGCGTCCGGAAGCCAGCTGTGGAACGGGAACAGCGGGGTTTTGATCGCAAAGGCGAGCGCGAAGACGAAGAACAGAGCGAACTGGATGGAGGGTGAGGGGGCGAGCGTGGCGAGGGTCGACAGGTCGAAGGTCTGCCTGCCCGTGGCGACGTACTCGCCGATCACCCCGACCAGCATCAAGAGCGATCCGGCCAGCGTGTACAGCACGAACTTCAGCGCCGCGCGCCCAGGCCGGTCACCCTCGCCGAAGAGCCACAGCAGGAAGTAGGCCGGGATGAGCATCGCCTCCCAGAACACGTAGAAGAGGACGAGGTCGGTCGCCAGGAACACTCCCGCGAGCCCGGCGGACATGGCGAGCATCAGCGCCACGAAGCGATTCAGGTGCCGGGTCGTGATGGGCGTCGCGAGGATCGCGATCACGGTGAGGAACGCGTTCAGAACGACGAGCCAGAGGCTGATTCCGTCGATGCCGAGCCGGTAGAAGATGCTCAGCTGCGGGATCCACGGCAGCGCCTCCGAGTACTGGTAGCCGCGATACCCGGGTGCGAACGTGAACGCGACCTCCGCCGCCACCGCGAGCGCGGCGAGCGCCACCAGCACGCCGGACCACTTGGCCAAGCGCGGCGGCATGAACGCGATGAGCACCGAGCCGACCATCGGAAGCAGCCAGATGACGGTCAGGGTCATGAGCTTGCCCTGATGAGGAGCAGCACGGCCGCCACCACCGCACCGCCCACGAAGACGAGCACGTAGTTGCGGAAGTAGCCGCTCTGGGTCAGGCTGAGGCTGCTCGCGCCCGCGACGGCGGCGTGACCGGTGCCGGCGACCGCGCCGTCGAGCACGGGCTCCTCGATGTCACGCAGCCCGATGTCCGCGATACGGTCCATCGGGCGCACGATCGCTGCGTCGTAGATCTCGTCGAAGTAGTACTTCCGCTCGAGCAGGCGTTGCGCCCAGGGGAACCGGGAGCTCCACGGCGTCCAGGTCCTGGCGACGTACCAGCGGTACGCGGCGAGGAACAGCAGCGCGGCCAGGATCATGGTCGCGAGCCCGACGATCACGGCGCCGCCGGTTTCCCCCCACCCGACCTGACCGACTGACGAGGCGAGGAAGTCGGAGACCTGCGACGGGCCGATGCCCAGAGCTCTCGTTTGGATGAACCCACCGACCACCGAGAGAGTGGCCAAGATCAGGACCGGGACCATCATGACCAGGCGCGCTTCGTGCGGCACCGCGACGGGGCGCTCTGGCGACGGCTTGCCGCCGAAGGCCATCCACCACATCCGCCCGGTGTAGAAGCCCGTGATCAGCGCCGTCACGGCTCCTACGACCCAGACAGCGAGCGCGAGGGAGTCGTCGGGCTTGGCGAATGCGGCGCCGAGGATCTGCTCCTTCGAGAAGAAACCGACCAGCGGGATCACCCCCACGAGCGCCAGCGAACCTATGAGGAACGACCACGACGTGCGCGGGAGTTGGCGGAAGAGGCCGCCGTACTTGCGCATGTCCTGCTCGTCGTGCATGGCATGGATGACGTTGCCGGCGGCCATGAAGAGCAGGGCCTTGAAGAAGGCGTGGGCGAGGAGATGGAAGAAACCCGCCGCGTAGGCGCCAATGCCGACGGCTAGGAACATGTAGCCGATCTGGCTCATCGTCGAGTAGGCGAGCACGCGCTTGATGTCGGTCTGGACGATGGCGATCGTGGCCGCAAACAGGGCGGTGACCGCGCCGATGATCGCCACAGTTCCGTGGGCGTAGGTGGCGATGTCGTAGATCGGGTGCATGCGGCCGATCAGGTACACGCCGGCGGTGACCATGGTCGCGGCGTGGATCAGGGCGCTGACCGGAGTGGGGCCCTCCATGGCGTCGGGGAGCCAGGTGTGGAGCGGCAGTTGGGCGGACTTTGTGATTGCGCCGACGAGGAGCAGAAATGCGGCGAGCTCGAGGCCCGGGCCGTCATGAACGATGCGGAAAGGCAAGGCACAGATCGCACCTGGAGCGCAGTAGTTGGGATTGGTGATTTCCTGAAAGACCTTGGCGAAGGTCACGGAGTGGAACATCACGAAGATGACGAACGTGCCCAGGATCATGCCGGCGTCGCCGATCACGTTCATCACGAATGCCTTGCGTGCCGCGAGCACCGCCGAGCGGCGCTGGTACCAGAAGCCGATCAGGAGGTACGAGCTCAGTCCGACCATGGCCCAGCCGACGATCAGGAAGACGAAGTTTCCGGCCAGGACGAGCAGCAGCATCGAGAAGATGAAGACGTCCATGTAGGTGAAGAAGCGCGCGTAGCTGGGATCGTCTTCGTGCTCCATGTAGCCGACCGAGTAGGTGATGATCAGCGCGCCCACGCCGGCGATGACCAGGCACATGAATTTCGAGAGGTTGTCCACCAGCAGGTTGAAGGGCACCTCGAACGAGCCGCTCTTGATCCACGTCCAGTAGGTGAAGTCGCCGTTCGACTGGCCGAAGAACAGGGCGAGCGTGGCGGCGAACGAGGCCCAGACGACGCCAGGTCCGACGATCACGGTCACGATGCGTGGCAGTCGCCAGCCTCGGCCCGCGAGCAGGATTGCGCCGGCGACTGGGAAGAGCAAGACCGCAAGCGCGAGCTGGCTCGTGCTCATCCTTTCAGCTCGCTGAGCTCGTCGATGTCCTCGACGTCACGCACGTGGAAGATGTCGACCAGGATCGCGAGCCCGACCACCGCCTCCGCGGCTGCGACCGTCATCGACATCAGAGCGAACAGTTGGCCCTCCATGTTCTGCAGCTGACGCGAGAAGACGATCAGCGTGAGGTTGACCGCGTTGAGCATCAGCTCGATCGAGATGAGGACGACCAGGGGGTTGCGCCGCACCAGCACGCCGACCGTGCCGATGGTGAAGAGAATGCCGCCCAGGAGCAGGAACCACGAGGCGTCCAGCTGCGATCCACCGATGTCGAGTGTGCTCACCTGTCGTCGATCTTCTTGCGGCTCAGATAGATGGCGCCGATCGCGGCCACCAGCAGGAGGATCGAGGTCAGCTCGAACGGATAGAGGTAGGTGGTGAAGAGTCCAACCGCGATCGCCTGCACTGTGCCGAAGCTGGACAGGTCGGTTCCGCTGTCCGGCTGGCGGTACTGAATTCCCTGCAGCATCGCGTAGATCAGTCCGAGCATTGCGAGGACGAACAGGGCGGAGAGCGCGGACTGGAACCGAAGCTGCGTCTTCGCCAGCTCTCGGGTGGGACCGAACAGCGCGATCACGAACAGGAACAGGACCATGACCGCGCCGGCGTACACGATGATCTGGACGACGAAGACGAAC
>JBOHUQ010000121.1:0-2325 GCA_050734495.1 Candidatus Dormibacteraceae bacterium
CACCAGCTGCATGCACATGTTGTCGACGATCCGGTCCTCGAACTCGATGTCGGAATTCTTCTCCGCCACCTGCCGCGCGACCTTCAAGAAAAGGCCGTCGGTGTGCTTCATTATGTTCGCCTTGTGCACCGCGGTGACCTTGCGCCGCCTGTTCTTGCGGGCGTAGTCGAAAGCGAACTCCACGATCCGCTTGGTCCCGCTCACGGAGATCGGTTTGATCGAGAGGCCGCTGTCGGGCCGGATCTTTTTCTTGAGCAGCCCTGAAATTTCGGTGATCAGGTGTTCGCAGTCGGGCGAGCCCAGCTCGAACTCGAGCCCGGCGTAAATGTCCTCGGTGTTCTCGCGAACGATGACGAAGTCGAGGTCGTCGCGCAGGTTCCGCGCGCCCTTGTAGGCCTTCACCGGCCGGACCAGCGCGAAGAGGTCGAGCTCCTGGCGGAGCGCCACGTTCACGCTTCGAAACCCGCTGCCGACCGGCGTCGTTATAGGACCTTTGAGGGCGACCTTGTTCTTTCGAATCGAAGCGAGCACATGCTCTGGAAGCGGAGTTCCGAATTCGGCGATCGCAGCCTCGCCGGCCTGTTGGACGTCCCAGTCGAACTCAACCCCGGTGGATTCGAGGACTCGAACTGTCGCATCGCAGATCTCAGGTCCGACGCCATCGCCGGGAATGAGTGTGACCGAATGCCGACCCAACAATCAGGACCTAACGGTTTTGGAAATAGTCGGCGTTGATCTTGATGAAATCGCGCCACTGTTCTGGAACCTCGTCCTCGGGAAAGATGGCGTCGACAGGACAAGGGTCCACGCATGCGCCGCAATCGATGCACTCGTCAGGGTCGATGTAATACATGGTCGCTGCGTCGTCGGTGTGAATGCAATCCACGGGACAGACCTCCACGCATGAGGCGTCCTTGACGCCGACGCACGGCTGGACGATGACGTATGCCACGGTCCGTAACGGTACCATGCACCCGTGATGGCGGAGAGCGAGCCAAAGCCGAAGCTGATCGAACTCGTGGCGCCTGGAGCCGGCCAGGGATGGAAGGCCGTGCTCAAAAACGGCAAACCGGCCGTGGTCCACGAGATTCCCGTGCCTCCGGCAGAAGCTGCAGCGGCGGTTCCCCGTATCCAAAGGCTCGCTGAGCACCGTCACCCTGCGCTTTCACCAGTTCTCGCCTGGGGAACCGATCCGAACGGGATCTGGGTCGCGGTCGAGCCGAACGAGGGGACACCGCTCTCGACGCTGCTGTCACGCGGTCCGCTTACTCCGCCCGCTGCCGCAGCCCTCGGCGCGGCCGTCCTCTCCGGCGTCGCGGCGCTGCACGAGGCGGGCATCGCCATGGGCGGTTTCGGCGCCACCGCAATTCGGATCACCGGCAACGGCGAGGTGAGGCTCGCGGGGCATCCCGCCGCGGCCGTCAGAGGCGCGCCGTCCCAGAGCGACCTCCGAGCCGATGTGCGGTCGAGCGGGATGGCGGTGTGCGCTGCTTTCGGAGTCGACCCCGCGGGGGCGCCCGCGCCGCCGAACGTCCCCCCCGGCCTCGTGGTCACCATGCGATCCATGGCAAGCGGGGCGATGGGACCGGCCGCCGACCGCGCTCAAGGCGCCTTGCGCGAGATGGCTGCCGCCCTGCTCGCCTCGGATCGCTCGATCGCCGCCCAGGCCGAGCTGGCGACACGGGCGAGTGGGCGCGAGACGCCCGACATCTCCACCTTCCTGCCGAAAGAGCCCGCCCCCGCGGCGGCTCCCCCTGCCCAGGTCCCCCTCACGCCGCCCGCCCCTCGAGACGAGACGCCGGTCAGGGCGCCGGCGTCGTATGACGCGCCGCCGCGATCGATGCAGACCTATCCGTCGATCCCGGCTCCGACCTACGCCCCAGCGCCGAAGCCGCCCGAGCCTCCCGCGCCTCAGCCACCGCCGGCAGAGCCTCGGCCCATCCCCACGTGGTCGGAGGCCCCGCCGAGGACTCCAGCCCCTTTCGAGCCACCCGCGCCGGCCCCCCCGGCCCCCCCAGTGCCGCCCGCTCCCGTGCCTGCGGCGCCGCCCGCGCCGTCGCCCCAGACGACGAACCCGCCCGCGCCGGCGCGCGAGACGTTCCCACCAACTCCCTCGCCATATACCCCGCCTGCGACCCCCTCACCGTTTACCCCGGCGGGCACCCGCTCACCCTTTGAATCGGTCCCGCCCGCGCCATCGATGAGCACCAACCCACCCGCGGCCGCGCCTCCCGCGCCGGCACCCCTCCCAACCCCGCCTGCCCCCTCCCCGACCCCGCCGGCACCCTCCGTGCAGCAAACGCCGCCCCAGACATCGACGTGGAC
>JBOHUQ010000122.1:0-3054 GCA_050734495.1 Candidatus Dormibacteraceae bacterium
CGCGTACGTCTTGATCGCATGTTGTGATGCAAGCGCGGCGGCGACGGCATCGTTGGTGGAAAGCGGGTTGGACGCGCACAGGGCGACGTCGGCGCCGCCGGCCTTGAGCGTCAGCATCAGGTTGGCGGTCTCGCTGGTCACGTGCAGGCATGCGGCGAGCTTCAGTCCTTGGAGCGGAAGCTCCTTCGCGAATCGCGCGCGGATCAATGTCAAGACCGGCATCTCGCGCGCCGCCCAGTCGATCAGGTCCTGGCCCTGGGAGGCCAGGTTCTGGTCTTTGACGTCGCTGCCTTTTGCGCTGACTTTCAAATCTCTTGTCATCTCATCAATACACGATCTCGCTGATTACCTCGACGCCCTCGAGGAGCTTTCGGCCGCCCAGGGCCTCGAGCTCGATGAGAACCTGCACGCCGATCACCTCGCCGCCGAGCTTGCGAATCAACCTGACAGCGGCGGCCGCGGTGCCACCCGTCGCCAGTACATCATCGACGATCAGCACCTTCTGGCCGGGCTCGACGGCGTCCGAGTGCACCTGGAGCTCGTTGGCGCCGTACTCGAGCTCGTAAGCGTCGCTGATCGTTTCCCAGGGCAGCTTTCCGACCTTGCGGATCGGGACGAAGCCAGCCTTGAGCTTGACCGCAATCGCGGCGCCGGGGATGAAACCGCGGGCCTCGATCGCGGCGACCAGGTCGGGCGGCGCGTCACTCCAGCGCTTCGACATCATGCTGACGACCTCGCGGAAGAGCTCCTTCCGGCCCAGCAGTGGGGTGATGTCGCGAAAGATGATTCCAGGCTGCGGAAAGTCGGGAACGTCGCGGACGTACCGCTTCAGCTCCTCGGGCGTGCTCATACGACCGAGCGGAAGTATTCCAGGGTCCGGGCAAGACCGTCCTCGAGCGCCACCCCGGGTTCCCAGCCGAACATGGTTCGCGCGCGCGTGATGTCCGGACGGCGCTGCTTTGGGTCGTCGACCGGCAGGTCGCGGTGGACGATCTCACTCTTCGAGCCGGCGAGCCGGACGATCGTCTCGGCCAGCTGAAGCACCGTCAACTCGCTGGGGTTGCCCAGATTGACCGGCATCTCGTCGCCGTGCTCGAGCACGGCGAGCACGCCACGCACGAGGTCGGAGACGTAGCACAGGCTGCGCGTCTGAGAACCGTCGCCGTACACCGTGATCGGGTCGCCCCTGATCGCCTGGGCCATGAAGTTGGGAACCGCGCGGCCGTCGAGGACCTGCATGCGGGGGCCGTGCGTGTTGAAGATGCGGATGATCCTGGTGTCCACGTCGTGCGCCCTGTGGTAGGCCATGGCGAACGCTTCGGCACAGCGCTTCGCCTCGTCGTAGCAGCCGCGCGGACCGATCGGATTCACATTGCCCCAGTAGGACTCGGGCTGCGGATGCACGAGCGGGTCGCCATAGACCTCGGACGTCGAAGCAAGCAGGAAGGTCGCGCCCTTGGCGCGCGCCAGACCCAGCATGTTCATCGTGCCGAGCGTGCCCACCTTCAGGGTATGAATCGGATTTGCGTCGTACTGGGGCGGCGAGGCAGGCGAGGCGAAGTGCAGCACGTACCGGACGTCTCCGCCTACGAAAATTCCGTGGTTGACGTCGGCCTGCTTGAACTCAAATTCGGGACGGGTTTCGAGCGCTCGCAGGTTCTCGCGCGAGCCGGTGAGCAGATTGTCGAGGGCAAGGACACGCATGCCCTTATCGAGCAGCGCCTCGCACAGATGAGATCCGATGAAACCTGCCCCACCGGAGACCACAGCTCGAGGTTTGACGACGTCAGCCACGGCCGATTCCTCGATAGGTGAACCCATGGCCGCGCATCACGGCGGGGTCATAGATGTTGCGGCCGTCGATCATCACCGGTTTCCTCATCGATTCCTTGACGCGGCCGAGGTCGAGGTAGCGGAACTCGTTCCACTCCGTTATGACGACCACCGCATCCGCCCCGGCGGCCGTCTCGTAAGCGCCATCCATGTACTCGATGTCAGGCAGAATGCGGCGCGAGCCTTCCATCGCCGCGGGGTCGTACGCGCGCACCGCCGCTCCCGCCGCGAGCAGCACCCTGGCGATATCGATGCTCGGCGCCTCGCGAAGGTCATCAGTGTTTGGCTTGAACGCCAGTCCAAAAAGGCCGACCACGCGTCCGGGCAGCTCCTCGAGGCATTCCCGCAGCTTGTCGATGACGAGCATACGTTGGTCGCGGTTGATGTCCATGACCGCATGCAGGAGCTCGGGGTGATAGTCGAATCGCTCGGCCAGCGCCGCAAGCGCCTTCACGTCTTTTGGAAAGCAAGAGCCCCCGTACCCGATGCCCGCCTCGAGGAAGCTCGGCCCGATGCGCTTGTCGAGCCCCATGCCCTCCGCCACGAGCTTGGCGTCGGCGTCGACGCGTTCGCAGATGACCGCGATCTCATTGATGAACGAGATGCGAGCAGCCAGAAACGCGTTGGACGCGTACTTCACCATCTCGGCGGTGTAGATATTGGGCGTGATCAGGATCGGGGCCTCGAGCGGTCCGTACAGAAGCGCGACCTTTTCCGCCGCCGCCCGGTCGTGGCTGCCGATGACAACGCGATCCGGATGCATGAAGTCATGGATCGCCGAGCCCTCGCGCAGAAACTCTGGATTCGACACCACCGCGGCCGAATGACCGCGGTTCGGCTTGTGCAGCACCGTCGAGACCATGTCGCCGGTGAGTGGCGGCACCGTCGACTTGTTGACAACCACCAGGGGCCCGTCCATGCAATTCGCGATCGATGTCGCCGCCGCCTCGACGTAGGAGAGGTCGGCCTCGCCGCCTTCCCCTTCGGGTGTGCTGACCGCGATGATCGCGTACTCGGCGCCGGGTACTGCATCCTCATAAGCCGTCGTGAATCGAAGCCGGCCGGCCCTGGCGTTCCGCTCGACGAGCTCGTTCATCCCCGGTTCGAAAAAGGGAACGTGATGGCCCTTGAGCTGGGCGATCTTCTCGCGGTTGGTATCGACCACGACGACATCGTTTCCCAGGTCGGCCAGGCAGGCTGCGGTGGTGAGCCCAACATAAC